>JAUNDK010000003.1:5946-73492 GCA_030526115.1 Clostridia bacterium
TAATTCCACCGGGACGAAGAACTTTGGGAATCTCAGGTACAAGAGTGATAACCGTTGATTCCACACCTACGTCACAGTCGCCTCCGTTTACAATACCGGGAATTTTACCGTTTAAATCTTCATAGCAGTACCTGAACTCTGTGGGAGAAGGTTTGCCTGAAAGATTTGCGCTCGGGGCTGCAAGTGGTTTTCCGCTTGCCTTTATTATTGCCTGTGCAACAGGGTGAGAGGGGAAACGAACCGCAACGGTGTCAAGACCTCCCGATGTTTTGTCGGGAATTATATCAGACTTTGGCAGGATTATTGTGAGCGGACCCGGCCAGAACTTTTCCGCAAGGGCCTTTGCTTTTTCGGGAACATACCTCACGAGGGGATAAATATCATCAAAATCCGCAATGTGAACTATGAGTGGGTTGTCTGAAGGACGACCCTTAACGACATATATTTCTGAAACTGCCTCAGGATTAAGGGCATCAGCAGCAAGACCGTAAACCGTCTCGGTCGGAATGCAGATAAGTCCGCCGTTTTTCAGCGTTTCACCTGCAAAATCAATATCTTCTTTCTTTAATGGGTCAAGTATTTTTGTGTTCATATTATCGCCATTTCTATAATTATACTCATACCCATAAAGAATACCACTCATGGGGGTTAAAGTCAAACAAACAAAATTTTGCAAAGAAAAACCGACCCACCTGAGTGAGTCGGAAGAGCAGATGTTATATTTCAACCAGTTTTTTAATTAACGGAATCTTTTTCATAACAGCTGTGGCAACATAACTGCATACAATAACTGCCGCAAAGCAGATAACTCTTTTTGTAAAGCTGTCTGTCGGAACAAATTTCTGGAAAACCCTTATAAAAATCGTATGAGTGAGGTACATTCCGAGAGTACATTTACCCACAGAAACAATAAGCCTGTAAATAGGATTGTTACCGGCCTTGAAGTCTGAGCTTACAGCTATCATTCCGATAATTATGAAGGTCATGAAAATATTGCCGTAATTAATGCTTGGGTCACAAAGATTGTTGCAGACATTGCTTATGGTTACTGCGTAGGTATAAGAGAGTATCCATGAACACAGACCGACAGTTGCAAAAATCTTCTTGTTTTTTACGATGAAATCATAGTAGTGAAGAATAACTCCGCCTAACATAAAATAAAAGACATAGAGAAGATAGGCTGAACTTGATGAAAACCTGAATCTTTCAAGAAATTCAAGTGCTTCAAGTATAATTGCTCCGCCACCGCAGCTTACAAGAATAAAATCTCTTATAAGATAGATGATTCCAAGCCCGACTGTGAAAAATCCCACGAGGAAGAAAAAGTACAGATATAACCTGAAGTCTGAATTGTAAATTCTGTGAATAACAGGGAAGAGAAGGTATGTTGCAATAATACCTATCAGAAACCAGAGCACTCCGGTATATTCAGAACCTATATCTGTTTTCAGTACACAATGGATTATATCGGAAATACTGTGGAACGGACCTCCTACAAGAATACTTGGAATAATCAGTATTACAGCCCACACAAAGAATAGAACAAAAAGTTTTAACGTCTTTTTCAGATGTTCGGTTAAATCGGACTCTTTGTTTCTGAGCTTCAGAAATCCGTTTATGGTCATGAATATCGGAACACCTTCGCATATAATTCGGATGAAATACTGAACATACTGACTCAGATTGTTATCTGCTATAAAATCGGTGTTCCACATAGGAATATGTAAAGAAACAACCATCACTATGGCTATTGCTTTTAACAGGTCGAGATTATCATAACGTATCTTTTTTTCCATGTTATAACCCCCAATATTTTTTCATATTGTAACATAAAGCAGAAAGTTTATCAATTTGGAATATGAATAAGTTAAACATAAAAACTCCCACCGTCTTTCGACAGTGGGAGCTGCTCACATAGTTTTGACTAATTACTCAGCCTCGCTGAACTGATCCTTACCAACTCCGCAGAGTGGGCATGCATAATCCTCTGGGAGGTCTGCAAATGCTACATTGTCGTTCTCAGCCGGGTCATAGATGTAACCGCAAACATCACATACATACTTCATGGGAAATGTCCTCCTTATATAATTTTCTTAAAATATCAGCCGAAATATCTCTTGAGGAGACCTGCAAATGCCTTGCCGTGTCTTGCCTCATCTCTTGCCATCTCGTGAACTGTATCGTGGATAGCGTCGAGACCCTCTTCCTTAGCTCTCTTTGCGAGTGCTGTCTTACCAGCTGTTGCGCCGTTCTCTGCTTCAACTCTCATCTCGAGATTCTTCTTTGTGCTGTCTGTTACAACCTCACCGAGGAGCTCAGCAAACTTTGCTGCATGCTCTGCCTCTTCGAG
Organism: Clostridia bacterium; assembly: GCA_030526115.1. Taxonomy (GTDB): domain Bacteria; phylum Bacillota; class Clostridia; order Oscillospirales; family Acutalibacteraceae; genus SIG603. The sequence continues at coordinate 8,297 of JAUNDK010000003.1, forward strand.
AGCTGCCTTCTCCCAGTAGAGACCAATCTCCGGGTAACCTTCTCTGTGAGCTACACGGCTCATTGCGAGGTACATACCAACCTCTGTGCACTCACCCTCAAAGTTAGCCTTGAGACCATCGAGAATATCCTGTGGAACACCCTTAGCTACGCCTACAACGTGCTCAGCTGCCCAGCTCATCTCGCCCTCTTCCTGCTTAACGAACTTGGAAGCAGGAACCTTGCACTGTGGACATGTGAAATCTGCTGGGAGTGTGTCACCCTCATATACGTAACCGCAAACTGAACATACATACTTTGCCATAATAAATTTTCCTCCAAAAGTAAATTTAAAATTTTTCTTGTTTATTTTATCGCCCTGTGACGATATCTGACTTTTTTAATCTCCGGAGATGCACTCGGGGCAGACATATTTTATGGAGAGATCGTAACCGTCTATGTGTTTTCCAACTTTGCTCTCCAGCATGGTGGTCATGTCTCCTAAATCTATATCTGCAACGTTGTGACAGACGGAGCAGAAGATGTGATCGTGAGGTGTGGGCGTTTTATCGAATCTGTCGGGTTCCCCGGGAATCGACACCTTGCGAATCAGACCTTCGTCAAGAAGATTGGTGAGATTTCTGTAAACACTGGCAAAACTGATTTTAATATCGTTTTCCTTGCACAGCATGAAAATCTCTTCGGCGGTCATGTGCCTGGTGGAGTTGTTCATCACCATGAGCAGCTTTTCGCCCTGCTTGGTCATTTCTTTGCTCCTTTCTCTTTCGTTGTGGCTATATTATAACAGCTGATAATCTCTATGTCAATAAAAATAATAATAATTCTTATTTTTGCTGTGTCAAAATATCAACCCTGTTTTTGGTTATTATTAACAACAGGTGGAAAAATCAGCGAAATAAAGGGGTGTATTTCGCACCCGGAGCCTATTGAATAAAGCTTAAGACTGTAATATAATCTAAAACATAAAGGCAATACACTTTTATAAAAGTAATGAGTCTTTTGAAAGGAGGAGAATATATGCTGAAATGGATCTGGCTGGCGGTTATCATACTCGCAATGCTGATTGAAGCGGCCGGACCTCAGGTTGTTTCCATATGGTTTGCAGTGGGTGGCTTAGCTGCATTTGTAAGTTCACTTCTGAATGCTCCATTGTGGCTTCAGCTTGTCATATTTGTTACGGTAAGCATAATCGCACTGTTTGTAACAAAACCGCTTGTGAAAAAACTCCGTGTGGCAGACACTCAGGCTACCAACGCTGACAGATATATCGGAATGACAGGAAGAGTAACCACAGAGATAAACGAAATCACAGGAACCGGCAGAGTTCTCGTGGGAGGAAACAGCTGGTCGGCAAAAACAAAAAACGGAAGTATTATTCCGGAGGGAACCATGGTAAAAGTCGAGGCGATAGAGGGCGTAAAGCTCATCGTTCACCCCGCAGAATAAATTAATATACATTTATAAAGGAGAAATATTATGGGAATCGCAGCAGTAAGTGCATCACTTGTTGTTATCTTGGCACTTGTAATCATAATTGCTTTAGTAGTAATTTCAAACATCAAAATCGTACCTCAGGCTCATGCCTTTGTAATTGAGCGTCTGGGTGCATATCACGCATCATGGCAGACAGGTCTTCATGTAAAGATTCCTTTCATCGACAGAGTTGCAAAGAAGGTAAGCCTCAAGGAGCAGGTTATCGACTTCCCGCCTCAGCCGGTTATCACAAAGGATAACGTTACAATGCAGATTGATACAGTTGTCTATTTCCAGATTACAGACCCGAAGCTCTACACATACGGCGTTGAGAGACCAATCTCCGCAATCGAGAACCTCTCTGCAACCACACTTCGTAACATCATCGGTGAAATGGAACTTGACCACACTCTCACATCAAGAGATGTAATCAACTCCAAGATTCGCGTAATCCTCGACGAGGCAACAGATGCATGGGGCATCAAGGTAAACCGTGTTGAGCTTAAGAACATCATTCCACCTCGTGAAATTCAGGAGAGCATGGAAAAGCAGATGAAGGCAGAGCGTGAAAGACGAGCAAAGATACTCGACGCCGAAGGTGAAAAGAGATCCGCTATCCTCATCGCAGAAGGCCAGAAGGAATCCGCTATCCTCAAGGCTGACGCCATCAAGGAAACAAAGGTCCGTGAGGCTGAAGGTGAAGCCGAGGCTATCCGCCAGGTTCAGAAAGCTCTCGCAGATTCTCTCAAGATGCTCAACGAGGCAGCTCCAAGCGATGCAGTCGTAGCACTCAAGAGCCTCGAGGCATTCCAGAAGGCAGCAGACGGCAAGGCAACAAAGATTATCATCCCATCCAACATTCAGGGTGTGGCAGGTCTTGCAACAAGCATAAAGGAACTTGTATCTGCAGATACAAATGTTCAGAAGTAAATTACAAAACGATTTCGCAGGGCATCTTCGGATGTCCTGTTTTTGTTGTATAATGGGATAGATAGGAGTATAATGAAATTAAAGCTTTTGCCAAGCTTTTCTCGAAAAGCGTAAGAAAGGCAAGTCTGATGCAGTTAAACCAAGGAGGACAACCATTGCGAAGCAATATAATAAAAGAATACAGTCACAGGAGTGAAACAATCTGTGACGGACCTCCATATCAGGCTCAGAATAATAAGATATACCCGGAAAGGAAACATCACCATGAAAATACTCGCCAGTGATTTTGACGGTACTATATATCTTTACGGAAGAAAGCCTCAGGTTCTTCCTATTGATGTTGCATACATTGAGAACTTCAGGGCAGAGGGTAATATGTTCGGGGTGTGTACAGGTCGAAGTCTGAACGGAATTATTGAAGCCGCGCCGGAATTTCTTCATTTCGATTTCTATATTGTTTCCAGCGGTGCCGTCATTGCCGATAAAGATCGAAATATAATATATAAGAAAACCATAAGGCACGAAACAGCGGAATCGGTTTATGAGAGTTACAATAAAGAGAATGAGATAGTAGTACAGGCCGGAAATAAAGTATATAACTTCAGCGGAAACTACCCGAATCAGGTCTGTATAAAGTTTTTGGAAGATATAAACGGTGAGGATATTTACGGTATTTCCATGCGCTGTTCAGATGAGCATAAAGCTATTGAAATCGCAGATGAGATAAACAGAAATTTCGGCAATGAGCTCAGTGCATTCACCAATACCGAAAATGTGGATATTGTTTCGTACGGATGTTCAAAGGGAACAGCAGTAGAATTTGTAAAAGAATATTTTAAAGCAGATAGTATTGCGGGAATAGGTGATTCATACAACGATATTCCTATGCTGGTGAGTGCCGATACAGGCTTTACGTTCCACGATTCTCCGGAAAAAGTAAAAGCAAAAGTGGACAATATTGTAAATAATGTGGCAGAAGCCATATGCATATTTACCGAAAGGAAATAAAATTCATATCATTAAAATTTCCCATAAATAAGCCAAAAATTATGTTGACAAGAATACATAGCGGTGCTATAATATAGCCAATAAAAATGATGATAATAGCAAACTTATCGAAAGGTAAGGACGCAAAGCTGAGGGCCTAAGGTCACATGACTACGGTAGCCGGTTGCCGCATTTGAATTTTCCTTTCCGGGACGAATGAAAATTCGATTCAATATGATTGGCAGCCGTTTATCAGAAATGATAAGCGGTTTTTTGATTTCATGTTGAATGATTTGGATGCTCCGTATCATAACATTGATAATTGCAAAAAAACAGGGAAGGTATGGTCTACTACTATGAAGACAAAAAGCTTTAGAATCACATTCACAGCCATCGCACTCGTTCTGACAATGGCAGTTGCCATCGGTGGCGGATTCATCGACACACTTCTTAATGCAGGTGAGCTTGTCACATTCGTCGATGAGTATGAGGACGGTCAGGAAATCACAGATGATGATACACCTCTTGCCGCTCCAAAGGTAACAACAAAAAAGACAACAAAAACAACTTACTCCACAGAGAGACTTGCAAAGAGAGCTCTTTCCACAAAGCAGACAACAACAAAGAGAACTGTAAAGAGAACAACAATCAAGTCTTCCACTTTAAAGAAAGTAAGAACAGAGACAACAACAATAACAACAACAGTCAAGAAGTTAACAAGAAATTCTTTCTATCAGAAGAACACAATTACAGTTAACACAACAGTAAAAACAACAACAACAGATATTCCTGTAACAAAGAAGAGCATCTCCAACATTGCAGTTCTTGCTCCAAAGGCACATAAGAATGTTCTCGATGCTTACAATCACATGAAGTTCTCCACAAAGATTGACTCCACAGTTTATTACAGCGGAAGATTCGATGCAGCAACAAAGTCCATCATCCTCCAGAGAGAGAACGATGATGCTGTTTACCATGAGCTTGGTCACTATGTTTCCTTCATGGCTGGTAACGCCGATGTAACAAAGGAGTTCAAGTCCATCTTCGAGGCAGAAAAGAGCAAGTTCAAGGCTTCAAGAGGAAACACAACTTACATTCTTCAGAGCTCCTCTGAGTATTTTGCAGATTCCTATCAGGATTATGTTGAGAATCCTGCAAAGCTCAAGGCTGAAAGACCTCTCACATATAACTATGTTCAGGCTGCAACAGCTAAGGTTACAATTGCAAGAGCCGATACTTACCTCAGACTCTACAATGCATACTGGAGCAAACTTTAATTGAAATTCTCATCGCAGGTGCCGAAAGGTACCTGCATTTTTTTGTGTTAATTTCATATGGTTTGTGTTATTATTATCTCAAACAGAATAAGGAGAAATAGCGATGATAGAAGTTGAAGTAAAAATCAAAGTAAATGACAAGGCAGAAATTATCGAAGCCCTCAAAAAACAGGGATTTACAAAAGGGAAAACTTTAAGAGAGTCAGATACCTATTTCAAAGCGGAATTCCATGATTTCATAGCAATAGGCGATGCTCTCAGAATCAGACGCACCGAGAATCTTGATACCGGTGAAAAAGAAGACATGATTACCTACAAGGGACCAAGGCTCGACACCAGAACCAAAACAAGGGAAGAGCTTGAGACAGGTGTTGAAGATTCGGATCTTATGGAAAAGGTTTTCACAAACCTCGGGTTTGAGAAGGTGAATCCGGTTGTAAAGGTGAGAGAATACTATCATCTTGATAATCTCACAGCCTGCGTTGACAGGGTGGAGGGCCTGGGGTCTTTCCTTGAGCTGGAAATAATCGTATCAGAGAATGACGGCATGGAAGCAGCAACAACGAAGATTTCCGCAATGCTTGAAAAGCTTGGTCACAATATGGACGAAACCATAAAGACAAGTTACCTTGGATTGATTCAGCTTAAAAACGGAGCCATGTAATAATACACAAAAATCTTGACATTACCTTGCAATGAGTTTATAATTCTTGTTAATTAAACCGTAGACTGTGAATAGTAACAGGGCAAAACCACCAAAGAGAGCTGAGTCAGGTGAAAGTCAGCGTGAATTACCCCTGCGAATGGACACATGAGGGCATCCGGGAAACTCAGTATCGGATGACGTGCGCCGCGTTAAGGCATAGAGTGAGAAAGATAAGATTCTTTCTAATTTGGGTGGTACCGCAGAACTTTCGCTTCTGTCCCTTATCCGGGGCAGAAGTTTTTTTATTTCAGAAATATATAAGGAAGGAAAGAAATATTATGGAATATAAGTTTTCCGACAGAGTAAGTACATTAAAACCATCAGCCATCAGAGAGATTTTCAAGTATGCAGCAGACCCAAGCTACATCTCCCTCTCAGCAGGTAACCCTGCACCTGAGGCTTTTCCGGCAAAGGAAATTGCAGAGATAAGCGCAAAGCTTCTCGCAGAGAATCCTATTCTCGCACTTCAGTACAGCGTAACAGAGGGTTATCCTCTGCTTCGTGAGGAGCTCACAAAATACCTTAAAGAGAATCACAACATCGGCCGTGATTTTGATAACATTATCATCACCAGTGGTGCACAGCAGATTGCAGACCTTCTCACAAAGGCTGTTGTAAACGAGGGAGATGTTGTTATCACAGAAGCACCTTCATTCATCGGCTGTCTCAATACTTTCAGAGCATACAACGCAAAGCTCGTTGGTGTTCCGATGGAGAGCGACGGCATGAACATCGAGAAGCTCGAGGAAGCTCTCAAGAACAACCCTAACGCAAAGTTCATCTACACAATTCCGAACTTCCAGAATCCTTCAGGAATCACAATGAGCCTTGAGAAGCGTCACGCTGTTTACGATCTCGCTAAGAAGTACGGTGTACTCATCCTTGAAGATAACCCATACGGTGATTTAAGATATATCGGTGAGGCTCTGCCATCCATCAAGTCCTTCGATGAAGACGGCATCGTTATGTATGCAGGTTCCTTCTCCAAGGTTATCAGCCCGGGTATGCGTGTAGCTTATGTTATGGGACCTCAGCCTGTAATTCAGAAAATGGTTGTATGTAAGCAGGGTGCGGATGTTCACACAAATATCTGGTCTCAGGTTGTATGCTATGAGTTCATGAAGAACTACGATTTCAACGCTCATCTTGAGAACCTCAGACAGATCTACACAAAGAAGAGACAGGTTCTCCTCGATGCAATGGAGAAGAACCTCGCACCTTACATCACATGGGATGACTTCAACGGCGGTCTTTTTGCATGGTGTCACCTCCCGGAGGGTGTGGATATGCTCGACTTCGTACAGAAGGCAGTTGAGAGAAAGGTATGCGTAGTTCCTGGAACAGCATTCCTCACAGATGAGAACGATCCTTGTGATGCTTTCAGAATCAACTTCTCAACACCGACAGATGAACAGCTTGTTAAGGGAATTGAAATTCTCGGACAGCTTATAAGAGATATTTTAGGAAAATAATCAAGGAGATTTACAAATGGAAACCACAGAAAAGAAGAAGAGAGTCCTGAGCATGGTTCAGCCGACAGGTACCTTTACAATCGGTAACTATTTCGGCGCCCTCAAGAACTTTGCCGCACTTCAGGATGAATACGAGTGCGTTTATGCCATGGCAGACCTTCATGCCATCACAGTACGTCAGGAGCCAAAGCAGCTTCGTGAGAATGTTTACAAGTCCTATGCTTTAACACTTGCATGCGGTATTGACCTTGACAAGTCCATACTGTTTCTTCAGAGCCAGGTGCCTGAGCACAGCCAGCTCGCATGGATTTTAAACTGCTACACACAGTTCGGTGAGCTCTCCAGAATGACCCAGTTCAAGGATAAGTCCGCAAAGCACGCTGATAACATCAACGCAGGTCTGTTCACATATCCTTGCCTCATGGCAGCGGATATTCTCCTCTATCAGGCAGACTATGTTCCGATCGGAGCAGACCAGAAGCAGCACCTCGAGCTTACAAGAAACATTGCAGAGCGTTTCAATGGTGTTTATTCCCCAACATTTACCGTTCCTGACGGAATCATTCCAAAGAACGGTGCAAGAGTAATGAGCCTTGCAGATCCAACAAAGAAGATGTCCAAATCTGACGATAACGTAAACTCTTTCATCACTCTTCTTGATCCAAGGGATACAATCATCAAGAAGTTCAAGAGAGCTGTTACAGACAGCGAAGCATGTGTACGTTTTGCAGAGGGCAAAGACGGCATCAACAACCTCATGGGTATCTATTCTGCCGCAACAGGCAAGACAATGGAAGAGATTGAGGCAGAGTTCGCAGGTAAGGGCTACGGTGATTTCAAGGTTGCCGTAGGTGAAACAGTAGCCGATGTTCTCGCTCCTATTCAGGAGAAGTTTGCAGAGCTTTATGCAGACAAGAAATATCTTGAGAAGTGCTTTGCGGAGAATGCCGAGAAGGCACACTATATTGCAAGAAAGACTGTCTCAAAGGTTATGAGAAAGATAGGTTATATTAACTTATAATTGTTAAAAGCGGGAGGAGAGATAAAAATTTCTCCTCCCGAAATATTTTTGCTTGACAAGTAATGTCTGATGTGGTATTATAATTGAGCTTGATACGGAGAGATGTCCGAGCGGTTTAAGGAGCTAGTCTTGAAAACTAGTGATGCGGCAACGTACCAAGGGTTCGAATCCCTTTCTCTCCGCCACTTCTTTTCATAAGAAGCACTTAATAAGTTACAATATGTAACTTCACCACCTTGCAGAAATACCCAAGTGGTGAAGGGGCTCCCCTGCTAAGGGAGTAGGTCGGGAAACCGGCGCGAGGGTTCAAATCCCTCTTTCTGCGCCAGGAAAAGCACTTGCAGATGCAGGTGCTTTTTTGCTTTTTATATAGTTTTAAAGGGAAAGTAAAGGGCGATACCTTCTGATTAGGTATCGCCCGTTTTGCTTATTCATAACCTTTCATACATGAAGGATAAATGAACTGATATGTGTTTTCGCCGTAGTTGGATGCTGAGTAATAAGCATCGTCATAATTGGCGAAGAAGAAAATTTTTGCTTCTGCGAGTCGTCTCCAGAGAAGTCCCGGAACACATCCTCCGCCGGCAACATGCCACTGAAGGAGATTGTTTGCCACAACGGTAATATCCGCATATTTCAGATTTTTGGTTGTGGATGCGGAACTGAAATCAAGATTGCCTCGTGACCAGGCGGTTCTTGTGGTTCCTGAACTTGTTTTATATGTGACCTTATACCATGTTCCCACAGAACTGCTGTAATATGCACCGATAACCTTTGCTGAGGTTCCGGCACTTACACTGTATCTTGTAGCGCCTAAATTGCAGGAAGAATAGGTATATCCGCTGAGTATAAAGCTTGCATTGAGTGGGGTAGTGGAGGAGGCTGAAGCCTTGATTGCGGTGTAATTCGGTGTGGTCAGTAGAGAGTCTCTTGTTCCGCTTCCACTGAGCCAGCCTGTGCCCACATTGTAGCTGAATGAGAGCAGGGCATCGAACTGAGCCTGATTAACCTGAAGCTTGTTACTGCTGATAAAACTGTTCAGGCTTGAGGTGAAAGATCCTTTGTTTACAGTATCACACAGCATTGCATAGGCCTCGGTTTTTGTCAGATTATTGTAGAAATATGTATTTCTGTAAACGACATATCCGTGGCCGAGGGTAGGTGCATCCGATACAAAGTAGTCATCTTCAATGGTTGGAACATAACCCTCAAAGTTCGCAATGAGTTTCAGTATTTTATCACTGGCATAATGATTGTTTGATGTATATGCTGTTGATGAAGCACTTCCCACATGGAGTGTAAGACTGTAATAACCTGTTGACCATGTGGTGCCCGTTTTTGAATATACTTTTACTGTGTATTCACCGGCAGGAAGTGTGACGGACTGCTTCCATATTCTTGTCTTGTTTGCGGCATATCCGTTCTGTGCTTCGTTTGATTCTGAAGTATAGCTTGTGACAGTATAACTTGAGCCGTTGCTTATTACAAATTTAACGGCGGATTTGAGGCTGTCTGTAACAGCAACAAGGTTAAATGCCGAGTTTGCGACAGGGCAGTTCGGTGAGGAATAGGAGAATCTAACAGCTTCGGGAGCAGTAACCCTGACGGTAATCTTATCAGTACCGGAAGAATTTGAAATAGTACATGTACCTTCTTTTACGCCGTAAACAAAACCATCACGAATTGTTGCAACGGCTGAATTGCTTGTTACTGAGTAATTTCCCGCAACACGATAGCTCTTATACCTTGGAATATTTATGCTTCCGTCTGTATTGTCTGATGTATCATCGTCCGGGTTGTAATCTGTGATTACTATATAATCCGTGCTTACATAACCTGTTGTGCCGCTTAATGTGCGAACCTTATACCATGCGGAGCTTGTTTTGCTGATAAGCTCAAGAACGGTGCCGTAATTCAGGGTTGTGATTATGGAACCTGATGTGGATGCGGAGCTTCTAAGGTTAAGACCGGATGTAGCTGTTACCTTATAATAGGTTTTGTCAGCCGCAGGAGTAGCCGTGGGTTTTGGTGTAGCTGTCGGCTTTGGTGTAGGTGTGGCGGTCGGTTTGACTGTTGCCGACGGTGTCGGAGTTGCTGTCGGCTTAGGTGTGGCTGTGGCACCTGTTGTGTAGTTCACAAAAGATACTTTTTTCAGGTAAGCCGATGCAATATAACCGGTTGTACCACCCGGAGTTTTTACAGCATACCAGTCTGCGTTCTTTGTGCTTGTAACGCTTAAAATGACATTTGCAGATACTGTAATTTTCTGAGCATAGGAAGAACCGGCACCGCTTCTTACAGATACTTTCTGAGTTGTTATGTACATCAGAGAAGAAATCGGTGTGACTTTAGTGGTTGAGGAGCATTCCTTGAGATACTCCGATCTGACATAACCGGTTATTCCGTTGGAGAGTTTTACCTTATACCATGTGGAATTTGATTTTGATGTAACATAAAGCCTGAAATATGTGGGGAGTTTTGCTTTTGCTTCATATCCCGAGCCTGTACCGCTTCTGACATATGTTGTGGCAGTCGTCATATATACCTGAGTCGGGGATGCCGAAGGAGACGGTGTGGGGGTAGGCGTTGATGTTTTTACGGAGCAGCTTACCTTTTTAAGATATGCGGAGTGAATATATCCTGTTGTACCTGCCGGTGTTTTAACAGCATACCATGTGGCATTTGATGTGCTTGTCACACTGAGTATGGTATTTTTGGCGATAACACCCTTGGATGAGTATGAGGTACCTTTGCCGGATCTCAGGTTTACATCTGCGGTAGTAACATACATGTTTGCACTTATAGGTGTAAGTTTATACTTTGTACCGACATAACTCAGTGAGGATGCTGCTATATAACCTGTAATTCCGTTAGCGAGTTTTACCTTATACCAGAGGGGATTTGCTGTCGAAGTTACCGATAGAACAAAATACTGAGGGAGTTTTCCTTTGCTTGTTCCTGAGGAGTTTGCTGTTGCCCTCAGGGTACTGTTATATTTCAGACGGTAATTTCCTGTGGATCGTTTGATTTCCTGAAGATAATCGGATGAACAGTAACCGAATATACCCGATTTGGTTCTTACTCTGAACCAGCTTGCATCAGATGTGCTTACAACGGTAACACCCTCACCTGAAGGAATAACATCGATGGAAGAGTATGATGTTCCCTTACCGCTTCTGAGTCTGAGGCTCGCAGTTGTTTTATAATTGGTGTTGAACTGAATTTTTGAGGTAGGAATATAACCTGTTTTTGCACTGAGAGTTTTAACCTTGCACCATTTGTTGTCGGAGCTCACAGATGTAATCTGAATTGAAGAATTCTGTGTTATACTTGCGACAGCTGAAGATGAGGTGCTCTTCTCAGAATAAAGCTTAACATCAGCTGTAACCTTACCTGTAATTACCGCGGCGGCCTCTGCCGTAAATGAACTTAGCGTGGGCATGCCGGTAAAAACAACAGTAAGTGCAAGCAGGAGTGACAGTCCTCGAATCAGTCCTCTTGTCATTTTGTTTTTCATATCCTGTTTCCTTTCATACCAAAATTACATTTAACAAAAACTGCATAAATCAGCCATTTTAGTCATAATTTTAAGGGGTATAATATCATATGGGTGCAAAGTTTTCAACCACAAACTGGCCCTGTGTGAAAAGCTTTGCAATAACTTTGCATTTATAGGTATATAAGAGAAATTTGCTTTATTTATGTGCTGTTTTGTGTTATACTGACAAAGTATAAGTATAAATAAATAGTGTGAAAAAGTCGGCTGTGTAAGGGTGAGTTGAGCCGATGAAAGGAGATTTTATGAGTTATTATCTTAATCTTGGCGGATGGAGCAGTGTGTTCGCCGTACCGTCATCCATTGTGGACAGACATCTTAAACTGGCAGGCGAGAGTCAGCTCAAGGTTATACTCTGGGCGCTTCGTCATGGGGGAGAACTGTTTGACGAAGAGAGAGTCTGCGCCGAAACCGGAGTAAGACCGGAAAACGTGAAAGAGGCTTTCGATTACTGGATAAGTGCAGGTGTACTGGGTACTGAGGGTAACAATCTCGCTCAGGGCAGCGAGAAGCCTCAAAGGGCAGAACCTGTCTCTGCTGACTCTGTTCCACAGGTTTCACCGCAGACTTTGCCTGAGAAAAAGCCGGAATCTGTAAAAGACAAAACAGATGACAAGGGTTTTACCCCTGTATTTGACAAAAAACCCATAAGACCGGATGCAATTTATATTGCTCAGCGTATGGCGGACGATAAAGAGGTAAACACTATCATGCGAGAGGCTGAAGCAATGCTCGGCAGAATGCTTCCGCCAACACTCTCGGCAATACTCATCAACTGCTATGATATTTACGATATGCCTCCCGAGGTAATAGTGATGATGCTGAACTACTGCATTTCTCAGGGCAAGACCAGTGTGCATTACATTGAAAAACTTGCCATAGACTGGGCTAACAGCGGTGTAAATTCCATGCAGGCAGCTGAGGAAAAGCTTCAGGAGCTGGACAGACACAACATAGCATGGAAGAAGATTGTGAACATATGCGGACTTCAGTTCAGGGCTGCAACAAAAAAAGAGACTGAACTCACATATAAGTGGATATATGATCTTCACAGCCCGGAGGAACTGATTGCCGAGGCCTATGACAGGTGTATCGGTAAGCTGGGTAAGTTCAGCGCCAGCTATATGGACCCTATTCTCGTTTCCTGGGCAAAGAACGGTTTTATCAGCATTGCTCAGGTTGAAGAAGCAGAGGCAAAAAAGAAAGCAAAACAGGAAAAACCCGGAAACACATCATTCGATTCCGAGTTCCTCGATACTATTTCAGACTAATTCTCCGAAAGGACTGGTAATATGGCTTACAGCAAAGAAACCATTGAAAAAGCAAAAGCCGAGCTGGATCGCAGAAGGCGAGAGGCTGAGAATAAAGCATACAGAACAAAAGAAGAATTCTTCAGGGTGTGTCCCGAGGCAGAAGCGGTGCAGAGAAGAATCGCATCCGCAGGCTCAAGAGCCGCAATCGCCGTTGCAAAAGGTGGAGACGTTCGTGCCAATCTGACAGAGCTTAAAAATGAAAACCTTGAACTTCAGAAGATTTTTTCCGATCTGCTTAAGGCAAAAGGTCTCAAGAAGGAGGATATCACTCCTCAGTACAGCTGTCCGAAATGTTCCGATACAGGTTATTCGGATGGTTACAGATGCGAGTGTTTCAAAAAGCTCCTCAGAATGTCAGCTTTTGAGGCTCTTAACAAAGTCAGTCCGCTCAGCATATCAACATTTGATTCCTTTGATTTATCCTATTGTAAGGATAATGACGGAGAACCTATTGCTCAGATGGCTTCCAATCTTCAGAAATGCAGAGAATTTGCCCGTAATTTCAGAAACGAAACAACAGGACTGCTTCTGACAGGATCAACAGGCCTCGGTAAAACCCACCTGTCCCTTGCCATAGCGGGAGAGGTTATAAATCAGGGCTACGGCGTGGTTTACGGTTCCGCATACGGTTTTGCAAACACCATGGAAAAAGAAAGATTTTCAGATGGCGGAGAGGATATTGTCACGGTTCTCACCGATGCCGATCTGCTTATTATTGACGATCTCGGAGCCGAAAACATTACAAAATACACTTTGTCCACAATGTATAATATTATCGATACAAGAATCATGAGGAAAAAGCCTACTGTCATCAGTACAAACCTTGTGGCTACCGAGCTGGATAAGATATATGGCTCGAGATTTTCTTCAAGAGTTTTCTCCGCGTATAAAATTCTTAAATTCAGCGGAAAAGACGTGAGACTTGCGAAACGTAGAGGGTATTAATGAATATAAGATTAAAAAGAATGATTTCCCTGATAACAGTATGTGCTCTGTTTGCCATGAGCGGCTGTTCATCGGGGAACCTGAATATAAAACCGGTATTGCCGCACAGCCTCTCAGCGGTATCATCCACCGAAGAAGGAAGCGAAAAACCGCATGTGATTGATACCGATTTCACAAGAGTAAGCTCTGATGTAACAGAGTACCTTGCCGGTGATGTCGAGGAGTTCACAGAATTTGCTCAGGCGCTGAATTCCGGTGAAACAGGATTCACATTTTCTTCAAAAGAAGTCATGTACAGATGTCAGGGTGCAATGTCTGCATTGCTTTCATCAGCATATGTAGAGTCCTATTCCGTTAAGGACGATTGTCAGCTCATAATCAAGTACAATGAGAGCGGCAGTAAAATCAGAAAAGATCTTGCAAAAACAGATGAGTATATTCAGAGCTATGCTGAAAATCTTGTCGGAGAGGAAATTACTGATTTTGAGAAAGCTGCCATGGCATACAGATATTTTTCCGAGTTCAGTTTTGATGCATCGGTAGAGTCTCCGCTGAAAGCTCTCGAGACAAAATCAGGCACAGATTACATCATTACAAAGCTTTTCTGCGCATTTCTCAATCAGTTCGAAATAGACACGAGAATTATTTCCTGCACACTTGCAGACGGAAGTCTTCATTATTTTGCGGGAGTTAAGATAGAGGATAAGTTCTATGCTTTTGATCCGGTTCTCGAGAATGAAAAAAGCGGGGGAAGCGGCCTTGATTATTTCTTCATGAGTTCTTCAAGAGCTCAGGCTGTTGGTCTCGGAGCTCTGTTTTACTCCGGATTGGATGCCTATTTCAGCGAACAGTTTACAATTTCCATAGATACAGGTAAAGACAAGGTTTTTAAAGATACAGAACTTTGGAGTCTGGATACAACAACTCATATTCTGTATATGAGCAAAACAAGTGACAATTACGGAGAGTTTTCCTCGAGCTTTAACTCAGCGACACTCTCGGTTATTCAGGGATAAGGACAGATATTATGGTACAGAAAAGTTTCAGTATGGGAGTTTTCGGCATGGATGCCTTTACCGTTGAGGTAGAGGCAGATGTAGCCCAGGGAATGCCTTCGTTCGACCTTGTCGGACTTCCGGATGCAGCTGTAAAAGAATCAAGAAACCGTGTGCGCTCGGCAATCAGCAACTGCGGATTCGATTTTCCGGTCAGCAAAATCACGATGAACCTCGCCCCGGCGGATATCAGAAAAGAAGGTCCCATATACGACCTTCCGCTAATGGTTGCCCTGCTGAAGATTATGGGAGTAATCGGTTCTGATACCGAAGACTGTGTTTTTATCGGTGAGCTGTCCCTTACGGGAGATGTACGACCGGTAAGAGGCTGTCTGCCCATGACTATTCATGCCCAGAAAAAGGGATTCGCCAATATTTTTGTCCCTGCGGATAATGCAAGAGAAGCAAGTGTTGTCAAGGGAATAAACGTATATCCTGTAAACAATGTAAAACAGCTTGTGGCACATCTTAAAGGGAAAAATCTTATTGAACCGGCTGTTTATCGAGATGAAGATATGCCTGAACCTGCATATCAGCCTGATTTTTCAGAGGTAAAAGGTCAGGAAGATGCCAAACGTGCATTGGAAATAGCCGCCAGCGGCGGACACAACGTTCTCCTTATAGGACCTCCGGGTTCGGGTAAATCCATGCTTGCAAAAAGACTCCCGTCCATTTTGCCGGATATGACACTGGAGGAAAGCATAGCCGCAACGGGAATTCATTCCGTGGCAGGTGCCCTCAACGAGCCTTTGCTCAGAACAAGACCTTTCCGTTCACCGCACCATACTATCAGTGCAAACGGTCTTTCCGGCGGTGGAACGGTTCCGAGACCTGGCGAGATAAGCCTTGCCCATAACGGAGTTCTTTTTCTGGATGAACTTCCCGAGTTCTCAAGAATCGCCATGGAAATACTCCGTCAGCCTTTAGAAGACGGTAAGGTTACAATTTCAAGAGTAAACGGTACGGTAACTTACCCGTGTAATGTGCTTCTTCTTGCCGCAATGAACCCATGCCCATGCGGATTTTTCGGACATCCCACAAGAAAATGTACCTGTTCACCCGTAATGGTAAGCCGTTATCTTTCAAGAATTTCCGGACCGCTTCTCGACAGAATAGACCTTCACATTGAGGTACCTCCTGTTGAGTATGCCGAGCTTTCGGGTAATGAAGTTGCCGAGTCAAGTGCGGAGATTAAAAAACGCGTTAACGCCGCAAGAGATATTCAGGTAAAAAGATATGAGGGAACAGGTGTAACCTGCAATGCAAATGCCACAGCATCCCTGCTGCACGATACGGCGAAACTGAGCCGTGAAGCAGATAAGCTCATGCAGACCGCATTTGAAAAATTCGGCTTCTCAGCAAGAACATATGACAGAGTTGTAAAAGTAGCACGAACAATTGCCGATCTCGAAGGTTCTGAAATGATAGAAGCAGAGCATATGGCAGAGGCGGTACAGTACCGCAGTCTTGACAGAAAATACTGGTCAAGAGAACTGTAATACAGTCGGAAGGAAAGAAGTATATGATTAAACTGGTGGCGTCAGATCTGGATGGCACACTCATCCTGAATGAGTATAACAAAAACGATATAGATCCACAGATGTTCGATATTATCCGTGAGCTTCACAAAAGGGGTATTCACTTTGCGGCGGCAAGCGGAAGGCAGTATGCAAACCTGAGAAATGTTTTTGCTCCGGTAGCCGATGAAATCGATTACATATGCGAAAACGGTGCCCTTGTTGTCTACAACGGAGAGATAGTCTTCCGTGACGAAATAAACCGCAAAGAGGGTCAGGATCTTATGGCGAGAATTATGGCAATTCCCCAGGCAGAGGTTCTGCTTTCGGGCGTTGATACATGTTATATTGCACCGAAAACAAAGGAATATTATGAGCGTGTTGCCGTAAATCTTCAGAATGTCACAGAAGTTGTGGATGATATTCTCGCTACGGAAGAACCATACCTGAAAATTTCCATGTTCCACCCTGATGGGATAAGTGATGAGCTTCACGAGTATTTTGATAAGCTCTGCAATGACGGAACATACACAAACCTTACATGCGCCCTGGGTGGCAGACAGTGGCTTGATTTCTTTCACAAAGATGTTCACAAGGGTACTGCACTGAAAATACTTGAAGAAAAACTCGGTGTCGGGTCCGAGAATACCATGGTTTTCGGTGATAACGAAAACGATGTGGGCCTGATGCAGGAGGCTGCTTATTCATACTGTATGGCATCGGGAAATCCAAAGACAAAAGAGAAGGCAAAATTCATCTGTGAGTCTGTTCCCGAAGTCTTAAATGAATATCTATCAAGAAAATAGGTATCATATACTTTACTAAAAAATTACATAAAAAGTTAATTATTTTCGATAATATGTACTTATTTTCCTTGACTTAATATTAACAATGAACTATACTAACCATAGTGATTAATAGGAGTGTACCTTGATGGCGATAAATTTTAATGAGCTTTCAGATGAAGAGCTTTGTGCTGAATGCGATACACCTGAAGCTTTTGCTGTTCTATCATCTCGTTATCTTGGTCTGATAAATGCGAGGGCTTCTGCTTTTCGTGTATCCTGTTCACTGGATGATGACGACTTGCGACAAGTGGCTCTTATCGGGCTTTACAATGCTGCTGTAACATATAAATCAGAGCTTGGAGTTCCGTTTCCGGCCTATGCCGGTGTGTGTGTCACGAATCGCTTAAAGAATGAAGTACGTAATCACAGCTCAAGAAAAAATCTTCCTCTCAACAGTTCAATTTCTCTTGATGATATCAGTGAGGCCGAAGCAGGCATTTCGGATAATCCGGAGAAAGTGGTTGAGAATCGAGAGAGTGTAACGTCTGTTTTAAATCAGATCCATATATCCTTGTCCGATTTCGAGAAAAAGGTATTGGCCCTTTATTTAAGCGGTTACAAAAGGAGCCAGATAGCTCAGATGCTTGATATTACAACCAGGCAGTTTGACAATGCTCTTCAAAGAGTAAGAGCAAAGCTTAAGGCTCATTCAATTCTGTAAGGCCGGCAAAAAGCCTTAAATATTAAACTGTTCTCTTTAACAGCGCATAAGTGTGGAGTTATTCGCTTTTATTCGGGACACATATCTATACTCGAAGTGAGGTAAGAAAAATGTACGAAGACAAGACATTAGTCTGCAAAGATTGCGGCAATGAGTTCGTATTCACAGCAGGTGAGCAGGAGTTCTATGCAGAGAGAGGCTTTGTAAATGAGCCACAGAGATGCAAGCCCTGCCGTGACAAGAGAAAGGCTGCCATGAATGGCGGCGAGAGACCAGCTCGTGAGATGTTCCCAGCAATCTGTGCATCCTGCGGCAAGGAAGCAGTAGTTCCTTTCAGACCACGTGAAGACCGTCCTGTATATTGCAGCGAGTGCTTCGCAAAGATGAAGGCAGAGGGCTGATTCTTCAGTAAAATCTTATCCGGGTTCGTAGGGCCCGGATAATTTTTTTGTTGCATAAAGCAGGTGTGTAGTATAAAATTATGTGAGTTAGGAGATGTGATAATATGAAACTGCCGGGAAAAAGGCTTATGACCTGCGCTTCTTTTGTCCGTGAAGGCGCAAAATTTGTTGATATAGGTTCAGATCACGGTTATCTTCCCGTATATCTGAAATTAAAAAATAAAGTTGAAACTGCCATTGCCGCAGATATAGGCGAGGCTCCGCTTTCATCCGCAAGAAAGAATGCGGCAAAATACGGCGCAGATATTGAATGCATACTCTCAGACGGTTTCGATAACATTAATCCCGAGAGTATAAGCGATGCGGTTATTGCCGGTATGGGCGGAGAGCTCATCTCCAAAATCATAAATAAAGCGGAGTTTCTCAGAAATAAGGAAATAAGACTCATTCTCCAGCCAATGACAGGCGAAAGTGAACTGAGAGAGTATTTATACTCTAACGGCTTTGAAATCGAGGCGGAGAAAACCTGTTTAGATGAAGGAAAAATCTATTCGGTAATCTGCTGTCATTACAGCGGTGAGAAAATCACTGCCGACGATTTAAAACTCGCTATGGGAGAAATAGCTCCGCATTCCGAAGATTCCGAAAAATACGCTGAAAAGGTAACAAAAAGGCTGAAGAATAAGCTTATCGGGGCAGAGCATTCAGGCAATATGGAAGAGGCAGAAAATCTGAAGACTCTTATTTCACAGATAGAGGAGATTTATCTCAGATGAAAGTAACGGTAAAAGATATTTATAATCATATAGATAAGGCAGCACCCTTTGACACATCCATGTCCTTTGATAACACAGGAATACTTGTGGGTGATAAGAACGCAGAAGTAAAGAAAGCTCTCGTTGCCCTCGATATTTCAATTCCTGTTGTGGAGGAAGCAAAGAAAATCGGTGCGGATTTAATCATCAGCCACCATCCGATTATTTTCAATCCCGCCAGAAAAGTGGTAAAGGGAACAGCCCTCTATGAACTTGCGGTAAGCGGTATGAGTGCAATATGCTGTCATACAAACCTGGATGTTTCCATGGTTTGCGGTGTGAATAAATCCCTCAGCGAAGTTCTGGGAATGGAAAAATTTGAGAGGGACGAAAACAGCGAGTGCATGTTTACGGCAGAGTTCGAGGAGCCTGTCAAGGCATCTGATTTTGCTGAGCTTCTAAAAATAAAACTCAATGCACCATATACAGTATACACCAGGGGAACAGGGGACAAGCTCATTAAGAAGGTCGGTTTCTGTTCAGGCTCCGGCGGAGAATTTGTCTTTGATGCCATAGGTTCATGTGATGCATACCTGACAGGCGAGGCAAAACACCACGAACTTCTCTTTGCGTTCGAGAATAATTTCCCAATGTTCACAGCAGGACATTACGCAACCGAGAAAATTTTTGACAGAGCTTTCATAGCTTATTTAAAGGAAGAATTCCCTGAGATTGAATTTGTTATATCAGAAGAAGATTGTGACCCGGTTACGGTTTAAATATAATCAGGAGATATTATGGCATTAGACGGAATTTATCTTCGCCATCTCAAGGCGGAGATTGAGAATAACTTAATCGGCGGCAGAGTAGATAAAATCTACCAGCCCAGCCGAGACGAACTGGTTTTCGTCATGAGAACAAGAGAGGCTAACTATAAGCTTCTCCTTTCGGCGAGACCCGACACAGCAAGAATTAATTTTACATCCACAAAACCGGAGAACCCGAAAACTCCGCCAATGCTCTGCATGCTCATGAGAAAGCGCCTTCAGTCGGCAAAACTCATTGAGGTGGAGCAGAAAGGTCTTGAGAGAGCAGTCACATTTAAATTTGACGCAGTAAATGAACTCGGTGACCATGTTGTGCTGTCCCTTGTCTGTGAGATTATGGGTAAGTACAGTAATATTATATTCGTGAACGAAGAAGGCAAGATTATCGATGCTCTTCGCCGAGTAGATGCAGAGATGAGCACAGAGAGACTTATCTTTCCGGGACTTTTGTACAGAGACCCACCTGCCCAGGATAAGCTGTGCATACTCGATGTGGAAGTAAACGATGTTATAAGAAAAATTCAGGCTCTGCCAAAGGCTATGACCCTCTCAAAGGCACTCATGGCAACATTACAGGGCATTTCTCCGATAATCAGCCGAGAGATTGAGGCAATAGTCGGCAGAGGCTCAGAGGTAATTACCACAGAGATGAGCGATGCCGATTTAGGCAGACTCATGTTCGCACTTCGTGACCTCAAGGACAGAGCCATCAATACAGACGGAACTCCTGTTTCTGTTATAGATCCAAAGCTCAAAAAGCCTAAGGATTTTGCCTTCATGAACATAACCCAGTATGGTTCCGCAATGAATATCCGCAGAAATGTCAGCGGTTCACCTACAGCATTTTCAGATCTGCTCGACAGCTTCTATGAGGAAAGAGATGCCGCAGAGAGAATGCGCACCAAGTCCGCAGACCTTCTCAAACTCCTTTCCAACAGGGAGGAGAGACTTTCAAGAAAAATCAACAATCAGAAGGCAGAGCTGGAGGAAACAGCAAAGAGGGAGGAGTACCGCATAAAGGCTGACCTCATAAACTCCAATATATATGCAATTCCTAAGTCAGCCTCAAGTGTTGAACTCATGAATTACTATGAACCTGACTGCCCGATGGTGACTATAAAACTGAATCCTGCGTGGTCTGCGTCCCAGAATGCCCAGAAGTACTACAAAGATTACCGCAAGGCTAAAACAGCAGAAGTCAAGCTCAAGGAGCAGATAGAACTCTCAGAGCAGGAGCTTGAATATCTTGAGTCCGTTTTCTATTCCCTTGCAGAGGCTAAGTCAGAGCAGGAGCTGAACGAGATAAGGGCTGAGCTTGCTTCCCAGGGTTATGTAAAGAATACCCAGAACAAAAAGAATAACAAACCTGAGAGTATAGGCAAACCTCTCCGTTTCGAGGTTTCTGACGGATTCACCGTTCTTGTGGGAAGAAACAACCGACAGAACGATAAGCTTACCATGAAAGATTCATCAAATAATGATATCTGGTTCCATACAAAGAATATTCCGGGCTCGCACACCGTACTGGTAACAGATGGCAGAACACCGACAGACAAAGCCATGGAAGATGCGGCAGTGCTTGCGGCAATTCACTCAAGGGCAAAGGAAAGCTCACAGATTCCCGTTGACTACACCCAGATCAGAAATGTTCACAAGCCGCAGGGCGCAAAACCGGGCATGGTAAACTACTTTAACTACAAAACAGTATATGTAAATCCCGAGGATTTCAAAGAGGATTAAAAAAGGACCCAAGCGGGTCCTTTTTCGTTATCTGCTGTTATCAAGAGCTTCGGCACAAAGACCCCAGAAGTAATACTGTCTGACATCTTCGCCGTATTTGATTATCGGCATGTGTTCTTTTGGAATGTATCGGGAAACAAAGCGTTTTATTTCTTCAATAATATCGTTATCGATTGCTTCTCCTGTGAAAACAATGAGCTCCGGGTTAACGGTACAGCACAGAGATATCACACTTGTAGATGCGGATTCCACAACGTTCCTGCTTTCAAGACTGTGAAAGGTTGTTTTGTTATTCTCATCAACGGTAAAAACATCGAAGTTTTTATATACAAGGTGACATACCTCACCGGCAAATCTTGTATTGCCCATGTGAACCTTACCGTCAATTACTATTCCGCAGCCGGGCTGAATATCTTTGAAATAGGCGAGAAGAGCCATGTCATTTTTGCTTTCAACAAGCTCATCGGCAAAGGAGTAAACACCAAGAGCCATGGCGTTGGTGTCATTCTCAATGGTGACGGGCAGATTAAATCTCTTTTCAATAAGTGTTTTCAGGTCAATTCCGTTCAGATTATCTATTCCGCTGGACTGAACCCTGCCATCATAGTAAAAACCTGAAATACCCAGAGAAATATATCTGATTTTAGGTTCTTCTTCAATCTGTTCTTCAATGTAATCTATGATTGTGTGTTCGTCAATATGTCTGTAACTTCTGGTATCATCTGTGAGTATGGTGCCCATTAAGTCCGTTACTGCGGAGTTGATTGTAAGTGCACCTTCTTCATTGGTGAAAAGGCACAGAACATAAGCAAAGCTCTCGTTAAACCTGTAACTTTTAGGTGGTCTGCCTATGGAAGGGGCCACAGATTCTGTTTCCAGAATTTCACCTGTTTCGGCAAGTTCGTTGAGTATGGTATTGCAGGTGGCAACACTCAGCCCGGTCATCTGAGCAATAACATTTTTTGTTCCGCTCTCAATGGATTTCAGGGCAGACTTGATAAGTTCCACATTGTGATTCTTAACCTGATTTACGCTGCTGATTTCTCGCATGATTCAGCCACCTTTCGTTTATAATAAGTCTTTTAAAAATTATTTTTATTATAAAATCAATACGCGGTTGTGTCAATGTGCAAATATTACAAAAAAATGGGGTAAATCCTGATATAAAGAAAAAAACCGCCTCGAAACCTCGAAGCGGTAGTTTTTTCGCAAAAGGAACGATTATTCAGTAAAGCCGGACTTTACGAGAGCAACAAGGCTCTCAACAGCGTCCTGATCATCAGCGCCGTCAGCGATGATGCGGATGCTTGTTCCACCAACGATACCGAGGGAAAGAACACCGAGAAGGGACTTAGCGTTTACTCTTCTCTCCTCCTTCTCAACCCAGATGGAAGACTTGAATTCGTTAGCCTTCTGGATGAAGAATGTAGCTGGACGAGCATGTAAACCAACCTGATTCTCAACCATAACTTCCTTATCGTACATTTTGATTCACTCTCCTGTTAAGTTTGTGTAGATTAAATTTATGTTAGATTATTAGTCTTACTAAACTACAATCAGTATTATATCACAATATTTCTATCCGTCAATAAATATCCGTTAATTTCTCATACTTGCCCTATATTGCCCAAAACTTTTGCACATGAATTGTGCATCATGAACTAAATCTTTTCCACAAATTATAAACATAAAAAGTTTTTACGGCATATCATACTATATTTCTTAAGATATTTTTCAACTATATGGATATATTAACCAATCAGATAAGCTGATTATCGGCTTTGAGTTCTTCGATATATTTTCTGTCTTTGTCGGTGAGTTCAGCATATTCCAGCATATCGGGACGGTGCCTGAGAGTAACTTCAAGGCTCTTTTTATGTTTCCAGTCCTCAACTTTTGCGTGGTCGCCGGATGTGAGAACCTCAGGAACTTTTCTTCCGTGAAATTCCGCTGGTCTTGTGTACTGTGGGTACTCGAGAAGTCCGTTATAATGGCTTTCCTCTGTGAAACAGGTGTCCTCGGCAAGAACTCCCGGAATCATACGGCTTACGGCATCTGCCACAATCATAGCAGGCATCTCCCCGCCGGTAAGAACATAATCACCGCAGGAAAGTTCCTCATCTATGTACTCATCAAGGATTCTCTCGTCAACACCTTCGTAGTGTCCGCAGAGTATGCAGATGTTCTTTTTGGTTGCGAGTTCTCGAACCTTTGCCTGGTTAAGCACATTTCCCCTTGGGGACATGTATATCATATATGGCTTTTCGCCGAGGTGTTCCGTAAGTGTGTCAAGGGCTTCTGCGATGGGTTCCGGTTTTAAGAGCATACCCTTGCCGCCGCCAAAGGGGAGATCATCAACTCTTTTGTGCTTATCGTGGGCATAATTGCGAAGCTGGTGAAAGCACATCTGAAGGTAACCTCTTTTTCTTGCTCTGCCGACTATGCTCTCATTCATAAGAGCCTCGCACATTTCGGGGAAAAGTGTGATAATATCTATTCTCATTATTCTTTGTCCTCGATTACATCATCATCAAAAATTCCGGGAATAGGAAGAATCTCAATTCTGTTGGCATCAATATCGGTATTTTTAATCATGTGCTTTACAGCAGGGAAGAGATATTCCTTTTCGTCTTTGATGATTTTATAAACATCATTTGCGGGTGCCTGAATTACATCGTAGATAATACCATAGTTTGCACCTGTGTTACCGTCGAAAACTTCAAGACCGATTAAATCATCTATGAAATATCTGCCCTCAGGGAGTTTTACATCGTTGCGGTTGAAATAGAGAACCTTGCCGCGCATTGTGTCTGCCTGAGTCGGATTGTCTATTCCCTCAACTGTGATAAGAAGCTGACTCTTGTGAACTCTTGAGGTTTTAAGTCCCAGGTCTTTCCTGCCTTCATCGAGGTAAAGCTTTTTTATTTTTTTGAGAGCCTCGGGGCTGTCCATCCAAGGATCTACTCTCATTTCACCTCTGACACCGTGGGTGCCGACTATCTGACCTGCTTCTAAAAATTCTTTTTTCATATTAAATAAGCTCCTGTCTTTAAATTCAAACTGTTCTGTTTGTCAATAATACCATATTTTTTGCCATTTGTCATTTAATCTTTTAGTTTGTCGTGAGTTCACAAATTGAAATAAATATGATAAAATAACAAATCGGTGAATTGTTCACAACTGAGGGTTTAGAAATTGGCTGTGAACCTTAAATCGGCTTTTTGCCGGTTTCTAAATTCTTAATTGACATTAAAAGAAGACTGAAAGGAAAGTAAAGAAAAATGGCGGTCATTACAAGAGAAGATTTACGAAATGTTGCTATTATTGCCCACGTTGACCACGGTAAGACCACACTGGTTGACCAGCTCTTAAAGCAGAGCGGTATTTTCAGAGCAAACGAAGCAGTAGCCGAGCGTGTTATGGACTCCGGCGACCTTGAGAGAGAAAGAGGTATCACAATTCTCTCCAAGAATACAGCTGTTATGTATAAGGATACAAAGATCAATATCGTTGATACTCCAGGTCATGCCGATTTCGGTGGTGAGGTTGAGCGTATCCTCATGATGGTTGACGGTGTTCTCCTCCTCGTTGATGCTTTCGAGGGTTGCATGCCACAGACAAGATTCGTTCTCAAGAAGGCTCTCGGTCTCGGAAAGAAGGCTGTTGTTGTTGTAAACAAGATTGACCGTCCGGGCGCAAGACCTGCAGAGGTTGTTGACGAAGTTCTCGACCTTTTCATTGAGCTTGGTGCCGATGAAGACCAGTGCGATTTCCCTGTTGTTTACGCATCAGGTCGTGACGGTTACGCTACATACGATCCGCTCGAGGGTGGCACAGACATGGAGCCTCTTTTCGAGACTATCCTCAAAGAAATTCCTGCTCCTACAGGTGACCCTGACGGTCCTACTCAGGTTCTTTTCTCAAACATCGACTATGATGATTACATCGGCAGAATCGGTGTAGGCCGTGTTGAGAGAGGTACTCTCAAGGTTGGTCAGAATGTTACAATCTGCGGCGGTCAGGATGACGATAAATACAATGCAAGAATCGGTAAGCTCTACCAGTTCGAGGGACTCAAGAGAATGGAATATCAGTCCGCTTCCGTCGGTGACCTCGTATGTGTATCAGGTATTGCAGACCTCACAATCGGTCAGACAGCATGTGACCCTGAGAATGTAGATCCGCTCCCATTCGTAAAAATCGATGAACCGACAGTTTCCATGATTTTCATGGTTAACAACTCTCCTTTCGCAGGCAGAGAGGGTAAGTTCGTCACATCAAGAAACCTTCGTGACCGTCTTTTCAAAGAAGTTGAGACAAACGTTGCCATGAGAGTTGAGGAAACTGACACAACAGATGCATTCAAGGTTTCAGGCCGTGGTGAGCTTCACCTCTCTATCCTCATCGAGCAGATGAGACGCCAGAACTACGAGTTCCAGGTTTCCACACCAAAGGTAATCATGAAGAAGGACAAGGACGGCACTCTCCTTGAGCCAATGGAGCTTCTCATGATTGAGGTTCCCGATAACTACGTTGGCGCTGTTATGGAGAAGCTCGGCTCCAGAAAAGCTGAAATTCTCAACATGGGTACAAGAGACACAGGAACAACTCACCTCGAGTTCAGAATTCCTGCAAGAGGTCTCATGGGTTATCGTTCAGAGTTTCTTTCCGATACAAACGGTAACGGTATCATGAACAACATTTTCGACTGCTACGAGCCTTACAAGGGAGACATTCAGTCAAGAAGCCAGGGTTCCATCGTAGCCCACGAGACAGGTGAGTCCACAGCCTACGGACTTTTCTATGCTCAGGACAGAGGCCGTATGTTCATTGGTGCGGGTGTTGAGGTTTACGAGGGTATGATCGTAGGTTCCAACCCAAAGAACGAAGACATCACAGTTAACGTCTGCAAGAAGAAGCACGCAACAAATACACGTTCTTCCAGCGCAGACGAGGCATTAAGACTTGTTCCGCATACAGTTCTTTCCCTTGAGCAGTGCCTCGAGTTCATCGCTGACGATGAGCTTGTTGAAGTAACACCAAAGAGCATCAGAATGAGAAAGAAGATTCTCGACAAGGAACAGCGCCTCAAGGCATTCAGCAAAACAAAGAAGTAATAAACTTTTCAACAATATCTTTACAGAACGGAGGAAAACTAAGTGAATATAGTTATACTCGACCTTGAATGGAATGCGGCGTATTCCAGAAAAATTCACGGCTATATTAACGAGATAATCGAATTCGGAGCAGTCAAGTGTGATGAAAAGCTCAATGTAATCAGCACATTTTCCTCCTTTGTAAAGCTTTCCGTAGGAAAGAAAATTTCCAATATAGTTTCAGAGCTCACATCCATTAAGGATGAAAACCTCTCAGATGCCATGCCTTTCATGCAGGTTGTATCAAAGTTCAAGCGCTGGGCAGGGGACAGCCTTATCATGACATGGGGTATTTCCGATATTCAGACTCTTATAGAGAACTGCCGTTATTTCAGCGGAGCAGAACATATTCCGTTCCTTTCCTCTTACTGCGATGCTCAGCTTTACTGCGAGAGCATGCTCGGACTTCTGAACACAGGCGAACAGCTTGGTCTTAACAAAGCGGCTGAAATGCTTAATATAGATGTAAGCTCCCTCATTCATCACAGAGCCCTTGGAGACAGCATGATTACTCTGGAGATACTCAACAAGATTTATTCTCCGAGCACCTGTGCTCCTTTTGTGGAAAATGCCCTCAAAGAGGAGTTCTATCGCAAAATGACTTTCAGAACCTCTTTTATCTGTGATTTCGATCACCCTGAGGTTAAGAAGCAGTTAAGTGCATTCAAATGCGAGAAATGCGGAGGCGACTGTCAGAGAACAGGCAAGTGGAGCTTAAGAAACAAAAAATTCTCCGCAAACTTCAGATGCTCCGGCTGTGGCTATCTCTTCACAGGCAGAGTTCAGCTCAAGCAGAAATACGAGGGTATTACAGTGACTACAAAATCAGTACCGCTTCCGATAATCGAAAAGCCCAGGGATGCAAAATCAGGCCCTGTCGGTAACATGAATCTCACAGTATGTGAGAACGGCGCAGGTCTGCTCACATTCAGAAGCTTTGAGAAAATCGAAGGAATAAAGCATGCGTTTTCCACAAGACTCGGTGGAAAAAGTGAAAACGAGTTCGCATCCATGAACTTAGGCTTAAGACGTGGTGATAACGACGATCTTGTCTATGAAAATTTTGCTATTTTCACATCTGCCCTCGGTGTAGATAAAAACTACCTCGTTGCAGGTGCCCAGGACCACCACACAAACATTCGCCGTGTAACTAAGGCAGAGGGTGGAATCGGCATTTACAGACCAAAGGACATGGAAAGCATCGACGGTCTCTGCACAGATGACCCGGGTGTAACTCTTGTAGTATATGCCGCAGACTGTGTACCGCTTTACTATTATGACCCGGAGCATAAGGCAATAGGCCTTGCCCATGCGGGCTGGAGAGGAACAGCAAATGACATGGCGGGAACCATGGTTAGAAAAATGCAGACAGAATTCGGCACAGACCCTCATAAGCTCATTGTAGCGATAGGTCCTTCCATCGGTCCTGAATCCTTCGAGGTTGATAAGCCGTGTGCTGATGAATTCCTTGCGACAGAGGGTATGGATGCCTTTGTAACAGACGACAAAAACGGAAAATATCATGTTGACCTTTGGGCGGTGAACCGGGAGTTCCTCGTCAGAGCAGGCGTGAAGTTTGAAAACATAGAAATAGGTAATGTAGATACTTACATTGAATCAGATTTAATATTCTCACACAGAAAGACAAGGGGACAGCGCGGTTCCAATGCCGGCTTCCTTCAGATTGATGAAAAATGAATAACTGCAGACTTTGTCCACGAAATTGTGGAATAGACAGATCTGAGCTGATAGGTTACTGCGGGAGAACGGATAAACTTACCGTTGCCCGCAGTTCTTTGCATATGTGGGAGGAACCACCCATAAGCGGCAAAAACGGCTCAGGAACAATATTTTTTACAGGATGTAATTTAAGGTGTATATTCTGTCAGAATCACGATATAAGCACCGGGGATAATATGGGAAAAGAAGTTACCCCCGAAGAACTAAACGAAATGTTCTTCGAGCTTATAGAGCAGGGGGCGCATAATATTAACCTTGTCACACCCACACATTATGCCGATAAAATAGCCGAGGCACTCAGAATCAGAAAACTACCTGTTCCGGTTGTGTATAACTGCGGAGGTTATGAGAGTGTGGAAACATTAAGAATGTTCGAGGGACTTGTGGATATATGGCTCCCGGACTTCAAATACGCAGAAGATAAACTTGGTGAATCTCTCTCAAAGGTGAATAATTACTCATCCGTGGCAGAGGCGGCACTCACAGAAATGTTGCGCCAGCAGCCTCAGAATGTCTTTGACGAAAACGGCATGATGTTAAAGGGTGTAATAGTCCGTCATCTTATACTTCCGCTTCATACAAAGAACTCCATTGCCGTACTTGAAACCATGGCAGAGAAATTCCCCGGAGTTCTTGTAAGCCTTATGGCGCAGTACACTCCTATAAAGGAATTCGAGGATTTTCCCGAGCTTAACCGCGGAATAACAAAAAGGGAATATGACAAGGTTCTTGATAAAATGGATGAGCTGGGAATAGACGGCTTTGTTCAGGACAGAACCGCCAAGGGAGAAAAATTTATTCCGGATTTTTCCATGTTCAGCAAGAAACCGGATTGATTTAGTGTGATAAAAGTTTTATAC
Organism: Clostridia bacterium; assembly: GCA_030526115.1. Classification (GTDB taxonomy): domain Bacteria; phylum Bacillota; class Clostridia; order Oscillospirales; family Acutalibacteraceae; genus SIG603. The sequence continues at coordinate 37,536 of JAUNDK010000003.1, forward strand.
TTGTTTCAATATTGTTTCAGGGAGGATGCATTATGTATAACAATGCAGAATATGTAAACACAAACAAAGAATTATTTGACTTTATAGATAAGAGCCCAAGCCCGTTCCACGCTGTCGAGAACATGCGTAACTACCTCAAAGAGAACGGCTTTACAGAGCTTTCCGAAAAGAACAAATGGAAGGGTGTTATCACAGCAGGCGGAAAGTATTTCGCAGTAAGAAACAACTCCTCCGTTATCGCTTTCACTGTTCCGCAGAACACACAGGCAGGTTTCAGCATCCTTGCCGCACATTCCGATTCTCCTACTTTCAAGATTAAGGAACTCTCCGATATGAAGGTGGAGGGCAACTACACAAAGCTTAACACAGAGGGCTACGGCGGAATGATTATGTCCACATGGTTCGACAAGCCGCTTTCCGTTGCAGGTCGCCTTATCGTTAAGACAGAGAATGGCACAGCAACAAAGCTTGTTGATATCGACAGAGATTTCTGCGCTATTCCAAACCTTGCAATTCACATGAACCGTGAGATTAACAACGGCTACAAGTACAACGCCCAGAAGGATATGCTCCCGCTCATCGGTAACGAGAACGCAGATCTTGCGGCTCTCCTTGCAGAGTCAGCCGGGGTAAATAAAGAGGATATTCTCTCAAGTGATGTATTCCTTTACAACCGTCAGAAGGGTACTTTCTTCGGTGCTGATAACGAATTTATCATGTGTCCTAAACTCGATGACTTACAGTGTGCTTTCTCTGCAATGAAGGCTATCACAGAGAGTGCCGAGTCAGACAGAATCAAAGTTTCCGCTGTATTTGATAACGAAGAGGTTGGTTCAGGTACAAAGCAGGGTGCAGGTTCCACTTTCCTCTATGATACACTCACAAGAATTAACTCCGCCCTCGGTGGCGATAACGAAGATTTTATCTGCCGTCTCTCAGATTCCTTCATGGTTTCCTGCGATAACGCTCATGCTGTTCACCCTAACTACACAGACAAGACAGATCCGACCAACAGAAACTACCTCAACAAGGGTCTTGTAATAAAGTTCAATGCAAACCAGAAGTACACAACAGACGGTGTTTCCGCTGGAATCTTCAAGACAATCTGTGACAGAAACGAAGTTCCTTACCAGGTCTTCCACAACCGTTCCGATATGCCGGGTGGTTCCACTTTAGGTAATATCTCCAATGCCCACGTTTCTCTCAACACTATCGATATAGGTATTCCACAGCTTGCCATGCACTCCTCCTGTGAGACAGCAGGTGCAAAGGATACATTCGATACAATCAAGGCACTCAAAGCATTTTTAGAGGCGGATATCACAGAGACAGCCTGCGGAGAATACAGCGTAAAATAAGGAGAGACCCATAATGATAAACACATTCTTCAAGGGAAACAGAGAGAAGCTCTATGACTCTGTTCCCGATAACACCATACTCCTCCTCTTTGCAGGCAAGGAGATTCGCAAAACAGCCGATGAATTCTACGGTTTTTATGCCGACAGAAGCTTTGTCTATATGACAGGTATCGAGCAGAAGGAGAGCATACTTGTAGCCGAGAAGCTCGGCGGAAAAGTAAACGAGAAACTCTTTATTCTTCCACCCGATGCCATGGCAGAGAGATGGACAGGCCGCAGACTCAAGCCTGAAGAGATTAACGAGAAAGGCTTAATTGAGAACACAGCTCCGCTCAATACTTTTGACGGATACTTCCACAGAGCAATGCTCAGCGGTAAATACACAAATGTGGCCCTTGATTTATACAAGTGTTCCGCAGAGGACAGAGACAGAGAGTCCCATTCATTTGTGAAGAACACACTCTGCAATTATCCCAATGTAAATATCATAGATGTATTCCCACAGATTCGCTCTCAGCGCACAATCAAACAGCCTTGCGAGATTGAGGCAATGCGTGAGGCGGTAAAGATTACCAAGGCAGGCATCGAGGCTATGATGAAGGCATCAAAGCCGGGTATGTACGAGTATGAGTACAAGGCAGAGTTCGACCGTGAGCTTACAAGACGCGGATGTCTTGAGCCTGCATTCCCATCCATAATCTGCGCAGGTGACAATAATTTCTGCATTCATTACTATGCTTACACAGGTCAGGCTAAAGACGGCGATATGATCCTTAACGATGTCGGCGCAAAGTACGATTTCGAAGGCAACGATGTTTCCCGCGGCTGGCCATGTAACGGTAAGTTCACAGAGAGACAGAAGCTCCTCTATCAGTGCGCATACAACACCAGCGAGTACATGTTCAGCATAGTAAAGCCGGGCATGGAAATGGCAAGTGTAGACAGAATAGTAAAGGAATACTGCTTTGAGGAACTCAAGAAAATCGGCCTTATGGATAAGTTTGAGAACATAGGTAAACTCATGTGGCACAACGGTGCCCATCATGTTGGTTTCGATACCCACGACTTAACAGATATGGAAAGACCGGTTACAGCAGGCGAAGTATTCTGCATTGATGTCGGTATTTACTGCGAGGAGTGGGGCATAGGCTTCCGCCTTGAGGATAACCTGCTTGTCACAGAGGACGGCTGTGAGAACCTTACAGCATCCATTCCGAGAAGCATTGAAGAAATCGAAGCCGTAATGGCAAAATAATATAAAACTAAGGTGTGAAAAATGAAAAACAGATTTGTAATTGAGAACAGCTTCTTCGGCAAGTACCAGAATCTTGTCCGCAAGAAGATGATTCCGTATCAGCGCAAAGTTCTTGACGATGCTGTTCCGGGGGTTGAAAAGAGCCATGCCATAGAAAATTTCCGCATAGCCGCAGGACTCTCAGAGGGTGAGCATTACGGCTGGGTTTTCCAGGATTCCGACCTCGGCAAGTGGATAGAGGCGGCATCTTATTCCCTTATGCTGGAGCCTGATCCTGAGCTTGAGGCAGACATGGATGCCCTCATTGAGATAATCGGCAAGGCACAGATGGAAGACGGTTACCTCGATACCTATTTCATCATAGGCAGACAGGACAAACGCTGGACCAACCTTCAGGAGGCCCACGAGCTTTACTGTACAGGTCACATGCTGGAGGCGGCTGTTGCCCACTATGAGGCTACCGGCAAAACAAGCCTTCTCGATATCATGGAGAAGAATGTAGAGCATATCATAAACACCTTCGGCAAAGATAAAAAGCGTGGTTTCCCGGGTCACCCGGAGATAGAACTTGCCCTTGTCAGATTATATAAACTCACAGGCAAAGAGAAATACCTCGAGCTTGTAAAGTACTTTGTGGATGAGAGAGGCACAGAGCCCAATTTCTTTGAAGCAGAGAGCAAAGAGCGTGGATGGACAGTATGGAGATCCAATGCCCTTGACCAGAAGTACACCCAAAACCATGCACCTGTTCGTGAGCAGAAAGATGCCGTAGGTCATGCTGTTCGTGCCGTATATCTTTACACAGGCATGGCAGGTGTGGCAATGGAGACAGGGGATAAGACTCTCATAGATGCATGCCATACACTCTGGAAGTCCATTACCCGAAAGAGAATGTTCGTCACAGGCGGAATAGGTTCCGTAGATAACGGAGAGGCTTTCAGCGCAGACTATGACCTCAACAATGACACAGCTTATTCAGAATCATGTGCGGCAATAGGTCTTATCTTCTTTGCAAAGAAAATGCTGGAGATGGAGAAAAAGAGCGAGTATGCCGATGTAATGGAAAGAGCCCTTTATAACACAGTTCTCGGTGGTATGAGCCTTGACGGAAAGAACTTCTTCTATGTTAATCCGCTCGAGGTAAATCCCGAGTACGCAGGTAAGGTAATGAATTATCTTCATGTAGAGCCGGTGAGACCTTCATGGTTCGGCTGTGCATGCTGTCCTCCCAACATAGCGAGAATGCTCACATCCCTCAACAGATATGTCTTTGATGAGACAGAGGATACGCTTTACAATCACCTGTTTATCGGTGGTGAGCTTGATCTTGCAGACGGAGCAAGTCTTGAGGTTAAGACAGGCTATCCTTATGACGGTAATATCGTCTATACTTTTAATGGTGATTATAACAGAAATCTTGCTGTCAGAATTCCCGACTGGAGCAAGAGCTTCAGAATCGAGCTCAACGGCGTTGAAATAAAGCCTGAAATAGTTGATGGATATGCCGTAATAAAGGCCCCATTCGCTGCAGGAGACGAAGTAAAGCTTATTCTCGATATGACACCGAGAAAGATTTATCCTAATGTACTCATCCGTGATGATGAAGGTGCGGTTGCTGTGCAGAGAGGACCGTTTGTCTACTGCCTCGAGGGTGTGGATAATGACGGAGAACTTAGAAATATCCGTATTCCGAAGAATGCAGAAATTAAGGTTCTTGATTTTGAGCCTGAAACCCTTGAGGGCATAGTTCCCCTTGAAGTGGATGGTGTTAGACTTACTTCATCTGAGAGTCTCTATTCCTACGACAGCAGACCGACAGAAACAGCTGTAAAACTCCGTATGATTCCATATTACGCATGGGCAAACAGAGGAGTAAACCAGATGCAGGTCTGGACAAAGGAAATATAAGCATAAAGAAAGAGCAGTACGAAAACCGTACTGCTCTGATTGTTTTAATAGGGGAATTACATCATTTCTCTCTTGCGCTTCTGACGCTTGTAAACAACGATTCCTATGTAAAGACCGAGGAATACCGCGATAATTGCAATGAGTGTGATGGTGGTGCCCGGTCCGCCCATCTTAACTTCTGCCCAAAGTGTATCAAGGAGAAGTCCTGTCTCTGCAGGAAGCTCTGCGAAAACCTCTGTGTTTGAAACAACTTCCTTTGTAGGATAGTTTATTGGGTTCTCTGCAATGCTCTCGTCCATGTACTGCTTTGCCTCAGTCTCAGGGGAAGCGTAACCTACATAGTCCATGTTTGTACCGGAAATCTCAGGATCGCACATGAAGTTGATGTAAGCTTCAGCCTCAGCCTTGTGAGTGGAGCTTGCGAGAACACACATGGAGTCAACGAAGAAGTTTGAGCCTTCCTCAGGGAATACGAAGTCGATGTTGTCAACCTCTTCACAGAGTATAGCCGCATCACCACAGTAGTATGGTGCAAGCCATGCCTCACCGCTTTCCATCTTATCGAAGATCTGGTCCATAACATAAGCCTGAACAAGTGGCTTCTGCTCTTTTAAGAGGGCTGCTGCCTCGTACCAGTCATCTTCATTTGTGGAGTTGTAGGAAGAACCGAGTCTTGCCTGAGCGATTGCGAATGCATCTCTTGGGTTATCGAACATGAGAATCTTTCCGCTGTACTGTGGGTCCCAGAGGATGTTCCAGCTTGTAGGAGCCTCCTCAATGTAGTCTGTGTTATAGAAAAGACCTACAACACCCCATGTGTAAGGAACGGAATACTTGTTCTCAGGGTCGAATGCGAGGTATTTGTACTCCTCGTCAATGTACTTGTAGTTTGGAATATTATCGAAGTTAAGCTCTGCGAGGTAACCCTCGTTGATGAGCTTGGAGATCATGTAGTCAGAAGGAACGATAACGTCGTAGTCAGCACCGCCACCTGCGAGCTTTGCATAAAGGGACTCGTTGGAGTCGAAGGTTGTGTAGTTAACACCGATACCTGTTGCCTTTGTGAATTCCTCGTTCAGGTCAGGGTAATCATCTGTACCGTTGGCGATGTACTCACCCCAGTTATATACGTTGATTGTAATACCTGTGGAACCTACTGTGTGCTGTTCTTCGACTTCTTCTTCCTCCTCATCTTCTTCCTCTTCAACCTCAGCCTCGTCCTCATCGGCAAAAGCGGAAACAGTTGTGAGTGAGAAAGTGAGGGTTAAAATCATGAGTATGGAGAGAAAAATTTTTAAGGTTCTGAATTTCATCTCTTTTTGCCCTCCTTCTTGCTGTCCTTTGCGTTTCTCAGGTTGATAATCATGAGAAGAATGAGAATAGCCGCAAAGAGTACTGTGGACAGGGCGTTAATCTCAGGGGAGATACGCTTTCTTGTCATGGAGTAAATGTAGATAGGGAGGGTCTGAGTTGTACCGGAGCAGAAATAGGAGATTACGAAGTCATCTATGGAAAGAGTGAAAGCCATAATCATACCTGTAATGATACCCGGCATAATCTCAGGAATAACAACCTTCATGAATGCCTTGGCAGGAGGACATCCGAGGTCCTGCGCAGCCTCATAAAGGCTTGAATCCATCTGTCTGAGCTTTGGAAGAACAGAGAGGATAACATATGGTAAACAGAATGTTACGTGGGCAATGATGAGTGTAGCCATGCCGAGGCTTCTCATGTTCATAAGGCTTACAGCGAAAACGAAGAGAAGCATGAGTGAAACACCTGTAACGATATCAGGGTTTACCATTGGGATGTTTGTAACTGTCATCATAAAGCGCTTTGGAAGCTTCTTCATCTTGTTGATACCGAAAGCCGCCATAGTTCCGATGATAGTTGAAATAATTGCGGAAGCAACAGCGATAACAAGTGTATTTCTGAGTGCCTCCATAATGAGTCTGTCCTCAAAGAGCTGCTTGTACCATCTCAGAGTGAAGCCGGAGAATACGGTACGGGAGAAAGTCTGAGTATCGTTGAAAGAGAAGATAATCAGAATGATAATCGGGGCATAGAGGAACAGGAATACAAGGAAAGTATAAATCTTTGAAAGAGCTTTCATATAAGCATACCTCCTCCCTGAATATCGTCACCGTCGTCAAACTGATTCATAATACCCATGCAGATGAATACGAGAATCATGAGAACGAGTGAGATTGCGGAACCGAGGTTCGGGTTATAGGAAGAACCGAGGAACTGCATGTCGATAAGGTCACCGATGAGAAGGTTTCCGCCGCCACCGAGCATTTTGGAGATGATAAATGTGGAAACGGCAGGAACGAATACCATTGTGATGCCGCTGATAATTCCCGGCATGCTCATAGGAAAGATAACCTTTGCGAAAATCTGGCTCTTGTTTGCGCCGAGGTCCTCGGCAGCCTCGATAACGGAGTTATCCATTTTTGTGAGCACTGTGTAAATAGGAAGAATCATGTATGGAAGGTAGTTATATACCATTCCGAGAACAACAGCACCTGCTGTGTTAATCATGTGGAATCTTGGCAGACCGATAGCCGCAAGAGCATTGTTGATAATACCCTGATCTTCAAGGAGAGACATCCATGCATAGGTTCTGAGGAGGAAGTTCATCCACATAGGAACCATGAGAAGCATGATGAGTACAGTCTGGTGATTAGCCTTAACCTTGGAGATAATGTATGCCAGAGGGTAACCTAAGGCAAGAGAAATAATTGTTGCGATAAGTCCCAGAATAATGGAACGAAGGAATACGTTGGAGTACTGACCAACTTTTGCAATGTTTGCAAATGTGAATGCGCCTGATGCATCTGTGAAAGCGAAGTATGCAACCATGAAGAGCGGTACAACAATAAAGATTATTGACCATACTGCATAAGGCGCGGAAACAGCCTTATTCTTCATCGTTACCCTCCTGTGCGTTTTCTGCTGCAAGAATGTCCTCTTCCATCTCGTCAGAGAATGTGGAGTAGTCACCGAACTGGCCGGAGTACTTGGACTTAGGCATTACGTGAATATCGTCAGGTGTGAGGGCGAGACCGATCTTCTGGCCAACCTCTGCGGAATCTGTGGACTGAATCATCCACTTGAAGCCGTCAACGTCAACGATAATCTCGTAGTGAACACCCTTGAATGTTACGCTTGTAACCTCACCTGTAATGTGAGCACCGGAGCTGTTTGCAGGAACCATGTCGATGTCCTCAGGTCTGATAACAATATCAACCGGAGCCATCTTGCCGAAGCCGGAGTCGAGAGACTTGAAGCGGATGCCCGCAACCTCAACGAGGTAGTCCTCAATCATGGTACCCTCAAGAATATTGGATTCGCCGATAAAGTCAGCGACAAATGCGTTCTTAGGCTCGTTGTAAATATCGATAGGAGTGCCGATCTGCTGAATGTCACCACCGTCCATAACTACGATGGTATCGGACATGGAGAGAGCCTCTTCCTGGTCGTGAGTAACGAAAATGAAAGTGATGCCGACAGCCTGCTGAATCTTCTTGAGCTCTGTCTGCATGTCTTTTCTGAGCTTGAGGTCAAGTGCAGAGAGCGGTTCGTCAAGAAGGAGAACCTTCGGCTCGTTTGCAAGAGCTCTTGCAATGGCAACACGCTGCTGCTGACCACCGGAAAGCTGAGAGATTCCTCTGTGAGCATAACCCGGAAGGTTTACCATCTCAAGGAGTTCGTGAACTCTTGTCTTGATTTCAGCTTCGCTCTTTTTCTTGAGTCTCATACCGAATGCGATATTGTCATAAACATTCAGGTGTGGGAAGAGTGCGTATCTCTGGAAAATAGTATTGACGGCACGCTTGTGAGGAGGAACATCATTAATTTTCTTGCCCTCGAAAAGAACGTCACCGTGGTCAGGATCGATAAATCCCGCAATAGTTCTGAGAACTGTGGTCTTACCGCAACCGGATGGACCTAAAAGTGTAACGAACTCTCCGTCCTTAATGGAAAGATTGAAGTCCTTCAACACCTGCTCACCGTCAAAAGATACAGCAATGTTGTTTAGTGTGATAATTGGTTCTTTCATAGCCAACCCCCAAATAATAAGATATTCGGCTCCGTAAATAAACAAAAACGGAACTGCGGCCGGACTTAGAGTTTCCGACCTGACGATAGTAACGATGTGGTTTTCATAACTACCGAACTTCCGGGATTTCCCCGTACCAGACAAATCCTGTGGCTGTGCCCATTGTCAAAAGAACACGGCATGTTTTTACATGTGGCAATTGCTTGCCGCCACAGCGTTCGCGCTGCCTTATTTTTTGAAGCATTAAAGCCTTTCGACCTCCTGCATTATCGAAGTCAGGATTCTTTTTCCTCTCCTGACCCATATACATACGCAAAGTATAATTTAATCATTTTGACTGCAAATGTCAAGCAAAAAACGCATAAGAAAGGGCAGACTTCAAAGTTCGTCTGCCCTTACAAATTTGTTAGTAAATATAATCTATATATGGATAATATACACAACAAAAAGGATTATTTATTGTAATACTTTTCCGTGAATCTCACGGTATCCATGGCGTCTTTTCCGTAGAAATCCGCATGAATCATGTCGGCATAGTCCTGAGTAAGAACCGCACCGCCCACCATAACGGTAATTTCGCTGTCATGTTCATGTAAAAGTTTGATAGTGTCCGCCATTGCAGGCACGGTTGTTGTCATGAGAGCGGAAAGCCCGACAAGCTTTGTGCCATGTTCGATACATGCATCAAGAACCAGCTGAGGATCAACATCCTTACCAAGATCATAAACAGTGAAGCCATAGCTTTCCAGCATAACCTTAACAATGTTCTTGCCGATATCGTGAATATCTCCCTTTACCGTACAGAGTACAACTTCGCCTTTGGAAGAACCCTCTGTGGCAGGAAGCTTTGCCTTAACCTCCTCGAAAGCGGCTGAGGCGGCCTCTGCGCTCATGAGTAACTGGGGAAGATAAGCCTTGCCCTTCTCAAAAGCCGCACCGATTTCATTGAGAGCGGGAATGATATGCTCGTTGATTACTGTGAGGGGTTCTGTGTTCTCAAGAAGAGTTTTTGCGCTCTCTATGGCACTTTCTTTCATGCCCTTTACAACAGCATAATGAAGCTGAGAGCTGTTCTGTGTAATACTCTCTCCGCCTGTTTTCACAGCAGCACCGCTGACGATTACCTCATCACCGATGGAGTCAGCATATTCGATATAATCCTGACATGCCTCATCCATGTTGTGCAGAGCCTTAAATGTGTGGAAGGCATCCATCATACCTCTGGAGTATGGGTTCATGATTGCACAGTTGAGTCCGTTTTCCAATGCACAGGTATAGAAGGTTGTGGTGATTTTTTCTCTCTTTGGCAGACCGAAGCTTATGTTGGAAACACCGAGGGAGGACTTGATTCCCATCTCTTTGAGCATTTTTACAGTCTTGAGTGTCTCAAGTGCCGCAGATGTATCAGAGGAAATGGTCAGGGCGAGAGGGTCAACTATGATGTCCTTGGTCTCGATTCCGTATTTCTTTGCCTCGTCAACAATCTTATTGACAACAGCGATTCTTTCTTCCGCTGTCTTTGGAATTCCGTTTTCGTCCATTGTAAGGGCGATGAGAGTTCCGCCGTATTTCTTTACGAGAGGGAAGACTGCATCCATTTTCTCCTGCTCACCGTTTACGGAGTTGATGAGAGCCTTGCCGTTGTATATTCTCATGGCGGCGGCAAGAACTTCGGGGCTGGAGGAATCCAGCTGAAGCGGTACATCCGTTACGGACTGAATCTCCTTTACAACCTTGACCATCATTGTGGCTTCGTCAATTTCAGGTAAACCCACATTTACATCAAGAATATGTGCGCCGGCATCCACCTGCTTCAAAGCCTCATCAAGAATATAGCTGAGGTTTTCTGTTCTTAAGGCCTCTTTGACTTTCTTTTTGCCTGTCGGGTTGATTCTCTCACCGATGAGTATGGGCTTTTCAGCAATCTCTACCGCATTTGTGTATGCGGATACAAGGGTAATATCTTTCTCTCCGGGGAGCCTGAATTCAAGATCCTTTGTTTTCTCAATGAGTTTTGCGATGTATTCAGGTGTGGAACCACAGCATCCACCGAGGATTGTTGCGCCTATTTCCGCAATCTCAGCCATATATGTGCTGAATTCTTCTGCATCTACATTATACACAGTCTTGCCGTCCCTTACTTCAGGCAGACCTGCATTGGGCTTTACTATAATAGGAAGGGAAGAACAGGCCGCAAAACGCTTTACGGTGTTAATCATCTTATCAGGGCCGAGGGAGCAGTTCATACCGACTGCATCGGCACCCATACCCTCAAGCATGGCAACCATAGCCTCAGGGCTTGCACCTGTCATAAGCTTACCGCCCTCATCGTAAACATTCATTACGAAAACAGGAAGGTCACAGTTTTCCTTTACCGCAAGAAGTGCCGCCTTGGTTTCAAGGCTGTCGTTCATGGTCTCTATGATAACAAGGTCAACATCACATTCTTTTGCTACCTTTATATTGGAAGCGAAAACATCAACGGCGTCTTCGAAGGATAAATCTCCGAGGGGCTCAAGAAGTCTTCCAGTAGGACCCATGTCGAAGGCTATGTATTTTTCCTCACGGCCTTCGCATGCCTTGTGGGCGAGATTGATTGCCGCTTTGATGAGCTCATCGTAATTGTCATACTTTAGCTTGTTTACACCGAAAGTGTTGGTGTTGAATACATCGGAACCCGCATCGAGATATGCATTATAGAGGGAGAGAATTTTATCGGGATTTGTAAGGTTCCAGTTTTCGGGACCTTCACCGGGCTTTAAACCCATACCCTGCAGAACAGATCCTGTTCCGCCGTCAAGGTAGATTCTTCTCTCCTTCATGAGTTCGGTAATTTTCTTTTTATTTTTAACAGGCATATAATACCTCCGAATTTATAGGAATATCGAGTAAAGTATAACACCTACTCTGCGCAATTACAAGAATTGCCCTGCCGAAGCAGAGCAATAAATTTCTTATTTCTGTTCTCCGATAAATGCCGTAACACTCTTCATAGGCGACATAAGGAAAGACTCCGTCAGGGTGATTCCCAGTAACTTCTGAGCATTGACAGCACCGAGTATATCTTTCTGAAAACTGAGGGGAACATCACCGAAACCGGGGGAGAACCTCGGTCGGCAGTTTTTACCCTGCTTTATATAATTGTTTGCATAATCCGCAAGCGCTTCCGCATAGGCAGAGGCAAGGGCATCCGTCACAAAATACTTTGCCTGACTTATTTTCGAGAGTCTCATCAGAAGTCTGTCCACACCGTGGCCGACGGTGGCGGCAAAGGTATAAACAACAGGGGAGTGCTGCAGGTTTTTGTTCAGAGTCTCGCTCTTTATTTTAACATATCCGAGGTCGATCACATTGTCGTCGGAGTAAACCGCATCGCTTATTGTGTAGCTGAATTTAGGTGTGATTACCTTTAACAGTTCCCTGCGACATGATTCTATCATCTCGTCGGTGTAACCACGCTCTGTACCGAGACGGCGGGCAACCTCGTTTTCATTTATGGGAAGTTCATCTGCAGGAACAGCTCTGTAAATAATTTCAGGCATATTACTTTATAATTTCGCTTACATTGTTCATGATGGCGGCGGCAACATCAGGCTTGTTCATTGTGTAAATGTGAACCGCATTGAAGCCGTTTGCGTAAAGGTCGATAATCTGCTCTGTTGCAAATGCGATACCAGCCTGACGCATGACCGCAGGGTTGGAGCCGTATCTGTCAACGATTCTTAAGAAGCTCTGTGGAACAAAGGAGTTTGAGAGCTTAGCGGCTGTGGCAACCTGCTTTGCGTTTGTGATAGGCATAATTCCCGGTACAACAGGAACATCAATACCTGCCTTTAAAAGTCTGTACATGTAGTTATACATAATGTCATTGGAGAAGAACATCTGAGTAACAAGGAACTCAACACCGCAGTCAATCTTTTTCTTGAGGTTTTCAATGTCCTGCTCTGCGTTGACTGAATCCGGATGAGTTTCGGGGTAACATGCACCGCCTATGCAGAAACCGCCGAAGTTTTTAATGTCCTCTGCAAGCTCACTGGCATAATGGTAGTCAAGATGATCCATATTCATGCCCTGCGGAATGTCACCTCTGAGAGCGAGAATGTTCTCGATGCCTTTTTCTTTTAACATGGTAAGCTCTTCCTGAATTCTCTCCTTTGTGGAAGAAATACAGGAAAGATGGGCGAGAGAAGGCACGCCTTTCTCCTGAATGGAAGCGGCAATGTCCGCTGTAAACTTTGATGTTCCACCGCCTGCACCGTAGGTTATGCTCATATAGCTTGGCTTAAGATCGGCAATTTTAAGAGCAGTATCTTTAACAGGTTCAAAGATTTCCTCGGTTTTGGGTGGGAAAACTTCAAAGGAAAAGCTTGGCTTATCTCCTTTGATTATGTCTATTATTTTCATGTGGTAATACCTCGTTTAAATGCAAAGTAAAATAGTAGATTTTATAATATCACAGTAATAAAGATTCGGCAACAGTAAATTTCACCATTGCCGAAAAAACTTATTTGTTTTCAGATTTCTTAAGCGCCCCTTTTTCTTTATTTCTTAAATACAAGATTCTGAAAAAAGCAATTATCGCATCATCGGTATAATCCATTGACCGAAATACGGAAATACAGTGTTCTGTCCGCAGTTCATAAAAAAGACTGTGGTTTTTGGATTCCTCCGACCGTTTTGCGTATCTTTCCTCATTTTTCTTCTCAGTATTCGGTATTCATCAATGAACTGCTTACAAAATGTCTCTCCCATGTTTATCTACCCATAATATCCCTGAAAATATCAGAACCGATGCCTGAGTATAAATAGAACACATAAACGGCAATAAGACCGTAAGTCAGATAATACTCTATCTTAGAAAATGTTTCGTTTGCCTTATAATCATCCTCAGTCATTTCTCTTATTTTCTGATATGATGTGATGCATGCCGGAATCATCATGCCGAAAAACAGTACGCCGTAGAAAATATTTCCGAAAATCAGGTTGGCAATTCCAAAAGCAAGCATTACAAAAGGAGCTCTGAGATAGTAAAACAGCTTTTTTCTTGCCTGGCTTTTTACATCTTTGACTGCATCTTTTTCTGTCCAGGCTTCTTCACAAATATCAAGCCTTGAATTATAACCTCTCCAGATTTTCTCTTCTTCGTAATAAACTGTTTCGATGTCTTTTTCGGATGTAACTTTTCTGAACATCTCGATGATGTTTAACAATGTATATTCATTCCTTTCTGAACTGTGATTACATTATACAGGACGTACGAACGGACAAAAAGATTTTAAAAAAGCGAAATAAATTAATCTATTTTATTTTAGTGGCGAAATAGAAATATATCCTCGTCAAAATGCTTAAAAGGAACTGATTGTTTATGTGTGATTATTACAAAACACCAAACTTGAAGAATTTACATTTTATTGCTTGAAAAAAATACTGCAAAGGTCTAAAATATAGCAGATTTATGAAAACTGCACTATTATCAGCATATATTAAAAATGTTATAATAATGCGCCCTGAAAAGAAGCTCACGAAAGGGGATATTTATGACAAACAGCATGATAAAAAAGATTAAACGTCTTGCGTTTATCTTAGCCGGTGGCGGACTTTATTTCATGGCTTTTTTCTTTGTGGAAGACAGAAAAGTTCCCGTTACCATCTTGCATACACCGCTTGATGATATTATTCCGTTCTGCGAATATTTCATCATACCCTACCTTATGTGGTTTGTGTTTGTAATTGCGGCGGTGCTTTATTTTACATTGTTCAATGAAAAAGACAATGAGTTCCACAGTTTTATCGCATCTCTCATATTCGGTATGGGGCTGTTTATTCTCATCAGTTTCCTCTTTCCGAACGGACAGAATTTAAGACCGGATCTCGGTATGGGAAACAACATTTTCCAGAAGGCATGTATAAGACTTTACGGAAACGATACATCCACAAATATTCTTCCAAGCCTGCATGTTTATAATGCCGTTGCCTGTAACATTGCGTTTTCCAAGAACGAGAGGGTAAGAAACAGGCCTGTGCTCATCACATTTATCAATGTTCTCACAGTTATGATTGTTCTCTCAACGATGTTCCTCAAGCAGCACTGTGTAATTGATGTTGTAGCCGCACTTGTTCTCAACTACATTGCTTATCTTGCATTCTACAAGGCAGCCTATGCCGCTAAGGTTTCTGAAAAGCTCAGCGTGATTGAGAATCATGGTTTTATGGCTTATCGTCGCAGAAGAAGACACGATACTCACTAAAATGGAAAAGCGTCGGATTTTTGTCCGGCGCTTAATTTATTTATTCGAGTTTCTTTTTCAGTATTTTTGTTATGGGTTTCTCGAATAAGTATGTTACGGTAATGGCGATTGCTATGGCTGATACCCATGCTGTAAGGTTGTATTTTTTCATCCACATTTCGTCACCCAGGATATTCGGTGGGTCATTCCCTTCCCAGCCGGGAATTCTCAGTCTGTATTTGAGCCATACGGCGATCTGCTGGTGCCACAGATAGACGTTGAAGCTTATTCCCGCGAGGAAAGCGGTAATTTTTCTGAAGGGCAGTCTCACTCCGAACAGCATTGTAATAAGCAGCAGTGCAAAAAGACAGGCAATAGGTATTCTGTTGAGAAGCTGAGTATAATTGATTTTTTCGGATACAGCCTGTTTTTTCAGCGCAAGTGTCAGAAGATATACCGCGACGGGAATCATCAGGGTAAAGAATATCCTGACGGTTTTATAACCGAAAAAGCTTTTTCGTATAAGTTTTGCGTAAATAAATGCACAGCCCATACCAATTGCAATAACACCGAGAAAAGCCGGAAACTGATTGAACATTTCTCTGAATCCTTCTGAACCATAGCTTTTCAGTGTACCGAAAGTATAACAGTACTGAATTCCGAACATGAAAAGTGATATCAGCAAAGGGTGCTGAAGCCATGGTTTTACTATCCGGGGAAAAATGATATAAAACAGAGCAAAAACCGTCAGTGTCCAGGTTACACCGTTTAAATCTGTGGAAAGATAGCTTTCCGGGAAAAACATCTGTGTAAAGCTCAGGTGTGCAAGCAGATCAATCGCAAGTTTTTTGACATGCCTTTTTCAATAAGCGTGATAATAAACGGAACCATAATCGAGAGATAATACCCAGGTATAAGTCGTATGGCTCTCTTTTTGTAAAATCTCAGCGTATCGCCCAGACGAATATCTTTAATATCACCGTTTTCAACCCATTCGTTGGCATAGGGAAGAAACAGGCAGAATGCAGAGAGCATAATCAGTGCATCAACCCAGAGATAACCCGTTCTCACCCAGAAATCCATTTTTCCGGCACTCACCCAGCTTTGCTGCCATATATGGTACCATGCCACGGTAAAAACAGCGATAATTCTCAGATAATCGGCAGCTTCGGGTCGCTTGTAATCGGCACCTGCAAAAGGTGACTGAAAATTTTTTCTGAAAATATCTTTCATAATATTCACCCCCATGTATATAATATATCATATATCGAATAATTAAGCCATACGGAAGAAAATATCGGAATAATTTACAAAGTGTTCAACAAGTTTTAATGCTCTTGGTTTATTATAAAATAACAGTTTATCATAGAGGAGCTATAATGTTCGGTTACATAAGACCCATGAAGGGTGAGCTGAAAGTAAAAGAATACGAAGAGTACAAGGCGGTTTACTGTACACTGTGTAAAGAGCTGAGTCGCCATTACGGTGTTCTTGCCAAGTTTGCTCTCAGCTTTGATATGACTTTTTATGCCGTTATGGCCCTGGATATGTCCGGGGCGAAACCTCAGGTAAGAAAAGGTCACTGTGTGGTAAATCCCGCAAAGAAATGTAATTTCATCTGTGAGGGCAGAGAAGAATATCACAAGGCGGCGGCACTCACTGTGCTTACGGTTTATTATAAGCTTATTGATAATATCGCCGACGAAAAGGGAATAAAAAAACTCGGTGCAAAAATGCTGAAGCTCATAGTAAACGGAGCTTACAGAAAGGCAAAGGCCGATTTCCCACGCTTTGATGAGATTATCGCAAAAATGACAGAAGCTCAGACCATTGCTGAAAAAGATGAAAACTACAGTATAGATTCCTGTTCGGCACCGACAGCGGATGCACTGGCTGAAGTTTTCGCAGAGCTTGCGGGGAATGACAGCATGAAGGAAACGGTGCTTCGTCAGTTCGGCTATTTTTTCGGCAGATGGATTTACGCCATGGATGCCGCTGATGATTTACAGAAAGACCTGAAAGACGGCTCATTCAATCCGTTTATCAGAAAGCTCGGTCTTGAGGGTAAAACCGAAATTCCCGAAGAAGACAGAGAAAAGTGCGATAATTACTGTAACGAGGTATTAAACGCCAACGCAGGTATGATGAATTCGGCACTTAATCTTCTCGAAATGGGAAGATATGAAAATATAATAAGAAATGTTACGGAACTCGGTCTCGCAGAAGTTCAGAGAGAGATTCTGTTCCTGCATATACATGATAAGAAAGGTAAAAAGGAGTATGAAAGATCCATATAAAGTACTGGGAGTTTCTCCTTCATCTTCAGATGAAGAGATTAAGAACGCTTACAGAGCACTGGCAAAGAAATATCATCCGGACCAGTACGCAGGCAACCCGCTTCAGGAAATTGCCGACGAGAAGATGAAAGAAATCAACGAAGCATACGATACCATAGTTGCCCAGCGTAAGAACGGCAATGCCGGCGGATACAGCAGTGGCTACGGCAGATCTTCCTATGGCGGTTACGGTTACACAGGAACCAACACAAATTACGGTAATACGGATTTTGCAGATGTAAGACGTTTCATAAACATGAACCGCATCACAGATGCCGAGCAGATTCTTAACGGTGTACCGGGGGAGAGAAGAAACGCAGAGTGGAATTTCCTCAAGGGCTCATGTCTTTACAGACGCGGTTATCTCGAGGAGGCAAGGGATTATTTCTCAAGGGCCTGTGAGATGGACCCAAGCAACAGGGAATATGCTTCCGCATACAATCAGGCTATGAACTACCGCGCAGGAAACTACGGCGGTTACAATCCCAATATGACAGGCACAGGCAGCTGCAATACCTGTGATGTATGTAACACTCTCATCTGCGCCGACTGCTGTTGTGAGATGATGGGAGGCGACCTGATACCATGCTGTTAAGCGGCGGTATCGGAACAATATGAAAAATTCACTCAGGGTGGCTCTGTGCGGATTGATGGCAGGGCTTTCCATAGTCATAATGTTTCTTGCGGGAATTATACCCACCATGACCATAGCGCTCCCGGCTCTGGCAGGATGCATGCTCATACCAATAACCGCTGAGTGCGGAACTAAATACGGCTTTACTGTTTTTGCCGTGGTGAGTATTTTAGGCTTCTTTGCGGTAAGCGACAGGGAAGCGTGGCTCATGTATGTACTGTTCTTCGGGTACTATCCTGTTCTGTACGGAGTTCTCGACAGAATCAGAAACGGAAAAGTAAGATATGCGGTAAAGCTTCTGATATATACGGCAGCGTGTCTTGCGGAATCTTACCTTGCGATATTCATTCTGGGAATCCCCCTGGAAGAAATGGGTAATTTAGGCATATGGTCATACGTGATTCTGCTCGCTTTAGCCGAGGTGGTTTTCATGGTTTATGACAGGGCTATCAGAAACCTTATTGTGCTGTATTTTGCCAGATTCAGGAAGCCTTTAATGAAAATTCTCGGGAAGAAATAAAAAAATTAAAAAAGTTGTTGACAAATCAATCTGCAGCGTATATAATAGTCAACGTTGCAGGGAGATGCGGACGTAGCTCATCTGGTAGAGCGCCACCTTGCCAAGGTGGAGGTAGCGGGTTCGAGCCCCGTCGTCCGCTCCATATATGGTGACATAGCCAAGCGGTAAGGCACAGGTCTGCAAAACCTTTATTCCCCGGTTCAAATCCGGGTGTCACCTCCACCTCTTTGAGGTACAACAAAATATCACTTTTAAATGGGGGCATAGCTCAGCTGGTTAGAGCACCTGCCTTACAAGCAGGGGGTCATAGGTTCGAGTCCTATTGTCCCCACCATTTAATGTGGCCCGGTAGTTCAGCTGGTTAGAACGCTAGCCTGTCACGCTAGAGGTCGACGGTTCGAGCCCGTTCCGGGTCGCCACATTTATGCCTCTGTAGCTCAGTTGGTAGAGCGAGGGACTGAAAATCCCCATGTCACTGGTTCGATTCCCGTCGGAGGCACCAAATATGCGGACGTAGCTCATCTGGTAGAGCGCCACCTTGCCAAGGTGGAGGTAGCGGGTTCGAGCCCCGTCGTCCGCTCCATTTTAAGCTTTCTTACTCAGGTAAGAGAGCTTTTTTATTATCGGTTGGACATATATTATTTATAATGTTATAATCATCTTCAGGAATAAAAAAGGAGATTATCTTATGAGTCCAAAAGCAAAAACCGCCTATGTATGTATAGAATGCGGATTTGAAGCCCCTAAGTGGTCGGGAAAATGTCCCGCCTGCGGTAAATGGAACACAATGGAAGAAACGGTTTTATCTCCGGTAGCTGCAAAGTCTCCATCTGTGGTTTCTTCTGTAATTAACAACGCAAAAAAACTTTATGAAATAGATGTAAATAACGAACACAGATATTATACAGGACTCTCTGAACTTGACAGAGTTCTCGGAGGTGGAATAGTAAAAGGTTCTCTTATCCTTATAAGCGGTGAACCCGGCATAGGTAAATCCACAATTCTTCTTCAGGTCTGCCAGCACCTGGGGCAGAGCATAAATGTTCTGTATGTTTCAGGCGAAGAGTCTGCACGTCAGATTAAAATCAGAGCAAACCGCCTTGGTGTAAATGCAAACGGACTCAAAATTCTCACCGAAACCGATGTTCAGGGCATCTGTGAGGTTATCAGAGCCGAGAAGCCCGATCTTGTCATGATAGACTCAATCCAGACTATGAATCATCCGGAAGTTTCCTCTTCCACAGGCAGCGTCACACAGGTCAGGGAGTGCACAAACATACTTTTAAAAACCGCAAAATCCCTTGATATACCAATGATAATAGTCGGTCATGTAAATAAGGACGGAGCCATTGCAGGACCAAAGGTTCTTGAACATATAGTTGATGCAGTACTCTACTTTGAGGGCGACAGACAGATGCCTTACAGAATACTGCGTGCAGCAAAAAACCGATATGGCTCCACAAATGAAATCGGTGTGTTCGATATGAGCGGAAACGGGCTCAACCAGATAGAAAACCCTTCACAGGTTATGCTCGAGGGCAGACCCCAGAATGCTTCCGGAACCTGTGTAACAGCCGTTATGGAAGGCACAAGACCAATTCTTGCAGAGATTCAGGGACTCGCATCCACATCAGGATACGGCAACCCAAAACGAATGGCAACAGGTTACGACGGAAACCGCGTTTCCATGATACTTGCCGTGCTTGAAAAACGTTCGGGTTATTATTTTTCAAATCTCGATTCCTATGTCAATGTAGTAGGCGGTCTGAGACTCGACGAGCCGTCGGTAGATCTGGCGGTTGCGCTCTCCATGATCTCCAGCCTCAAAGATAAGCCGATAAGTGAAGATGTAATAGTTTTCGGTGAAATCGGACTTGCGGGAGAGATTCGCTCCGTAACACATTGTGATGCAAGAATATCCGAAGCCATGCGTCTTGGCTTTAAAAAGTGTATTCTGCCTTATTATTCAAAAAAGAACCTTCAGGGAAACTATCCCGGAATTGAAATAATCGGTGTTAAAACTGTCAGAGAAGCCTTTGAGGCGTGTTGCGAATGATTATTATCAGCGGAGAATATCTTCATCTTGCCGACAGAATAAAAACTGTATCAAATGATGATATAGTTCTTTCACAGAAAAATCCATATCTTCCGAAACCTGTGGCATATCATCCCGAGATGCAGTTTCTGGATTTCGGGGAAACTGTTTTTGTATTACCCGGAAGCGAATATCTCGAACCCCTGTTCAAAAGCACGGGCAGAAAAGTTGTTTATACAGCGAAGCCTTCAGACAGATATCCCCACGATGTGCTGTGTAATGCAAAAATTGCAGGACATGGTTTTTTCTGCAATACAAAGACAATAGACAGAGCTGTACTGCAATATGCAACAGCTTCGGGTCTGGATATAATAAATGTAAAACAGGGTTACACAGGATGTTCCATACTGAAGCTTAATAATAACGCCATACTCACAAGCGACAGGACAATCGCTACAAAAGCCTCAGAAAACGGCTACAGGGCACTTTTTGTCAATACAGACGGAATTACCCTCGCAGGATACAACTGCGGCTTTATAGGCGGCTCAGGCGGGATTGTCGATAACCGCCTTGTATTGACAGGCAAAGCAGATCCCGAAATCAGAGCTTTCGCTGAAAGAGAATCCCTCGGCATAACAGAGCTGACAGGGGAAAGGCTCTTCGATGTGGGAGGGGTTATCCAATGCGGAATGCGGAGTGCGGAATTCAGAATTATTTGATATTAAGGCGAACTTTTCCTTTGTGGGAAAGTTCGCCTTTTTCTTTACACGCAAAAGCGCTGAACGCAGTTCGGAACGTAGTGATACACGTTTTCCGTATAACAGAGCCAAAATACACACAGAACGCAATGTTTCGGAATTTCTTATATATATTTTTTACTATGTTCTTCTTATTATAATAAGGAAAAATTATAATATGTAATAGAGATATATAAGATGTATTTCGGATTTCAGCAAAATAATAGATTATTAGATTTGGATCTATCTTTGAGGGAATGGTCAGAAGAAGCAATCTGTCAAGGAAGATAAAAAGCTCGCCTAAAAGAAAAAGCTTCCCCGAGACGGGGGAAGCTTTCGAATATTTGCAAAGCGAATATGGACAGAATAGGCTGAATAACTCCTAATTCCGAATTGGATCAGAGTCCCATCTCTTTAATCATGTCTCTGAGCTTGATGAAATCCTCAAATGCTCCGGGCTTCTGGCTGGGGTTTCTAAGCAGAGCGGCAGGGTGAAGGGTAGCCATAATAAGAGTGTGTCCTTTCTTAAAGAAAATACCGTGTTCCTTAGTAATTTTTATATCAGGCTTGATGATTACCGATGCGGCAATTCTGCCAAGGCATACGATAATCTTCGGGTTTATCAGCTTAACCTGATTTCGGAGCCAGTTTATGCAGGCTTCCTGTTCTTCCTTTTCGGGATCACGGTTTTTCGGTGGTCTGCATTTTACAATATTCGCTATATAAATGTTCCTGTTTCGGTCAAGATCTATCGCCGCAAGCATTTTATCAAGCAGCTGACCGCCACGGCCAACGAAAGGCTCGCCCTGTAAATCCTCGTTTTCACCTGGACCTTCGCCGATGAACATTATATCCGCATTTTCATTGCCTACACCGAAAACAACGTTTGTTCGAGTCTCACATAATTTGCATTTTCTGCACTCAAGACAGGATTTTTTTAGTTCGTCAAAGTTAGTCAACATATAATCACCGCTTTATATATTAGCATCATATAAGTAATAAATAAAGCCTGTATATCAAAAAAATAATTGAAATTGAAACTAATTTGTAGTAATATATTTACATCAAATTTTATTTGAAGGAGTTTTAGTCATGAAAGTTTTAGTTGAAACATCTGCTCGTCATCTTCATGTTTCCGAAGCAGATCTCAAGGTTCTCTTTGGCGAGAACGCAACACTTACAAATAAGAAGGATCTTTCTCAGCCGGGCCAGTTTGCCTGCGCAGAGAAGGTAGAAGTTATCGGACCAAAGGGATCTCTCGTTATGTCCATCCTCGGACCATGCCGTAAAGAGACTCAGGTTGAGCTTGCTCTCACAGATGCAAGAAAGATCGGTCTTTCCGTTCCGATCAGAGAGTCCGGCGACCTCGAGGGCACACCCGGCTGCACATTAAAGGGACCATGCGGTGAGGTTACAATCGAGAAGGGTGTTATCGCTGCAAAGAGACACATTCACTTCAATGAAGAAGAAGCTGCTGCTGCAGGTGTTGTTGACAAGCAGGTTGTTGCAGTTAAGGTTGAGTACAACGGCAGATCACTTATTTTCGGTGATGTTGTTGCAAGAGTTAACCCAAACTATTCCGCTGCAATGCATGTTGATACAGACGAGTCCAACGCTGCATCACTTCCGTTCACAGCTGAGGGCGAGATTCTCCTCAACTTCTGATTATTAAAGAATAATCAATATAATAGTTAGTATATAAGACGGGTGCCATTTAGTTTGGCATCCGTTTTTGTTTTATATGAGCACCTGTGGTTTGAGGGATAATATCCTGTAAAGGGGAGCGTATATTCAGATATAAATAATTGCGTTAAATCCGTGTTTAACGCAAAATAGTACTGGATTTTTCCCAAACTATGGTATATAATGGAATTATCACAGGATTCGGAGGAATTTACATTGCCTGAGTATAAATCCAAGTATTACGAAGAAAAAGAAAATAATTATAAATCGCAGCTACATGCACTTCAGAAACAGCTTCCAAGATTCATGCGTTCTTACCTGACGGATCTGGAGCTCAGTCATCAGGTGCGCACTTCAATTGCTTACACCCGTGAGCTTATCACTTTTATGAAATATCTCAAGGAATCAATTCCGGAACTTAAAGATACTGAATTAACAGATATTCCTTTTGATATCATAGAAACTCTCACATTTGAGGATATCAACGATTATCAGCGTTATCTTTCTTTTAATGACGGAGTTTACGAGCATTCCAACGGCGAGCATGCAATTTTCAGAGCCATGAGTGCTCTGCGCAGTTATTTCGGTTTCGAGGTTGCTCACGAACATCTTATAAAGAATCCTACCATAGGTGCCGCCAAGAAATCCCGACTTAAAAGAAAACCGATTGAGCGTTTGGAAAACGATGAAGTTCAGTCCCTCATGAACGGAGTTAACAAAGGAAACACCGGAACAAAAACCTCCAGACAATTTGCCCAGAAAACCCTGCTCAGAGATAAAGCGATTTTTACTCTGTTACTGGGTACAGGAATAAGAATTTCGGAATGTGCCGGCCTTGATATTCAGGATGTTAATTTCAGGGATAACTGTGTAAGAGTTGTTCGCAAAGGCGGAGATATTGAGAATGTCTATTTCAATGATGATGTGGCCGATGCTTTAGCTGATTATATAGATAACGAGCGTCCTGCTTACATAGAATCTGAGGATGAACCTGCGCTTTTTATGTCAAACCGAAAACAGCGAATGGCTGTTCGATCCATTCAGCAGATGATTAAAAACTACGGCAAAGCTGTTCTTGCTGAGCCTAATCTGCATCCGCACACTCTGAGAAAAACCTTCGGAACAAACCTGTATAATGCCACAGGAGACATAAGACTTGTGGCGGATATGCTGGGACATAAGGATATAAACACCACAACCGAGCATTATGCGGCCATAAAAGAAAAACACAGAGCCCAGAACACAGGCATAAATCTTTACGGAGATACCTTTAAAAAGGACGAATAAACAAATAAGGGAGTTCGAAATTTTGTTCGGACTCCCCTTTTATTATATCTCTCTGATTCTCACAGCCATGTATTCTTTTCCGGGAAGCTCTATTCTGAAGGTTCCGGAGTGAACACCGGCATCCTTGACGGTCATTTCCCAGGTATCTATGATTTCCACCTGATATTTCTTATCCTCAGGAAGATAGAACATTCTGTAAGACGGTCTGCCGAATCCGAAGTAATGTATTTCATATAACTTGCTTTCGAACATAGATTCGGGGACAGCAACGGTTTCATCGAACATTCCCTCGCCGCGCTTCAGGTAATGTCCCGGGGTCTCTTTGAGTATTTCATGCAGGAACTTTATTCTCGCAGGAGAATCTCCGTGAAGTTCTCCGCCGTGGCTCCACCAGAGTATGTCCTCGGGATGCTGATAGGTTTCTCCGTGTCCTGCGTAACCGCCGCGCATGCAGGCTTCCCAGAATCGCCTTGTGAGCTCCTGTCCGCTTATATTACCCCAGCCGAGGTCTATGTTACCCTCATAGGCTATCTCGTCCCATACGCACGCCTTGCCGAATTTAACACGATATTCGTCTGTGTACTCCACATGGCGGTATAAGTCCTGGCGCTGAAGACAGCAGTGTGTGATCCATGGTCTTGTGTGGTCGTAGAAAGCCATGCAGTTGTGAATGTTTCTCAGGTGGTTATAAGGATCTTTCTCGCAGATAATCGCAGCATATCTCTCCCAGTCGGAAATCTGCTTCTGAGGCATGAGATCATACTCGTTAGCAAGGCTCCACCATACATTTTTATAGGCAGCGTATCTGGCTATTACATAATTCCAATAGAGATCGTCGGCCTCTTTTGTCATTTTGGAGAATCCCCAGCGGTCATAGGGGTGCATAACGATGATATCTGCCTCAACACCGAGTTCATCGAGCTTTTCTATAGTATCATCAATATGTCTGAAATAAGCGGGATTTAATTTCATGAAATTGAAATCGGAGTTAAGCTTTTCCACAGGAGGATAAACCCTGCTGTACTTTTCCACAGCCTCAAGGTCAAGACCTTCCTTGTTTCCCTTTTCATACGGATAAGATGCAGGCTCCTTCAGGTTGTAGTGATAGTGCTTCGGGAAAATGCAGAATCTTATCTTATTGAAATATCCCTTGGCGAGTTCCTCAAGGGTTTTATTCTGAAGTTCTTCGCTCTGGAGTTCCCACACATAACAGGTTGTACCAAACGGATAATACGGTGTTCCGTCCTCGTATGCGAAGTGATAGTTATTGCATACCCTTACAGGGCCGTGGTTGCCGTCTGAAGCCTCTGTGCAGGTGAAAGTGCCTGTTATGGTATCAAAGGCATCAGAGCTGATTGTGTACTCATATTCGCCGAGAATGGATGGCATGAACCTTACCCTGTAAACTCCGTCTCCGTCATAGAAACCGTCTACTTTACAGGATTTGTTTTTGTTTCTGAATTCTGCCGTAACGGGGTAATCTGTGAAAGGATTACCGTCCGATTTACCATTTGTCGAAATCTCAAATAATTTCCAACGTTCCACAAAAGACATGATTATTCTCCTTATCAAGATAATAATTTATCTCACAGTAGTGTATGCGACCGCTGTGTAATCTGAAAATACATTCTTTCCGTTAATTGTTTTATAGGCCCTGATTTTATAATAATATGTTCTGCCAGAACCAAGGCCCGAGTTCTTATAGGAAGAACCCTCCGTTACTGTTTTAATTTTGCTGTATGTTCCTGTTCTGCCTGTTGCACGATAAATACAATAACCCATTCCACTCGGAATTCTGCTGAAATTCAGCTTAATATATCCTGTACCCGCAGTAACAGAGAATACGGAAGGTTTTTTTACTCTGTAAGCCGTTTTTGAAGAGGATACCGCCGCATAGCAGTAAATTCCGGATGACGTTTTATGATAGGCCTTTACAGTATATTTAAAGTATTTACCGTTTGCCGCATTCCTAACCGTATCGGATTTATCGGTATATGTGAGAGAAGTTGTTGCGGCTATCTTTAAACCGTCTCTGTATATTATATATCCGGTTGCACCCGTAACCTTACCCCAGCTGATTTTTATTCCTGAGTTCAGGTTGGAATATGATGAAATCACAGCTTTTTTCGGGTTTATTTTAACAGTGATACTTTTTGCTTCGGTACTGTTATAATTGCTGTTTCCGATTACTTTATACCACAGTTTATATGCTCCGACATTAGTTCTACCCGGCACATAACTGTAATAAGAACTGTTATCAAGGCTGTATCTGAGAGATCCGCCTGTTGTTTTACCTGCATTTGCAAGAGCCTGAGCCGACCCGGAATAAATCAATAATTTTGCTGTCGGTGCGGTTACCAAAGGATTTGCTTTTTTTATTGTGAAATACTTTTTTATCGTACCTGAATAATTACCATCACCTGTTATAATCACAGTCGGCTTATTAGCGGATGAAGATGACCCTGCGTTAATATTATTAACATATGTAACTTTATAATTCTTTGAAGAAAGAACCGCGCCCGAGCTGTTTTTTACAGTTACAGTCGGCTTCTTTGCAGAGCCATTGTAAGTATAGCTTGTGGTAGAAAGTATTGCTGTATATGCGCTGATGAACTTTGGGTTGATAGTAACGATTACTGGAGTATCAACATAAGAGGTGCTTTTATAGTTGTCTCCTCCGTCCACCATATAATAAACCCTATATGTTCCTGCACCGGTACCGCCTGGAATATCCCCAGAATAAGTCTCACCATCAAGGCTGTACTTTAATGTTCCGCCTGTTGTAGCACCTGCGTTTATAAGCTTCTGAACTGATCCTGTGTAGGTAAGTGTTTTTGCTGTTGGAGCTGTAACTTCCGGTGTTGCCTTATTGATTGTGAAGCTTATTTCTGCACTTCCGCATATCGGGAAATTACCTTCTTCTGCAGTAATCGTCACTTTTGCTGAACCGGCATTGATGTTATTGCTGTAAACGACTTTGTATGCATCGCTATTGATAATTTCTCCGTTTACGGAGACAGTAACAGTCGGTTCTTTTTCTGTTCCTGTATATGTTGTACTCGTGTAGCCTAATTCAATATCCGCCGCAGAAAAATCTGTTTTTGTGAGCATGGGAATTTCTTCCCTGGCAACGATTGTTTCACCGCACACAGAACAATGTGAACCCTCAGTAAGTCCGCCTGTGATGAAAGTCGGTGCTTCGCCCTCATCTGTCACTTCAGTATGACCTGTTGCATTATCAGTAACAGTTGTTCTGGACATTTCCTCTCCACAGATAGAGCATAAAACAACCTCGTCGTGACTGCCGTTTTGTGTGCATTCAGGCAGAATCACATTTTCTGTTATAATCTGCCCTGCTTTGTGGTATTGGCTCATTGAGAGTTCAAGCATGGAAAACGGATATATATCTAATGCTACATTATCAT
This sequence comes from Clostridia bacterium, assembly GCA_030526115.1. Lineage (GTDB taxonomy): Bacteria > Bacillota > Clostridia > Oscillospirales > Acutalibacteraceae > SIG603. The sequence goes on from JAUNDK010000003.1 coordinate 65,004, forward strand.
AAATAAAATAAGTATTGCCAAATTTGTAATATGTGGCTGAATCGGTTTCGACAGGCACCTGTAAAAATCTGAAATTAGTTACATCTACAAGATAATTGAAGCCGTCATCCATATGAAGCACATTCCACATATGTGGTCCGTCTTTGCTTTCAGGGCTGATACTGTTCATGTGTCCTGTTGCAATAAGGCTGTATGTATCATCTTCAAATACTGTGTTATCACACAGATACTGAAAGGCTTTTGAAAAACCTTCACACACCACCATTGTTTCGGGATCGTTATCAAAAACCCATATCATCTGCCACGGGTTACCGTAAGGCTGTCCTCCACCTTGTGCTCCGGAGTTATAAGAAGGCTGAATCTTTCTGATTTTATTGTAATAAAAAAGGCATTTATCATAATCCGATCCTGTGGCTTCGGAGACTATGGCATCGGCATTTGCTTTTGCTTCTATCGCGGCAGAAGTTTTGGAAACATCTACCGAATACTCATCACTTCCACGAAAATCCTCAGAAACACAGAATTTAAAAGTGACTGTTTTTGAATTCAACAGGTATAAGCCATTTTCTTTACCCAGTGATGGAATCGGTAAATTGTATTGCACTCCTCCCTTATTATCAACACTGATTTTCTGATACCAATATAATATGTACGGATTATCGGCAAGAAGTGCTTTTAATACAAGAGATACATCAATCTGAAGCATTTCTGCCGTATATTTTGTGTCATAATAAGTTTTTGTGATTCCATCTACTTCTTTTGTATATGTGCAATTATATTTTTTTGTTGTTTCATCATAAGCCGGAACACTGAAGTAATTATTTTCAAAATGATAGTATAATAATCCGTCATTTTTACTCGGATGAATGCTCAATCTGTCATCACTGATAAAACAACTTACCGGAACTTCTATTTGGGTACTGCTTATAGTACCATTGGCGATATCTTCACAGTACAGTTTAAGATAATCATATAAAACTTTATTGTTTTCTGATAGCTGCTCTCTCGCACTTACTCCATAAAAAGAAACATCTGGTCCTGAGTAAAAAATACTATCCACATAACCTGCGAACATTTCTTCTGAGCTCATATCTGAGTCAGCGGTAATATATTCTTCATCAGCTTCAAGCTCTGCGAATTCTTCTTCAAATTCCTGATTATCTTCGGAAACTTCCTCTGTTGCTTCTTCCATCACAGCCTCCTCGGAAACAGTTTCTTCCTGTTGGGGCTCAGATACACTCTCCTCTTCAGATACTTCATTGTCAATCTCTGTGATTTCTTCCTGTGGTACCTGTGAGTTTTCCTGAGAACTCTCTGAAGAGCCCTCTGTATCCTCTGAAGATACTTCATCCTGAACTTCACTTACATCCTCTTCAGAATCGGAAACAGAAGCGGATTCACTTTGCTCAGGTTCATAAGATTCATTTTCTTCGTCAATGAACTCGGAACCGGCATCATAAAAATCATCGATTATCTCAGAATCTTCATTTCCGACAGATTCATACTCCGAAATATCAGCGTTTTCAGCTTCTTCCGAAAATACCGAAACAGGTACTGAAGTGAGTAATATTGAAACAGCCAAAATCAGGCTGAAAACTTGCATAAACCGTTTCTCCATACCTTCCACCTCTCATAATATCTATCCATATTAATTATAACAGAAAGCGGCGGCAATACAACAAAAATAAAGCAGTTTCAATAGAAAAAGAGTGCCGAAGCACTCTTTAAACACGTTTATTTTCTGATTTCGGATGAGTCTCATCATATACAGCCTTTATGTGACTGTCAAGCATCTGAACATATATCTGTGTAGAAGAAATATCCGCATGCCCCATGATGGTCTGAAGATCCTTGACATCGGCACCGTTCTCAAGAAGATGCATTGCAAAGGAATGACGCAGGGTGTGTGGAGTGAGCTCAGTTGTAATGCCGGCGGAAACAGCATAACCCTTAATTATTTTCCAGAATCCCTGTCTTGTAAGTCTGGATCCGTTCAGGTTTACAAATAATGCTTTATTTTCAGGAGAATCTACAAGCAGCCTGCGCATTCTGTAAATATAGTCAGAGATTGCCACAACAGCACCTGTATATATAGGAATGGTTCTGATTCCTTTGTGGCTCTTGCAGCATATTGTGGAAGTCTGAAGATTTACATCGTCAATGTCCAGATTAATCAGTTCCGATACACGAATACCGGATGCATAAAGAAGTTCCAGCATTGCCTTATCACGACAGCCCTTCGGTTCTGAGAGGACAGGCTGTGCTAAGAGTCTGTCAATTTCTTCGGCGGTAAGAATCTGTGGGAGCTTTTTCTGACTTTTATCAAGCTTCAGATTCTTCGCAGGGTTAAAATCAGTAATACCATCAAAAATAAGATACTTGTAAAAACATCTGATAGAAGAAACATTTCTTGAGATAGTGGTATTTGATCTGCCGAGTTCTTTAAGATGTGTTACATAATTCTCTATTAAGTTTTCTTCAATTTCTTCTGCAGATTCGTATCCGTTGGAGGAAGCATATTCCAGAAACAGCCTTACGTCTCTGACATAAGAATCTCTTGTATTTACTGAGCTTGATTTCAGATTACCGAGATAATCTATGAAGCCGGGTAAATAATCAACCATAGATAAATTTCATTCCTTGTTCTTAATTATATATAGATATAAATTAATATAATACTTTTCAGCAGATTTTTCAAGAAAAAGTTATAAAAATACATCGAACAAATTTTTATACATTTTTACACTTAGATTTTTATGTAAACCTTTGCATATACCATGTGAACCAAATATGCGAAACTCAGGTATATTTATTCAAGTTTACTTGATTTGCGACGAATATTTGTATATTTAATTCTCGGCGTTTTATATTCAGGCAAAACAAAAGACCGGTTCTTATCCGAACCGGCCCGAATTATCACTGTTTATTCTTCTGTAATCACATAACCCTTTTCTCTGGTTTCTTTCATATTAATGAACCTCTGGTTTTCACTTCCCCTGAAACGAAGCTCCAGGTTTTTCTGCTCCAGGATAAATTTTCCGTCAATCAGATAATCTACTTTGTCCAGCAGATTCATTATATCCTCCCTGTTCATTGCAATCAGCTCTTCATATGTGAAGCCTGTGTAACAGGTAACATCTTTTCCGATGGAATGAACTTTATCCGCAAGATCCGCAAGAGGTTCCGGCTGCATGAAAGGTTCACCGCCCGAAAAGGTAATTCCCTTGAGAAGCGGATTTTCTTTGAAATCCTCAAATATTTCATTGGTATCAATTATTCTTCCACCTTCAAAATCGTGGGTTTCCGGATTGTGGCACCCCGGACAATGATGCGGACACCCCTGGGTAAAAACAGTATTTCTTATTCCTCGGCCATCCACTATTGACTCTTCTTCTATTCCTGCAATTCTAAGTTCCATATAATTCTCCTATGTCTGCAAAAAAGGGCGGTATAAACCGCCCTCTTCCCTATCTTCGCTATATTGATTACTTGGAGAGAGTATGCTTAACTCTGTCCTTCTCCTCAGATCTCTTTGCATCGTTGAATCTGTCTGTTGTACCTACGAGGTAACCTGTGATTCTACGAATTCTGTCAAACTTTCTTCCTTCACCTATAACGATAGAATCGCTGGAAATAACTTTTCTTGTCATACTTTTATCCTCCTGTTAATGTGTAAGATATGAATAATCAGGAACATCATGATATCTCTGCTTAAGCTCAAGAAGTTTTGAGAGAGCAACGCCCTCGCCCTCTTTTCTTCCGCATCTTGGGCAGCAGCAATCTATGATTCCATTGTAACCGCAAACCGGGTCTCTGTCAACAGGATGGTTAACTGAACCGTAACCGATTCCTGCCTCTTTCATACATCTGATGATGCTCTCGAAAGCATCTATGTTCTTGCATGTGTCACCGTCAAGCTCAACATAAGAGATATGACCTGCATTTGTAAGAGCATGGAACGGTGCTTCCTTTTTGATTTTCTTATATGCGCTGATATTGTAGTAAACCGGAACATGGAAAGAGTTAGTGTAGTAATCTCTGTCTGTAACACCCGGAATAATACCAAACTTTTTCTTGTCGATTCTTACGAATGTACCGGAAAGACCCTCAGCCGGTGTTGCGAGAAGTGACCAGTTAAGACCGGTTGATTCGCTGAGCTCATCGAGTTTCTTTCTCATATAAGTGATAATCTCAAGACCTAATGTGTAGCTTTCCTCAGATTCTCCATGGTGCTTACCAGTGAGAGCCACAAGAGTCTCTGCCAGACCGATGAATCCGATTGAAAGTGTACCATGTTTGAGAACTTCGCCAACACTGTCATCTCTGTCAAGGAATTCGGAATCAATCCATACACCCTGACCCATTAAGAATGGATAGTTGTAAACTTTCTTTGTGGACTGAATCTTGAATCTGTGAATGAGCTGTTCCTCGCAGAGTTCCATTCTCTCATCAAGAAGCTCATAGAACTTTTTGATATCACCCTTTGCCTCGATACCGATTCTTGGAAGGTTGATGGATGTGAAACTGAGGTTACCTCTGCCACATGTCTGCTCTCTTGAAGGATCGTAAGTGTTACCCATAACTCTTGTACGGCAGCCCATGTATGCAACTTCTGAGTTGTAATCACCCTTCTTGTAATACTGGAGATTGAACGGAGCATCAAGGAAGCTGAAGTTCGGGAAGAGTCTCTTTGCGGAAACTCTCATTGCAAGCTTGAAGAGATCGTAGTTTCTGTCTTCAGGATTGTAGTTTATTCCTTCCTTAACCTTGAAAATCTGTACCGGGAAGATTGGTGTTTCACCATCGCCAAGACCGGCTTCAGTAGCAAGAAGAAGGTTTCTGATAACCATTCTGCCCTCTTCTGTTGTATCTGTACCATAGTTAAGTGAGCTGAACGGAACCTGAGCACCTGCTCTGGAGTTCATGGTGTTAAGGTTGTGAACAAGTGCTTCCATTGCCTGGTATGTAGCCTTGTCTGTCTCTCTCCATGCTGTTTCCTTTGCGAAAGCACATGCCTTCCATACTTCTTCAGCAGTAATATTCTCAAAACCATTGCTTGCCTGATGTTTTGGAAGGAAAGCTACAATTTTCTCAGCAAACTCATTGGCATCTGTCATCTTCTTGAGTTCACCGATATTTTTTCTCACTGCATTTACCATTGCATCGGCATCATCAAAAATCATGTTCTTTGAAATCTGGAAGAACTGAGCAAGCGCCTTATAGTACTGCTTGCGGTAAGTCTTATCGATACCGGGTGCCATGGAATAATCAAAGTTCGGTACTGCCTGACCACCGTGCATCTCGTTCTGGTTTGCCTGAATTGCAATACATGCAAGTGCTGTGTAAGATCTGATGTCGTTTGGCTCTCTTAAATAACCGTGGCCTGTAGAGAAACCACCGTCAAAAAGCTTGATAAGATCAATCTGGCAACATGTCTCTGTGAGAGTGTAGAAATCCTTATCGTGAATGTGAATGTCACCGTTGATGTCTGCCTTTGCAATCTCTTCGGGAATAACAAAGTTGTTATAGAAGCTCTTTGCACCCTCGGAACCATACTTGAGCATGGTTCCCATTGCGGAGTCAGCATTGATATTCGCATTCTCTCTCTTAAGGTCTGCATCTTCAGCTGCCGTAAAGCTTAAGTCCTCATAGATTTTAACGAGGTCCGCATCCATTGTTCTCTGCTTTGTGTGCTCAGCTCTGTAAAGGATGTAAGCCTTTGCTGTCTGTGCGTAGTTGTGAGCGATAAGAACCTCTTCAACGGCATCCTGAATTTCTTCAACAGTCGGAGTTTTGCGTGACTTCTCAAATCTTGCCATTACCTCATCAGTCATACCGTCGAGATCGGCATCTGTCATCTTCTCCTTGGCAATTCTTATGTTAGCCTTGAAAATGGCATTTCTGATTTTCTTGGAATCAAAAGGAACTTTCTGTCCGTTCCTTTTCACTATATTCTTAATCATAAATATTGAAACCCCTTTCGGTTTGCATCCGAATACGATGCAAAGTTTCGGTTTGTATTTCTTTTTCTGTGTGAGCAAGACCGATTATACAACCAATGCTTGTATTTGTCAACAGAAAACATACACAATATATTGTGGTCAATTTTTGTATATTGACATAAAACCGCAAAATATGCGCCCGTAATAATTACAAATAAAACTACGGACGCTAAATAAAGTTTGTACAGTTTTTACTAATTGATGATACACCCAATGCTTTCGGCAAGATAACAGGCCATATTAAGATCTATTTTTGTCTTGTGAAATTTTGCATTTGTGAAGTCTGAATCATCAGTTTTAGTATCAGATAGATTTGCACCGGAGAGGTCTGCTCCCCTGAAAATGCAATTACTAAGATCTGAATTATTGAACTTTGAGTTTTTCAGGTTGCAGTCTGCAAAGTCTGTACCCTTCAGCACGGAACCTGAGAAATCCTGCTTTCTTAAATCTGCTCCGATAAACGAAGAATAAATCATAGTACATCCGGCAAAAGAAGTACCGCCAAGTTCCGACTTATAAAACGATGTGCCTGAAATTTTACATGAGGTGAACACAGCAGCAAAAAGATTTGCTGACTCAAAATTACAGTTCAGAAACTGGGAGCGGTTAATATCCGCCCCCGAGAAATCCGAAATATTAAAATTGCAGTTCTCAAATACACAGGAAACAAGATTTACATTTCTGAAATCCGCACCCGAGAACGAGCAATCTGAAAATTTTGCACCGGTAATGTCAAGATCGGAGAAATCTTCTCCGCAAAAATCCTGACTTACAAATTCAGAACCGGAATAGAAGTTTGACATAATTATTCTTCAGCAGCTGAGATTTCAATGCCGAGCTCATTGAGCTGTCCGGCATCAACCGCTGCAGGAGCCATAGTCATGAGCTCGCTTGCGTTCTGAACCTTCGGGAAGGCAATAACATCACGGAGGTTGTCCTTCTTCATCATAATCATTGCAAGTCTGTCAAGACCAAGACCCATACCGCCATGTGGTGGAGCGCCGTACTTGAATGCATCGAGAAGGAAGCCGAACTTGTTGTGTGCCTCTTCCTCAGAAAGACCGAGGAGTGAGAAAATTCTGTCCTGAAGCTCAGGGTTTGTGATTCTGATGGAACCGGAGCAAAGCTCTGTGCCATTGAGAACGAGGTCATAAGCCTTTGCTCTTACATTACCCTTGTCTGTCTCAAGATATGGTAAACACTCATCAAGAGGAGATGTGAATGGATGATGCATAGCAAGCCATGTCTCACTCTCTTCATCCCACTCGAAGAATGGGAACTCAACAACCCAGAGGAAGTTGAACTGATCAGGGATAATATCGAGCTTCTTTGCAACAGTTGTTCTGAGCTGACCGAGCTGAGTGAGAACATGAGTGTTGTTAGTGTCAGCTATGATGAGCACAACGTCGTTTGTTTCTGCGCCTACTCTCTCGTAGATAGCTGTCATTTCTTCCTCAGTCATGAACTTAGCGAAGGAACAGGCTGTGGAATCAGGACCGAGACGTGCGAAAGCAACACCCTTACCGCCGATACCACGGATCATCTCTGTGAGCTTGTCAATCTCTTTTCTTGTGAGTACGGAGAATGCATTTTTAGCTGTAATAGCTCTTACGCTACCGCCACCTGCAATTGCGTTTGTGAATACACCGAAGCCGCAATCCTTGACGAGGTCGGAAATATCGCAGATTTCCATACCATATCTTGTGTCAGGCTTATCGGAACCGTACTTCTCCATAGCCTCTTTATATGTAATTCTTGGAAGTGGCATAGGAATATCCACATCAAGAACCTCTTTGAAAACATGCTTGATGAAGCCTTCGCCAATTGCGAGTACATCCTCAACATCAACGAAAGACATTTCCATATCAATCTGAGTAAACTCAGGCTGTCTGTCAGCTCTTAAATCCTCATCTCTGAAGCATCTTGCAATCTGAATATAACGGTCGAAACCTGCTACCATTGTAAGCTGCTTGTAAATCTGTGGAGACTGTGGAAGTGCATAGAAGCTTCCCTTGTGAATTCTGGAAGGAACGATATAGTCTCTTGCGCCCTCCGGAGTGGACTTGATGAGCATTGGTGTTTCAATCTCAATGAAACCGTTATCGTAGAAATAATCTCTTGTAGCCTTTGTGAGCTTGGAACGCATGAGTATATTTTTCTGAAGATCAGGTCTTCTTAAGTCGAGATATCTGTACTTGAGACGGATATCCTCACCTGTCTTGCAGTTCTCAACAATCTCGAAAGGAGGTGTCTCGGAAAGACCGAGAACCTTGAGCTCTGTAACCTCAATTTCAATATCACCTGTAGGAATATCCTTGTTGATGGAAGAACGCTCTCTTACCTTACCTACAGCTGCAAGAACATACTCGTTCTTTACCTGAGAAGCCTTCTCAAAAAGTTCTCTGTCTGTGGTATCATCAAAAGCGAGCTGAACAATACCTGTGCGGTCTCTTAAATCAATAAATATAAGCTGTCCTAAATCTCTCT
>JAUNDK010000003.1:73502-73892 GCA_030526115.1 Clostridia bacterium
CAGCCGAAAACAGTTACAACAGCACCAACATCAGACTTACGAAGATCACCGCAGTAGTTGGTTCTCTTCATTCCTGATAAGAATTCTGCTTTCATTTTATTTACCTCTTCTTGTGAATCTATTATAAGAGAATTTCTTCTAAATCAATGGCATTGGAAAGATACTCATCGATGAATGTGTCACCGAGAGAAATTTCTTTATTCTCTCCGCCCTTCATATTCTTGAGAACAGCTTTGTTTTCCTCAAGCTCTGTATCACCGAGAACAATTGTGAAATCGGCACCTATCTTGTTTGCGTATTTCATCTGAGCCTTGAAGCTTCTTCCGCAGAGGTCACAGTCAGCAGGAACACCACACTCACGAAGCTTTGTAACAAGTGTAAAAGCCTTCT
>JAUNDK010000003.1:73902-78754 GCA_030526115.1 Clostridia bacterium
GAGTGCCTCAGCGCCCATGGATGCAATGAATACTTCACAGAGCTTATCCTCAGGGAATTCAATCTTCTGAGCCTCAAGCACGAGCATAAGTCTCTCAAGACCCATACCGAAACCAAGACCCGGAGTAGGCTTGCCACCCATTTCTTCAACGAGACCGTCGTAACGTCCGCCGCCGCATACTGTGCTCTGGGCACCGAGATCGTTGGAAACAAACTCGAATACTGTTCTTGTGTAGTAATCAAGACCTCTTACAATGTTAGGATCAATCTCATACTCAACACCTGCAGCATCAAGGTAAGACTTGACACCCTCAAAATGAGCGGAGCAGTCATCGCAGAGATAATCGATAATCTTTGGTGCGCCCTCGGCAATCTTTTTGCAGATTGGGCTCTTGCAGTCAAGGATTCTCATTGGGTTTCTCTCAAGACGGGAGTTACATGTCTCGCAGAGCTCATCCTTGTACTGTCCGAAATAATCTTTGAGAGCCTGATGATACTTTGCTCTGCACTCAGGACAACCGATGGAGTTGATATAGAGAGTAAGATTCTGTACGCCAAGTCTGTCAAAGATATTCTTTGCGAGCATGATAACCTCTGCGTCTGCAACAGGCTCTGCCGCACCGAACATCTCAACGCCGAACTGGTGGAACTCTCTGAGTCTGCCGGCCTGTGGCTTTTCGTATCTGTAGCAAGGAGTCATGTAATATAACTTGACCGGATAACCGTCATTGTAAATACCGCTCTCAAGGAAAGAACGAACCGCACCGGCAGTTCCCTCAGGCTTTAATGTAATGCTTCTTCCGCCTTTATCCTCAAATGTGTACATCTGCTTTTCAACAACATCAGTTGTGTCGCCAACACCTCTGAGGAAAAGTTCTGTATGTTCAAAAACAGGAGTTCTGATTTCACCAAAACCGTGAACAGATGCCTCGTTACGCATAACGTCTTCAACGAGCTGCCATTTGGCTGTATCTTTTGGTAACAGATCCTGAGTACCTTTTGGTCCCTTTGTAAGAAGTGCCATAAATCTACCATCCTCTTCTTTATATGAATAAAATTATTGCCTTAATAAATTACCATAGCATTATACTTGTTTTTGTGTATATTTGCAAGAACTTAAATAAAAATAAAGCCCCGCAAACAGCAGAGCTTTAAAGTAAACAAAATTAACCGCGTGCGATGTCACGCCACTCAAGGTCGCCTCTTTCAAGACCACGAATAAGAACCTCTGCTGTTGCAATATTTGTAGCAAACGGGATGTGGTGCATATCACAAAGTCTGAGAAGATTCATATCATCCGGCTCGTGTGGCTTCGGATTAAGCGGATCTCTGAAAAACAGAAGCAGGTCAATCTCGTTGTAGCCAATACGAGATGCAATCTGCTGTGCACCGCCCTGTCCTCCGCTTAAAAAGCATGTGATATTCAGCCCGGTAGCCTCTGAAACAATTTTACCGGTAGTTCCGGAAGCACAGATATTATGTCGGGATAAAATACCACAATATGCAATGCAGAATTGTACCATCAGTTCTTTTTTAGCATCATGTGCAATTAATGCTATATTCATTTGACCCAGCCTCACTTCCGTAAATATTAGAAAATTTTAACAGGAACTTCTTCTCCTTCGAGTCTTGCTGCAATTCTTGCACAAGCTTCGATACCTTCATTGGAACAGGTAATCTCATTATTTAAGAGAGTAGCAATAAAAGAGTAATCCTCAGGTATAACGCCTATCAATCTGACTGAAGCTTCATCAATTACCCTGTCCAGATCATCGTATCCACGAAGTCTGAAGAAATTCTGTGAATTGTACCTGTTGATAATTAACCTCTGTTTCTCAATGCCCATTTGACGCAGGAGATTATGGACCTTATAGGTGTTTCTGATGCAAACCGGATCAGGATTACATACTATTAAAGCTCTGTCAGCCGCTGAGCAGACATTCCTGAAACCCTTTCCCACGCCTGCCGGACAGTCGAGAATAACATGGTCATAAAATTTTCTGACTAAATCTGTCAGTCTTTTGTAAGCAACAGCACCAATCTGTTCCTCTTCACTCTGAGGGGCCGGCATGAGAAACAACCCATCAATACCTTCGCACGGATAAATTGCATTAATAGGTGCACATCTTCCTTTTATTACATCGGCACTGTCATACACAAGATTTTTATCAATACCGGTAAGTCTGTCAAGACTTCTCAGACCTGCATCGCAGTCAATAAGAAGGACCCTGTGGCCTCTTGAAGCCAGAGCTCTTGAAATTCCAACCGAAGAAGATGACTTTCCTACGCCACCTTTTCCTGATGTAATAACTGTTACTGTACCCATAAAAACCTCATAAAATAGTATATCACAATATTTCTAATTAGTCAAAAACAATAGAAGAAAAATCAAAAAATAGTTTAATTTGACAATAAAATGACTGTAAATATGGTAAAAAAGACCATATAATTATCCTATCATAGGAATATCATCACCACGTTTAAATTCCTCAACCTTTTCCTCTTCCGTTGATTGTTCCACAGGTGTTGTATTATCTTCCCCGAAGAAATAATAGTCGAAAATGTCCTTGGCAACTGCTCTTGAATATTCACCGTTCTTACCATACTCAAGAACAACGGCAACTGCTATTTCCGGTTTATCATACGGAGCATATGCGATAAAGACTGTATTATCGGTGTGACCCGGGTTTTCGGCTGTACCCGTCTTACAGCCTATCGGAATATCATAAAAAGCAAAAGTATCGTAAGCTGTACCGGACTGCGCAACAAGCTGCATCCCGCGCTTAACTGTATCCAGAGTCTTTTTTGAAATCTCGGTATCACAAACAACCTCAGGCTCATACTCTGCGAGAACTCTGCTGCCATCATACTCAACTGTTTTGGAGTAAAGATGAGTTTTAAGTCTAACACCGTTGTTTGCTATTGTCGCAGTGTAAGCTGCAAGCTGAAGAGGGCTGAACATGGAGTCTGACTGACCGATACCTGCCTGAACCGTAAGACCGTCAACCCAGTCTTCACCATGGTTTTCAACATACTCCTGGGGGTTTGCCATTATACCTCTTGTCTCTCCTACTTCAACTCCGGTTTTTTCACCAAGCGCAAAAGCCTTTGCATAGACGTTCATTTTTCCTATTCCGAGCTGTCGGCTGACATCAAAGAAGAAAACGTTACAGGAATTCATAATTCCGGTGTAAACATCCATGGTTCCATGCGCAAGAGAGTCATAACATGAAGGCTGATAATCCTCCCAGTAATCATAGAATCCCTGGCAGTAATATTCAAATTTATCGGTTATAACCTTCTCTTCAAGAGCGGCTATCGCAACAAGCGGTTTGAATACAGAACCGGGAGCAAATGCACCGTCAAACGCTCTGTTAAAAAGTGGGGTTCCCTTATCCTCAAGAAGATTATAATAATAATCGTCATCGTTGCTGTACCTTTCAAGGTCAAAGCTTGGATATGTGGAAGCAGCAAGAACGCCAAAGGTTTCGACGTCAAGTACAACAACTCCACCTGCTTTACAGTCCTCGAATTCATAAGCACAGTTTTTTACATTTTCGGCCAGCGAAGCATTTGCCACTCTCTGAAGATTGGAATCAAGTGTAAGATATACGGAATCTCCGGCAACGGGACTGTCTGAAATTTCCTGTTTTACGATTTTTCCGAGTGTATCAAGTTCTACGCTTATTCTTCCGTTATCTCCGCGAAGAGTTTCCTCAAAAGCATCTTCTATTCCGCTCTGGCCAATGGTATCACTGTAAGAATAACCGGTTACGTTAGATGAAGAGTATGTTTTGCCGAGCTCGTCATAATAATTGTACTGCTCCGCATTAATTGAACCTATGGTTCCTACAATATGAGGTGCAATGTCACCCACACCCTCATAGGTTCTTTTTGTGTTTACTACAATTTCTATTCCATGCATTTCATCCGAATGTTCGCTTATTTTCAGAAGTGTATCCAAAGGTACATCTTCCGCAATGGTATAAGGCTCACTCAATGAGAAATGCGTTTTTGTCATATTATAACGCACAGAAATAATATTTCTTGCATCAAACTGAGAATACTCATCAACACCATATCTTTCGGTGAGCAGAGTCATACATTCTTCAGCTGTGGCATAATCCTGTGTGTTAAGAAAACCTGTACCTTTCAGATAGGATATTTCACCTGAACGATTCGCAAGAAACTCGTACTGTCCGGCTCCGTTAATGGTTATGGGAAGTTTATCTACCCATTCCACACCATCTTCCTGAAGATAGTGAAGACAGGCCGCAATTGCCGGATTTCTGTTGTCATCCATGGTTATGGCATTCATGACCACACTGTAAACAGTATTGTTTCCGGCAAGAAGATTTCCGTTGGAATCGAATATCTCTCCTCTGGCGGCTTCAATTTTTATATAGTAACTGGCATTTTCATCACTGATGGTTCTGAATTCGGCACCTTCTATTATCTGCCACTGAAAGAGTCTGCCAAAATAAATAAGAAAGAATACCAAAACACAGCCAACAGAGAAAACACCGATACTTATATGAATTTTTCTGCTGTTTTTCATCAATCTGCTCCAAAAAATCAAAACTTTCTGTCTGCAAGAACTTTTGCGATGCCTCTGTTAAGAACAGACAGAAGTATCATTCCGATAACCGAATCTATCCACATGGGAATATAAAGTTTATTTAGTGAATGTAAAAAAAACGCATTTCCACTGCCGAGAGAATTTATAAAGCAAATTCCGAGAAAGCAGACAGCCGATGCTATTACCGAAACCACAGAGGTAAACAGTATTCGCTTATGTTTTTTCTGACAGAAGGCAGCTGTAAATCCACAGATCACACCCCGAAGCAGGGCGC
>JAUNDK010000003.1:78811-80422 GCA_030526115.1 Clostridia bacterium
TCAAGCAGCAGACCGGCTTCAAGGCCGAAAAGCATTGCCGGAATTTCCTCTTCAATCACCGAAATGCTGAGAGCAGCCGCCAGGGTAAGAAGCGGAAAACTTCCGAAAAGCTCGGGTATTAAATTGGGTACATCCTGGATTATACATAAAACAAATATTTCCAGGAAAAAAGCAAAACGTCTGATTATCCTGTTTGGATCAGCCAAATATAGTCTCACAGATTATACCTTTCAAAATCAAATTAGTTGTCTGTATATGCTTCATTGGATTCTGCAATTTTGACACCATCAACTCCAAGTTTTCTGTCAAAATCAGTTATTATAAAGCAATCTGAAATATTCTGAATATTAGCGGCAGGTCTTATTACGGCATTTAAGGATACATCTCTGTCTGAAGGCGCAAGGTAAGTTACTTTACCGATTACCAGTCCCTTTGGGAAAAGACCGCCTGTACCGGATGTTGTAATAAGAGAATCCTTGGTTATCTGAGTATTCTTATCAAGGTATCTCATTACAATAAGTCCGGTTTCCGGACTGGATGAATCTGACATTACTATACCGTTTTCATTGAACTGCTCACATACACCGCCAAGCTTAAGGTCATCATTAAGCAATGTCATTACACGGCAGCTCGAGGAGTATATTTCGGAAACCGTTCCAACAACACCCTGACTGGTAATAACCGGATCTCCAAGAGAAACTCCGTCAAGACTTCCCACATCAAGGGTAAAGCTGTAAAAAATGTCGGTCGGGTCTCTGGATATTACAGAAGCCGCAAGAAGCTGGGTATCCGGAGATGCATTCAGTATTCCGATTGCTTCGGCATACATCTCGTTTTTCTGCTTCACATCATAATAATCGGCAAGATTCTGCCTGAGTTCCGCATTTTCCTCAGCAAGTTCTGTTGCAAATGCTTCAAGTTCCGATCTGCTCATCTCCTTTAATCCGAGATTATCCGACGGAGCATCGATAACGTCATTTACAGCAGATTTCATCGGAGAGATAATGCCCTGAAAAAATCCGGAAATAACACTGTCACCGGTAGTTATTGATAATATGGTAACAGCGGCAAGGATAACCACAAGAATAAGCATCAGTTTAAATGCGTTACCTCTGAAAAAACCTCTCATAGATTATCCCTTTCCTTAAATACTGTTTCTTCTGAAACGTCTCATACCTCTGTCACTGATGACGAGGTCAAGAGATTTACCGGTACCGTTTACTACACAGTCACGCATACCTTCGGGACAGATGGTTTTTATTCCCGTATATTCAGTAATAAACTCACCGAGACCTGCAAGTTCACCACCGTTACCGGTAATTACTATTCCCGATTCATACACATCGGCGGCAAGTTCAGGAGGAGCCTGTTCAAGACATTTCGCAACAAGTTCTGCCATTCTTACAACTACAGGAAGTATAACACCTCTGATTTCATCGCTCTGTAAAGTATAACTTCTTGGCAGACCGTCCACCGCACTTCTTCCCCTTATCTCTGTGAAGATATTCTCTCCGGTGTGGTAAGCGGAACCTATTTTAATTTTTACTTCCTCAGCTGCATTAAGTCCGATTACCAGACCGTATTTTCTTCTTACATAAGTGAGAATGCTTT
>JAUNDK010000003.1:80432-84022 GCA_030526115.1 Clostridia bacterium
TCATTTGATCCGATTCTGGCACCTGCTGAAGCTACAATGTCTCCTAAAGAAAGAACCGCAGTCTCAGTTATTCCGGCGCCGATATTCATGATAAATGAACCCTTGCTTGAACCTATAGGAAGTTCTGCCCCCAGAGCAGCTGCCATAGGCGCCTCAAAAAGACTTACAGACATGATTCCTGCCTGCTTTGCGGCATCCTCAACCGCTCTTCTTTCAACATCTGTAAGTGTTGATGGTACTGAAATCATAGCCTTAGGTTTTCTCAGGCTGAGTCCTTTGAGTGTTTTATGAAGAAAATACTTGAGCATGGCTGTGCATGCAGGCAGATCCGCAACAGCTCCGGCAGACATAGGGTTTAAAATCATTATATGCTCCGGAGTTCTTCCTGCCATATCTTTCGCATCCTTACCGGCGGCAAGTATTTCATCGGTTCTTACATCGACTGCAATAATCGATGGTTCACGAAGGATAATTCCCTTGTTTTTCTGGAATATTACAGTATTTGCAGTACCTAAATCTATGCCTAACTCTTTATCCGAAGATAAAGCACTGTCCTTTTTTTCTTTATCAGCCATTATTTTCCTCCGATAATGTTTGTATACCTGTGCTTCCGAAACCATTTATTCCTCTGTCGGTATTGTCAAGGTTATCACACAGAACAAGCTCAGGTGTGAGCACAGGGGTTATAACCAGCTGTGCGATTCTGTCACCGTGGTGGATTTCAAAATCACGCTCTGAACAGTTATGAAGAGTAACACAGAGTTCTCCACGGTAATCACTGTCGATTACACCTACACCGTTAGCAAGATGTATCCCGTGTCGGAATGATAATCCGCTTCTGGAATATATGAGTCCCGCACAGCCTTCAGGTACTGCGCAGCATATTCCGGTTGGAATCTTTTCTCTTGCGTTTGGTCTGATTATTACGCTCTCTTTAAGATAAGCAGAGAGGTCATATCCCGCTGCACCGCCTGTTGCCCTCGTAGGAATTACGGCATCAGCGTAAAGCTTTTTTACTTTCATGTTCATATTTATCTCAGATAATACCTCTGTAATAAAGACCTCTGGTGTATTCACCTTCAGGTTTTGTTCTGCTTACAAAGGAATTAATTACATTACTTACTGTATCTTTGTCTTCAATTGTAAAGCGAAGAATCATAAAGTCCACATTGTTAATTTCATTCTGCCTGTCTGAAAGATTGAGTGCTGTGGAATTTAAAATCTCAACGCTTCTGTATTTTTTTCCCTTCATGCAGACAACCGGGAATCTGTATCCCTTTCTGTCTGTGAGATATGCTGTCTCTTTGCATCCGGCACATGAACCATGGCCTATCGGACATGCCCTGTTAAGCATGAGAGGCTGATATCCGTATGCCATAATGCCCCTGGGAATATCTCCGCCAAGTTTTGCTATATCTGCAAGTTCCGATTCAAAGCTAAGCTCAACCTCATCAAAGCCAAGTTCTTTACAGGTAACCAGCGATTCCGTATTTATTACATTCATGGAAAATCCCGCATGAACTTTACCGCCGTTTACTTTAACAACAGCTGCTGCATCAAGTGTACCACACAGAAAAGTGTCAAAACCATTCTCAATAAGAATTCTGACTTTCTCAGCAACTTCCTCATCGGCACCCATGAACATACGGGGCATATTTACACCGACTTTAACAACGTTTTCTGAAAGTTTTCTGAAATTCTCGATGCTCTCAGTCAGCGGAAAATATACAAGCTCCAGTGAAGACAGATCATCCGGAACCTGTTCCATGTTTGCAAACACAGCTCTTAGGCTTCTGCTATGTGAAGTATATCTGCCTGACAATCTGTCAATATCTGTAAAGCCATAAGGCTTAGTTTCACTTCTCAGCTCCGTAAGTTTATCTATACATTTTCTTCTCATTTCATTGATTGCGGACATGGGAATTCTTGAAACTTCATCCGTATTGATGACAGCTGACTTAAGATGATATGGTGTACCACCGAGCTTTTTCAGCTGAGACTCTATCCTCTCAGCGTCAAGCGGTTTGTTTACAGCAAGTTCTGCCTCGACCTCACCTGTAGCATCGGCAAAGTTACCGTCTTCATCGGCTACGCTGAGATACGGTAAACAGTTATTATAAAGCGAAAACTCCATTTTTACAGGAACTCTGCCTGCTTCACCTTTATATAACTCATGAAGCTGATTAAAAACAGCGGAAGAACCGTTCAGAACATCTTCTTTTGTTCTGATTCCGAACATATCCCTGTTTCTGTTGCCTGAAAGATATGCATCTGTAAAGCCTGAACGGGAAAAAACCGCTTCAAGGTTATTCAGAAGCTCATCCGATACCGGTTCACCGTCAGCTGTTTTTCTGCAGGCTGATGTAGCGGCGGCAACATATTCGGGGCGTTTCATTCTGCCCTCAATTTTAGCTGAATAAACACCTGCTTTTCTGAGATTATCAATCTGTGTGATAAAACTGGAATCCTTTAAAGAAAGAGCATATTCAAAACCATCATCCGAAGTAAACGGAAGTCTGCATGGCTGTGCACAACGGCCTCTGTTACCGCTTCGGGAACCGAGCATCGCAGAAAAATAACACTGGCCTGAAACGCACATGCAAAGTGCGCCATGAACAAATGCCTCCAGTTCCACCGGAACAGCATTGTGAATTTCGGAGATTTCCTTTAATGACAGTTCTCTAGAAACAACAACTCTGGAAAATCCATAATCGGCAAGAAGCTTTGTTCCGTATTTTGTGGAAATGCTCATCTGTGTAGAGGCATGAATCGGAAGCTCAGGGCATCTTTCTTTAATAAGTCTGATAAGGCCAAGATCCTGAAGCAGAACAGCATCCACGCCGATTGAAGCAAGGAATCTGATGAATTTAAGGGCATCGTCAAGTTCGCTATCCTTTATAATAGTATTTACCGTGACATATACCTTTACATTTCTCACATGGCAGAACTTAACTGCCTCGGCAAGATCCTCATTGTTGAAGTTTACGGCACTTGCTCTCGCACCGAAAAGAGAACCACCGAGATATACTGCGTCAGCTCCTGCAAATACAGCGGCTTTAAGTGATTCCGGACTGCCTGCAGGTGAAAGAACCTCAATCTTCTCTATTTCAGTATTTTTCATAAAAGTCCACCATACCATCGAAATCAATGACCGGTCTCATTGGATTATAAAGCTCATCCACTTCATACATATCCGGTTTTGCATTTTCAAGCTGAGATCTGAGAGCTTCAATCTCTCTGTTAAGTCTTTCTATTTCTTCCTTATTATTTTCTCTGACAGATTCAATAAGAGATGTTCTAAGGTCTCCGTTCTCAAGTCTGAGTTTTTCGTTCTCCTCAAGAATGCTTTTAACATCAACATCTTCTGAAACTTCAGTTTCAGACACAGCAGGTATTTCGGAAAGCTTTATCTCCAGCTCAATATTTTTAAGCTCTTCATTCTCAAGAGCAAGCTTTAATGCGGCAATCTCTTTATTCTGAGCTTCTATTCTGTCTGTATATTCTTTTATATCTTCAGCAGAATCAGTTTTTTTAACTGTTGTGGACTTTAGCTCTCTGCTCTCATCCATAAGGCTGAGTGCAACAAGTAA
>JAUNDK010000004.1 GCA_030526115.1 Clostridia bacterium
GAACCTGATCCAGAGCCTGAAGAACCACCGGTAGTAAACCCTGAACCGATAGAGCCACCTTCAGCAGAGGGTGTTGAAATCAACGAGGAGAACTTCCCTGACGAAGTATTAAACGAGATTCTTACAAATGAATTCGACCTTGACGGTGACGGTGTACTCTCCGATGAAGAGATTGCAGAGGTAAAGGAACTCGATTTAAGCGGAATGGAAATCGAAAATCTCGACGGTATCGGTATCTTCACATCCCTCGAGGTTCTCGACGTAAGTGATACAGGCATAGGCGCACTCGATATCAGCTCCAACAAGAATCTTCAGGTTCTCAAGGCTGATAACAACCACCTCACATGCCTCAACGTCGAAGGACACACAAACCTCAGAGAAGTATCCGTAAACGGTAATACATACGAGATTACAGTTGACAGGAACAATCAGTTCGATCTCTCAGATCTCCCCGGCGGCTTTGATGCATCCAAAGCAGCAAACTGGGAGGGCAGAGTAAGCTCCAAGGCAAAGGCTGCATCTTTAACAACTGTTCTCAACAATATCCTTACAGTTGAAGGCGGCAAGGATGAAGTAGTTTATGACTACAACACAGGCTGGAACGACTTCGTAGCAGAGTTCAAGCTTATCGTAAGCCGTACAACCACACCTCCGACAGATGAAGACCCCGAAGATCCACCAACAGATGAGCCGACAGAAGAACCTACAGTAAAGCCATCAGAAGAGCCAAAGCCTACAGAGGCACCTACACAGGCTCCTACTCAGGCACCAACTCAGGTTCCTACAGCTACACCGGGAACACCTCAGACAGGTGATAACTCAGGCACATGCTTCTGGCTTATCCTTATGGCACTCAGTGCATTTGCAGGTGTGCTCACAACAGCATATTTCAGAAGAAAGAATAACTGATAATCTGCTTACAACCGAACAGATATAAAAAATTGCGGAGTTCCCGAAAGGGAGCTCCGCTCTTCTGTGTGTATTCCCTGATTTAATCAAGAATGTTTCCGTCGCATGAGATTGTGACAACCTGCCATGGTATGAACTTTCCGCTCTCCATGAGAGCTTTCTTTACAGCCATCTCAAGGCCACCGCAACATGGAACCTCCATTCTTACAACTGTCACGCTCTGAATATCGTTCTGTGCGATTATATGTGTGAGCTTCTCGCTGTAATCTATGCTGTCAAGCTTTGGGCATCCCACGAGAGTAACCCTGCCTCTGATGAATTCATTGTGGAAGTTTGCGTATGCGTAAGCTGTGCAGTCGGCGGCAATAAGCAGTTTTGCGCCGTCAAAATAAGGTGCGGTCACAGGTGCGAGTTTAATCTGAACAGGCCAGTTTGTGAGCTGTGATACCTGTGCACCTGCATTTGCCTGATTTACTGCAGGAGCCTCTTCTCTCGCAAATGCCCTCATTCTTAAGCCCGGGCAGCCACCTGCATGGGCTGAAGCCTTTGCCTTTTCCGCTGTTTCTTTGCGCTTTTTGTTCTCCTCAACAGCTGCCTCGTCATAGGCTGCTGCCTCTCTCATCTCGAATGTGATTGCACCTGTGGGGCATTCGGGGAGGCAGTCTCCCATGCCGTCGCAGTAGTCATCACGGATAAGCTTTGCCTTGCCGTTTACCATGGCAATGGCGGCCTCGTGGCAGGCCTTTGCACAGGCACCGCATCCGTTGCACTTTTCCTCATCAATATGGATTATCTGTCTTATCATATAATTTTCCTCCGTAAATTCTGTTTTGCAATTATTCTGTGTCTGGATTATAGTATAATGAAGTCTTAAATTCTGTTGTTATAACAACATTTCAGGTGATTGTATGAATATATCCGAACTGGGAAAAATCAATATTTTCATGAATATGAGCGATGAAGATATATCAGATGTGCTCACAGCTCTGAATTACAGGGTAAAAACTTACAGCAAAGATGAAACGGTATTCTTTGAGGGTGACCGTGCCAATTCCCTCGGAATTGTTCTTTCCGGCAGTGTGAGAATTGAGAAAATCGACCATCAGGGTGGATGCAATATAATTTCCATGGTGAGCAAAGGGAACACCTTCGCCGAAACCTATGCGATATTCCCGAATGTACCGCTTATGATAGATGTGGTAGCGGCTGAGCCGTGCGAGGTGCTGTTCCTCAGTATGTCAGGCTTACAGAATGCCGACATATCATGCAGAAGCTGGTATCCGACCCTGCTGCTCAATATGCTGAAAATAAGCTCACAGAAGAACATTCATCTGAGCATGAGAACATTCCACACCTCATCCAAATATTCAAGGGATAGAATAGAATCATATCTCAGTTATCAGTCCATGCTTCACGGTTCAGACGAATTTGATATAAACCTTAACCGACAGCAGCTGGCGGATTATCTTAATCTAGACAGAAGTGCACTCTCGGGAGAACTCAGCAGAATGCGAAAAGAAGGTCTGCTGGAGTTCAGAAAGAACCACTTTAAACTGCTCAGAAAATCAACTTAACATCTGTATATGCAATAAAGAAAGGCAAACTGTCCGTGGGGAGAAGTTTGCCTTTTTGTTTTGGTTTTCAACTTTGCTTATATGTGCTGTGGAAAGTTTCCGAAGAGAAATTATTCATCGCCGCTTCTGTCACGGTTGAGGTATTCGTTCCACCTTGCGTTGGCGGCTTCGTTGATTTTCTTCTCCATAATGCGGTTGCGCATCTCCACTATGGCGAGCATTTCATCAGCCACATCTTCAAGGGATGGTCTTTCGAGGTGGCTTAAATAGCCTATCATCTGCTTTGCGGTGAAATCGGTGTTCAGCTCGTCTGTGATGAGCATGGCGAACGCCTCGGGATAGCCCTTTTTCACCATCAGGTAATATAAATCAATACTCAGGGGAGATTTCTTCTTAGGCATTTTTTGCTGCTTCCTCTTTTTCGAGGTTTTCCTTGCCCACGGCAATCATAAGTTTGATTCTGTTCTCCTGGTTTACCTTTGTTGCAGATGCATCGTAGTCAATGGCAACGATGTTTGCATCCGGGTGATCGTCACGAATACGGCGAATCATACCCTTTGCAACAATGTGGTTAGGCAGGCATCCGAAAGGCTGGGCGGAAACAATGTTGCCATAGCCTGATTCGATGAGCTCGAGCATCTCGGCTGTGAGTAACCAGCCCTCACCCATCTTACAGCCTGAGCCGATAACAGGAGCGGCAAGCTCCTTGAGATGTCTGTATGTTGCGGGTTTTGTGAACTTGCTTCCCTCAAGAGCCTGCATGATGAAGGTTTCGTAGTTTTCAATAAAGGAATAAAGGGCTCTGCAGAGCTTGTCCTTGGCAGGGTTGCCGCCGTAAAGCTTTATATCCTCTATTCTGTTATCAATCTTGAAGAGGAAGAAAGCCATAATTCCCGGAATCATGTATTCAACGCCCTGCTCATAGAGGAACTGCTCAAGGTTGTTGTTGGCAAGCGGACAGTATTTTACGTAAATCTCGCCGACTATACCGCACTTTACACGCTTTATGCCGTCCTGTTCCACAGCCTCGAAGTCCTTTACCATCTGAGAGAGATAAGCCTTCATCTCAGAGGCCTTAAGGCCCTGCTTGTGGTCGATTTTATCACAGATGAAATCCTGCCACTTCTTGACGAGCTTTGCGCACTCACCGCGGTTCACCTCATAGGGCTTTACCTGGTTGTTGAGGAGAGTGAGAAGGTCGCCGTAAACGAGTATTGCCACCGCCTTGCGAAGCATAGGCAGGGTGATTTTGAAACCTGAGTTTTTCTCAAGACCCGAGATGTTCACGGAGATAACCGGAACCTGTGGCATATCTGCGGCCTTGAGGGCTTTTCTTATCAGGTGAATATAGTTGGAGGCTCTGCATCCACCGCCTGTCTGGGTCATGATGAGGGCTGTGTGGTCCACATCATATTTTCCGCTCTTGAGGGCGGATATCATCTGACCTGTTGTCAGAAGAGCGGGGTAGCAGGTATCGTTGTGAATATACTTGAGACCTTCGTCAATAACACTCTGGTCTGTGTTTGTCAGCAGATCAATATCAAAGCCGTAGGTTCTGAACATCTGCTGAAGCATGTGGAAATGAATATCGAGCATATTCGGGAAAAGAATCTTGTATGTCTTTTTCATTTCCTTGGTAAATTCAATTCTTCCCTTATCGTCTGCCATAATTCTCCTTATTCCTCAAGGGCCGCAAACAGAGAGCGGAGTCTGATTTTAACGGCGCC
Organism: Clostridia bacterium; assembly: GCA_030526115.1. Classification (GTDB taxonomy): domain Bacteria; phylum Bacillota; class Clostridia; order Oscillospirales; family Acutalibacteraceae; genus SIG603. The sequence continues at coordinate 4,211 of JAUNDK010000004.1, forward strand.
GAGGTTAGTGATTTCGTCTATTTTAATCTGAGTGTAAATTCTGTTCTTTTCCTCGAGTATCTGGCGAACCTCGTCGGTGGTGATGGCGTCAACACCGCATCCGAAAGATACCAGCTGAACGAGGTTGATGTTTTTGTTGTTTGTACCGGCAACATATTTTGCGGCGGCATAAAGTCTTGAGTGATAGGTCCACTGGTTGAGAACCGTTGTGCTGAACTTATCTACCTCATCGCTTACGCTGTCCTCGGTGATGAGCACCGCACCGCAGTCGCAGATGAGATTGTCTATGCCGTGGTTTACCTCGCTGTCAAGGTGATAAGGACGTCCGGAGAGTATGATAATCGGCTGGTTCTCCATGAGGCCGATTTTTAAGTATTCCTTGCCCTTTGCTCTTATCTTATCCATGAAGCTGTCGTATTCGGCATAGGCCGCAGAAGCCGCTTTCTTAACATCGGAAAGCTTAAGGTCTGCGTTTAATTCACGGTTGAGAATTTCCATAATCTTCTTCGGGAAATCCTTCTTGCGGTGAATACCCACATAATCTCGGATGAACTTTGTACCCTCAAGGGCGGTTACGTTGGCACCGATAACCTCAGGGTAATATGCAACAACAGGGCAGTTGTAGTGGTTGTCACCGAGGCCCTCATCAAGGTTATAGGACATGCATGGGTAGAAGATTGCGTCAACCTTTTCATCGAGGAGCCACTCGATGTGACCATGCATGAGCTTTGCAGGGTAACATGCTGTATCCGAAGGAATGGTGTGCTGACCTCTCAGGTACATTTTTCTTGTGGACTCGGGGCTTCTCTTAATTCCGAAACCGAGGCTGGTGAAGAAAGTGTGCCAGAACGGATAGAGCTCGAACATATTGAGACCCATAGGAATACCGATGGTCTGCTTTTTACCCTCTGTATCTTTGTAGGAATCGAGGAGTTCCCTCTTGTAATCGTAGAGATTGTATTTTTTCTTTGTTGTAGTAAGCTTGAGCGGCTTTTCACAGCGGTTACCGCCTATGAATCTCTCTCCGCCCTCAAAGGTGTTTACGGTAAGTCTGCAGTGGTTGTTACAGCCGTTACATGTAATAGCCTTAACCTCATGAATAAATGTTGCGAGTTTATCGGGGGTGAGAATGTCACTCTTCTCTTTCTTTACGTGCTTCTTTGCGTAAAGAGCGGCACCGAAAGCACCCATAAGGCCTGACTCTGCCGGTCTTGTTACGTTTCTGCCGATTTCCTGCTCGAAGGCACGAAGAACGGCATCGTTAAGGAAAGTACCGCCCTGAACAACAATGTGCTTGCCGAGGGAATCCGCATTTGCCACACGGATAACCTTGTAGAGAGCGTTCTTTACAACTGAAATGGAGAGACCTGCGGAGATGTTCTCTATGGTAGCACCGTCTTTCTGTGCCTGCTTGACGGAGGAGTTCATGAAAACGGTACATCTTGAGCCGAGGTCAACCGGTTTCTCTGCGAAAATACCCTTTTTTGCGAAGTCTGCGATATTGTAGCCGAGGGCACCTGCGAAAGTCTGTAAGAAGCTTCCGCAGCCGGAGGAACATGCCTCGTTCAGGAAGATGTTATCTATGGCACCGTTACGAATCTTGAAGCACTTGATGTCCTGACCGCCGATGTCGATGATGAAGTCAACCTCAGGGTCATACTTCTTTGCGGCTGTAAAATGGGCGATAGTCTCAACTATACCTGTATCACAGTGGAAGGCGTTCTTGATAATCTCTTCACCGTAACCTGTGGAGGCAGAACCCATAATCTCAATTCCCGGGAACTTCTCGTAAACTTCCTCAAGGAAAGCCTTTACGAGGGGAACAGGGTTGCCAGAGTTGCTCATATATTTGGAGTAAGCTATCTCCTCATTCTCGTTGATGACAACACCCTTTAATGTGGTGGAACCGGCATCAATACCAATGTATGCCTTTTTGCTCTCTGTGAGGGGATAGGTTTTAATCTCGTCATCCATGCCGTGGCGGCTGATGAATTCTCTGTATTCAGCCTTGTTCCTAAAGAGCGGGAGACAGGCACGGTAATTGCCTGCGGCGGAATAGTTGGAGATTTTTGCTGTGATTTCCTTTAAATCAAATCTGCTGTCGCCTGCAAGAAGGGATGTGCCCATGGCGACGAAGTAGAGGGAATCCTCAGGGCAGATGCCCTCAAGTCCAAGGGCCTCGTCAAAGCTTTTTCTCAGCTCACTGAAGAATGTGAGCGGACCGCCGAGGTAAACAACCTTGCCCTCGATATCTCTGCCCTGTGCAAGACCCGCAATGGTCTGGTTTACAACAGCGGCAAAAATGGATGCGGCAATGTCTGCTTTCTGTGCACCCTGATTGAGAAGCGGCTGAATATCTGTCTTTGCGAAAACACCGCAACGGGATGCAATGGAGTAAATCTTTGAGTGATCCTTTGCAAGCTCGTTCATCTCTGTCGGTGTAACATTGAGCAGAGTTGCCATCTGGTCGATGAATGCACCTGTACCGCCTGCGCAGGAACCGTTCATTCTTACCTCGAGAGTACCGCTGATGAAGAGTATCTTTGCGTCTTCACCGCCCAGCTCGATAACGGCATCTGTGCCCGGGATGAGCTTGTTTACCGCAATTCTTGTGGCGTAAACCTCCTGCATGAAGGGGATGTTCATCTCTTCGGCAAAGCCCATGCCGGCAGAACCTGAAACGCAGAGTCCTGCTTCCTTTTCCTCCGGGAAAGTCTCTGCAATCTCAGAGAGCATGGAAGATGCCTTCTCTGTAATCTGAGAGAAATGTCTCTCGTACTTCTTGTAGATTATCTCATCTTTTTCATTAAGAACTATACATTTGAGTGTGGTTGAACCAACATCAAGTCCTATTCGTATCATATCTTCTTAACAAACTTCCTTCTAAAATCTTTTATATACATGAGACCTCGTGGGCAATTACAGCCTCACCGTCATTTATAAAGGTCTCTATAATATTCATGTCAACATAAACTTCCACAAGGGCATCTCCCTTTGCAGGTGCGGGGAACTTCTCTTCGCCTCTTACCGCAATGAGCTCGTCGGCTGTCTTTCTGAGAATATAGCCGTTTACATTGAGCTCGTCACCCTCTGTCATGGTCTTTCTGATGCAGTAAGGCCTGTCTGTGTTCTGTACGCTGTCGAAAACCTCGAACTCAGCCCTGAGGCTCGGGTGAAGTCTTGTGATAATCTTTCCGTTTTCTGTGGTGACAACTCTCGGCATTGTGAATGCGCCCATCCATGCTGTGCCGTTATCATCCATAACAGGGGCCTTCATTCTTAGCCAGCCGATCTGCACACGGTTGCCGTCCTTATCAACAAATGACTGCGGTGCGTAGTAATCTTCGCCGTAGTCAACAAGGCGTAAATCATCAAGCTCGAAATTCATCTCGCAGCTGTCGTTATCAAAATCGACTATCGCACAGTAAGCGAGGTCTGTCTGGGCATTTTTGCCTATTCTCATCGGAGAGAACACGACAACAGTCTCAGGGCAGCTGAATACATCGGGGCACTCCCACATGAAACCGAGAGGCTTCTGCACACGGTTCTTATACTGCCAGTTGATGGCATCGTCACTTTCGTAGAAAAGGAGCTCTGGCATATCTTTGCCGTCCTCCATGGTTTTTGATGCCATGATGAGATAGTACTTTCCGTTATGCTCCCATACTTTGGGGTCTCTTGCATCCTGAGGATCGCCGAGGGTTTTGTCTGTAATCATGGGAATAACGAGCTTCTTCTCATCATTGTTGAAGGTGTAGCCGTCCTCGCTGATTAAGAGAGCCTGAGCGGAATCCATTCCGTTTAAGCCGAGGTTTGTGTTCTCCGGGTCATAATCATGGTAGGAAATTGCGGTGTAAGTGAGGTACATTTTGCCGTCTTTCTCAATGGCAGAGCCGGAGAATACACCGTCTTTATCGTAAATTTTGCTTGGGTAAAGAGCAATCGGCAGGTGCTCCCAGTGAATCATGTCATCGGAAACAGCGTGGCCCCAGTGCATGCGTCCCCATTTTGGCGCATAAGGGAAGTGCTGGTAGAAAAGGTGGTATTTTCCGCCGAAGTAAATAAGACCGTTCGGGTCGTTCATCCAGTTGGATGTTGGTGTAAAATGAAGTGCAGGTCTTTTCATGATTTTTACTCCTTACCTGTATATTTATATATAAATTATGGTCACCGTAAATTATAGTGATACGCAATGTATTATACAGCAGAATAACAAAAAATACAAAGCGTGAATTCAACAAAATGACTAAATGAATTCTCCCGATTTTTATTGAACTTTTCATTTGTTAACATGCTATTTTTATATCGTTCACATTTTTTTCACTTATTGTTCTTTCTTTTGACTAATTCCGGGAATATTATTATAATATAGAATATAATGCGGTTCTGTAAGAACCGAAAAAGGAGAATTTGATTATGGCAAAAATTCTTATTGTGGATGACGATAGAAACATATGTGAGCTTTTAAGGCTCTATATTGAAAAAGAGGGCTTCGAGACCCGTGTGGCATACGACGGAAATCAGGCTTTAAGCACATTTGCGGCCTTTGACCCGGACCTCGTTCTGCTGGACATTATGCTGCCTGAGCTGGACGGCTGGCAGGTATGCAGGGAGATTCGCAAAACAAGCGACTGCCCTATCATCATGATTACCGCAAAGGGTGAGGTTTTCGACAAGGTACTGGGCCTTGAGCTCGGTGCCGATGACTATGTTGTAAAGCCTTTCGAGACCAAGGAAATCGTTGCGAGAATAAATGCGATTTTAAGAAGAACAGGCAGAAAAGAGGAGAACAAGCTCAAAGAGGTAAGTTTTGAGAATCTCTCCATAAATCTTACAAACTATGAGCTCAAGGTAAAGGGTGTTCCTGTGGACACACCTCCAAAGGAGATGGAGCTTATCTACCACCTTGCCTCCAACCCGAACAGAGTTTTCACAAGAGATCAGCTTCTTGATGAAGTATGGGGCTTCGATTATTACGGCGACTCCAGAACCGTTGACGTTCACGTAAAAAGACTTCGTGAAAAGCTGGAGGGTGTCTCCGAAAAATGGGCACTCAAAACCGTATGGGGTGTCGGCTACAAATTTGAGGTAAGAGAATGAGAACCACTCAGACATCGCTGTTCAGAAAATACATGACCATCACCATGTGCATACTTTTTGCGAGTTATGTGGTGCTTGGCAGTATTATGATGGCATTCATGGGTAAATTCTGGAAAGATGAAAAAGCGGAATCTCTCACAAGCTGTGCATCGGGTGTGAGCGAGATGATCTCCAATATTGTGCATCTGACAGATGAAACAGGCATTTTATCCGCCAAAGATAATTACCTGCCGTTTTTCCTTGAGAAATTCACCGAAAAATTCGGTGTGGACCTTTTCATCACAGATAACAACGGTGAAATTCTCATCGATAATTACAGCTACTCCGGTCTGTGCGGAGATAATTATCCTGTTGTAGATGCATCTGTTGTCAGAAGTGTGCAGGAAAGCGAAGACGGTTTTTCCGAATTCCACTCCACTTTCGACTGCTACCCCACAAAATATTATGCTGTGGGTGTGCCGCTTTATTATAAAGATGTGGAAACAGCCCACAATGATGAGGCGGTGGGCGCTGTTTTTGCCGCAACATCATCAGACAGTTATGTTGCTTATCAGTCTGCTGTAATAAAGGTATTCCTCATATCTTCACTCATCAGCTTTATAATTAGCTTCTTTGTAGTGTGGGCGTTCACCTACAAAATGACTCAGCCTCTGCGCCAGATGTCTCAGGCGGCAAGGGCTTTCGGTAACGGAGATTTCTCCATAAGAGTTCCTGCCGACAGAAATGATGAAATCGGTGAGCTGGGTCTTGCCTTCAACAATATGGCAAATTCCCTCAGTAACTCCGAGGAAATGCGCAGAAGTTTTATCGCAAATGTTTCTCATGAGCTGAAAACCCCTATGACCACCATTGCGGGTTTTATCGACGGAATTCTGGACGGAACCATTCCGAAGGACAAAGAGAGCCAGTATCTCGGTGTTGTCTCCGATGAAATCAAGAGACTTTCAAGGCTTGTGCGCTCCATGCTGGATTTATCCAAGATTGATGCAGGCGAGCTTAAGCTCACTCCTGTAAGATTCGATCTTGCGGATACACTTTTCCAGACTCTGCTCACATTTGAACAGGTTATCAACGAAAAAGGCATAGAAATCAGGGGCCTCGAGACAATAGCTCCGCTGAACATAGTCGGCGATCAGGACCTTCTGCATCAGGTTATCTATAACCTCATAGAGAATGCCGTCAAGTTTACAAATCCCGACGGTTATATTAAAATAGGACTCACCGACTGCATAGACAGAGCCGTTGTGTCCATAGAAAACAGCGGAATAGGAATAAACGCAGAGGAACTTCCGAAGGTATTTGAGCGATTCTATAAAACAGACCGCTCAAGAAGCCGTGACAAAAACGGCATGGGTCTGGGTCTTTATCTGTGCAGAACCATCATCAAGCTGCACGGCGGTGACATAAGCGTTTCATCGGTCGAGAACCAGTACTGCAGATTTGACTTTTATCTGCCGAAACACGTAAACAACCAGAAAACCGCCTCGGGTGTAATCAACCTCGGCGGAAATATGGATGATGATATTCAGGACGTGGAATAATATATTTCAGGGAGAACATTAATGAACGAAGAAAACAAGATAATCGGTGAAGAAATTCCCGAAGAAACAACAGAAGAAACTGCCGAAATTGCGGAAGAGGCAGTTGAAGAAGTAAAAGCAGAAGAAGTAAAAGAAGATACCGCTACGGGCAGAGTAATCGAATATGTTGCCGAAGAAGAGCCCGAGCATAAACCCGAGGCTGTGCCTGTGGCTCCTCCGGTAATTCCTGTGAAAGCTGCGGAACAGGAAACTCATCAGGAAGAGAATACAGCAGCTGCCGAAGCTGTTACGGATAAGGCAGAGGAAACAGGCGAGGAAGCTTCTGCTCCTGCTGCAGAGCCTGTGGTAAATAATGAACCACAGTCACCTGTATACCCACAGTACAATCAGGGTGCTCAGGAATATAACCCTCAGTATAATCAGCCGGTTAATCCGACCGGGCAGCAGAACCCTCAGGCATATTATCAGCCTGTTCAGTCTCAGCAGGTTCCGCAGGGCTTCCAGCCAACGCAGGGAAATCCACAGTATTACAACCCATATACAGGTAATTTTGTGCCACCGCAGGGCTTCCAGCCAACCCAGGGCGCAATGCCACCTCAGGGATTCCAGCCTGTTCAGGGAGTTCCTCCTTATCAGATGCCTGTTCCTCAGAAGCAGAAAACCCACTTTGGCGCAAAGTTCTTTATCTTTATCATGATCTTACTGCTGGTGTTCAGTATAGGCAGTTTCGGTGCATCCATTTATTTCTACAATGCCACCAGAGATTTTGCCGTTCCCCAGGAACAGACTGATAAGGAAACAGAAAACTCCGAGGATGAAAACAGCGATACCGAAGGCGCAGAAGAAAGCACCGAAGAAAGCACAGTTCCTCAGGATGAGGACAATGCTGAAACAGAGAATTCCCAGCCTGACATAAAGTATGAGCCGTACACAGACGGAATAAAAATCAACTCAAGACCAAAGGGAGAAGAACTCAATGCCCAGCAGGTTTATGAGAAGGTTCTTCCTTCCACAGTTACCATCAAGGCGACTGTAACGGATTCCGAGGGTAACAGCGCAGACGGCTACGGCACAGGTATCTTCATCACAGAAGACGGTTTCATCATCACAAATTCCCATGTTATCAGCAATACAAAGAGCACAAAGGTTACAATAACCACCAGCGACGGAACAGAGCATGACTGTGTAACAGTGGGCTTCGATAAAACCACAGATATAGCCATACTCAAAATTGACGGCAACGGCTACACCGCAGCGGAGCTCGGCGATGCCGATGAACTTGCCATAGGTGAGTGGGTTATCGCCATCGGTAACCCGGGCGGAGAGGGCTTCTCAGGATCTCTTACCCGCGGTGTAATCTCAGGCCTTGACCGTCTGGTGGGTGTATATTCCTCCAACGGAATGACATATATTCAGACAGATGCGGCCATCAATCCCGGCAACAGCGGCGGACCGCTCGTTAATATGTACGGTCAGGTTGTGGGAATCAACTCCTCAAAGATTATCGCAGATTATTACGAGGGAATGGGATTCGCAATTCCTATCTCCAAGGCAAAGGGAATAATCGACCAGCTTTTAAGCACAGGTTATATTCCGGGAAGAGTAAGACTCGGTATAGTAGGTCAGACAAGCACAGCGTGGACCTACGGAGCCGCAGGTGTAAGAATCGTTACAATAAACGAGGATTCCTGCTTCATGGGAACCGAGGCTCAGGAAGAGGATATAATCACAGCAATAGGTGAAGAAGAGGTTACAAGCCTCGATACCCTCGCAAACGCAATGCTCTCATATTCACCGGGAGACACAGCGAAGATTACGCTTTTCAGACCGGAAACGGGAGAAGAGCTTACAGTTGAGGTAACACTCATTGTTGACGAAGGCGAAACACAGAAATAATATGAAATGAAAGGCAAAGTCACAGAAGGCTTTGCCTTTTTCTTAATATCCGAAAAGTATGCGGGCAATGTTTTGTGTGGTAATTTTATTTGCACAGTTGTATAATTGAATTACAGCAATAGGGGGTGGATTTTATGAACAAAGCCTTGAGATTAATGCAGAATGCAGATGCGGAAATTTCCGCGAAAATCAGAGAAAGTATCGGAGATATTGATGAGAACGCAACACCTTTGAAACAGGCAGGATATATAAACCGCGCTCTTGATTTTGCCGGGGAAAACAATATCTGCATGAGGGAAACCCTGCGGAAATGCGGAGTCTGCTGTATATCGAACAATGCTGTAAAAACAGCAAAGAAACTGTATGCAAAGTCGGGAAATACAGCAGAATTCCTTGAAAAGCTCAACGGGGCGGATATTGGCGGAAAGAACCTGAGACTTGAGGGAGATAAGATAATCGCGGTGTATAAGAAGTGTTACTGCAATATTCCGAAAAAAACAGAGAATATGAATCCCACATACTGCGAATGCAGTGCCGGGTGGTACGAAAAACTGTTCAGTGAAGTATTTGAGAGAGCTGTGAATGTGAAAATTATAAACACCATACTTAACGGAGCTGATGAGTGCAGCTTTGAAATAACGGAGTTTGAGTAATTATGGTTGATGTGATTGTTGAAGTACTGGGAGAAGCGGCGGATTTTTTTGTGAATCTGTGGGTGGATAAAATCGTGAACAGAATCACGGCAAAAAGAAAAAACGGGATTAAAACAAAGGAGAAAGAAAATGAAAAGACCTAAGATAAAAATTACACTTATAGACAGAAAAGGCCCTGTCGGCTGTCACCGTGGGCATAAAATAGGAGACTGCTACGATTTCGATACCGAGAGGGGAAACCTGTGCCCAATGGCAATGCACGTTGCATTTCCCTATGTTGATATACTGCGTTACGGGGGAGAAATACCCGGTCAGGAGAAGGGTACGGCGGTTTTTGCCTGTCCCGATGTGGACACTCTGAACGTGTTCAGAATCGAGAGAATCGAAGAATAAGCGTGGGAGAAATATCATGAAAGAATACTGGGATGCATACGATGAAAATTTCAATATTATAGAGGGCGTAAGGCTCGTAAGAGGTGAGCCTGTGCCTGACGGTGTTTTCCATATAGTCGGTGAAACAGCTGTGCGCCATAAGGACGGAACCTACCTTATTATGCAGAGGGATCTGCATAAGCATCTCGGCGGAAAATGGGAGCTTACGGCAGGCGGTTCCGCCATGCAGGGAGAAACTCCCCTTGGCTGCGCAAAAAGAGAACTTCTTGAGGAAACGGGAATTTCCTCGGAAAAATTTACGGAGATAAAAACTGTATTCCACAAAGAACACCACAGCATTTACGGCATTTATCTGTGCGAGACAGACTGTGACAAAGACATCGTTAAACTTCAGAAGGGTGAAACCATAGCCTTCAGATGGCTGACAGGTAAAGAGCTGAGAAGCATGAACTGCGATGATATGGCATCCGACAGAACCATGGAGCTTTTTTCGGAAGGTCTGATATAACCGGACGGAAATCTGAATGATGCCCATGTTCATGCATAATGTGGTATTGTAATTAAAACTGAGAAATGGTATAATATTTCTAAATACCCTGAATCAGCCGAAATGCAGATGTCAGCCCGTTTTTTCATTTGTGAGCTGACGTGGTGTATATCTGATTCAGTGCGGATTTTTATCGGTTTATTCAGTAAATATGAAGGGAACGGCAGAATGAAGAAAAGAATAATCGCATTGCTTATGGCGGTGGCAGTTTCAGCCATGACATGCCTCACAGCCTGCACAGCGGATGAGAAAAAAACAAAGGAAAACGAGAAAATTCAGCTGGTGTTTGAGTATCAGAAGGACAGAATCAGCACAGATTTCGAAGAAGTGCTGGAGTCTAAGTTCGACGTTGATATCATCATGGTCGAGAACCAGTCCACAGACCCAAGACTCAGACTGACAAACGAGGTTACCCATGATATGGCACCCGACTTCGTTCTCTGTGAATATATGCGAAACATAGACAAGGATATTCTCTCAGAGTATTTTTACGATCTCTCAAAAGAGGGCTTTGTAAATAACTACTACCTTCAGGCTCTTCAGTCCTGCACAGCCGAAGACGGCAAACTTTACTATATTCCGGGTCCTTCATATGTTTACGGAATCATATATGACAGGACCATGTTCGAAGAGCTGGGTCTTGAGGTTCCCCACAATTATACAGAGTTCACAGAGCTTATAAAGACTGTGGATGCCATGAAGCTCACAGGCACAGAACCCGATGATAACGATCCCGACAAAACAGTCGAGGTTCCGATAGAGGCTTTTGTTCCTACCATGAGATGGTGCGATATGTCCGCTCTTGTTTTCAATACCTTCAACTATAACGATACTTTTGTCGGTGTAACCAACACCAAATGGCTCTCGGATTACCAGCAGGGTGAGGGAAGCATGACAGGTCACATGGAGCCTGCCGCAGAGAAGTACCTTCAGCTTTTTGAGGATGGTTTCCTGAAGGAATCCTTCTTCACAACAGAGCCGGGTTACAGAAGCCGCAAGCTCTATCAGTATCACACAAGTCTCATGACCATAGAGTCACAGCAGGGTTATGCCTACAATAAGCAGATAAACGAGGATGACCCTGAGAATATTCACGAGCTGGGAATCATGCCCATTTACACAAGTGACGAACCTGATTCCGGTTATCTTTATGCTATTCCAAGAAGCTTCATCGCTGTTTCAAAGCAGGGTGCATCCGATGAGAAAAAGCTCGGTGCACTCATGGAAGTCATGAGTTACCTCAGCACAACAGAGGGTCAGAAGCTCCTCATTGCAGGTGATGACTATTTCGGTTTCCTCAAGGAAGATACATCCCTCGAAAGCGACTTCTACACCGAGGTTATAGATACCATAAATGCCGGCCGCATCATCTCAAACTTCTACTTTGAGGGTGATAACCACGGCGACTCAGTCGAAACCTTCATGCACGATGCAACCCCTGATTTATTAAACGGCAATATCACAGTCGAGGAGTGGTTACTGGGTGCCGATGCCGCCAGAGACAAAGCCCTTGAGCCAAAGTCGGAGCCGGTGGTTTACGGTGAAGCAAAAGAGACTCTCTCTCCTCTTCAGACAGCATATGTATGCGGACTTGCATACCTTAACAGCATGGATGCCGATGTCGCCCTTGTTCCTGTTTCCGGATATTACGGAACTCAGGCATATTTTTACAGCGGTGACATTACAGATGATATAATCAAGCTCATCACAACCGAGAATCTTTATTTCACATCAAACGATGCAGGTATGATGAACTACGCAGTAGCCGAAATGACAGGTGAGGAATTACTCACCATCGCCGCAAACGGAAAAGACAGTTCCATGACAGCCATCGCAGGTGCGGAAATGACTTATGCGATGTCAAAGGAAAACGGTGAGCAGTATGTTTCCGTAAAAATTAACGGCGAAGAGCTCGACCCGAACAGAACCTACAGAGTCGCATCCATGAAAGGTGTCCTCGGAAAAGCGGAAATAGTAAAGGAATATGATGAGCTGAACTTCATTGATATGTTCATCGCTTACCTTGAATCACAGGGCGGAATTATCGAAGCCCCGACAGAACTCGAAATTACAGAATAATATATGGCAAATAACAAACCGAAATTAATAAAACAGAACTTAATAAATCTTGCTACCATCGTTGCCATTTTTGTGGTTGCGTTTATTCTGCTGCTGATTCTTCAGAAACAGTCCCAGAGTTCGGTCAACAAAATCTCTGAGGATACGGCCCTTTCCATCCTTGCCGAAAACGCTGTTCAGGTGGAAGAGGTTCTCGAAAATCAGATAAAGAACATATGGAATCATCTCGAGACAGTCGATGGTTCACTTGCGGTGCTCAACGGTTCAGACAAAGAAGAGCTTGCAGTTCATCTGAACAGAGTAATGCAGGAGGAAAGCGAAATAAAGCTCCTTACGAAGGATGGCAGATATTTCGATAATCTCTCGGGTTCGGGAGTAATCACCATAAACGATAATCTTTTTCCGCTGTTCCTTGAGAACAGACAGACCTGTGTGCTCATTCAGCAGAATCATCAGGATATGCTCATGTTCGGTATGGCTATTGATCCCGTTACAATAGACGGAGAAACAATAGAATACCTCATCGCTTACTACAATCTTGACACATTCATGGATCTGCTCTCTGTCGAGACCTTCTCCGGCAACGGCAAAATACGTGTTATCAACAGAGATGGTCTGGTGCTTTTCTCCACAGACAATCTTGAAGACAGCCTGGCAACCTACTATTTCTTCGGCCTTATCGATACAGCCGAGCTGGATGACGATCAGGAGATTTCCACCACAGATGAGCTCAAAGAAAGCATACTCAACGGAGAAAACCACGCCTATCATGTTCTGGTTGAAGGCAACAACAAAATAATAAGCTATGCCAAGCTGAACTCTCAGGACTGGTTTGTAACAATAGTGGTTGATTACGATTCCGTTCTCGGAGATCTCGACAAGGGAATTACCAGAACGGGAAGAACATCGGTTCTCGCTTCGCTGATAATCATGCTGTTTGCGATTGCCGCGGTTGTTTCGATTTCCATGAAATCTCAGAAAATCATGGTCGAGAAAGATGAGCTCCAGGAGCTTAACGATTCCCTCGACCGTGCCAATAAAGTTGCGGAAGAAGCTCTCAGAATTGCCGAAGATGCCAACAAGGCCAAAAGCGTGTTCCTCAGCAATATGTCCCATGATATTCGCACACCTATGAATGCGATTATCGGTTTCACAACCCTTGCCTCAGCCAACACGGATAATGAGGCAAAGGTAAAGGATTACCTTGCAAAAATTCTCTCCTCCAGCAATCATCTGCTCTCGCTCATCAACGATGTTCTCGATATGTCGAGAATCGAGAGCGGTAAAATACACCTCGAAGAAACAGAAGTTGACCTCTCTGAAATTCTCCATGACCTGAGAACCATAGTAGGCGGTCAGATTCACGCAAAACAGCTGGAGCTTCTCATGGATGTAATGGATGTTACGGATGAGAATGTTTACTGTGATAAAACAAGACTCAATCAGGTGCTTCTCAACCTGCTTTCAAATGCGGTAAAGTTCACTCCTCCGGGCGGAACAATATCCGTAAGAATCCTGCAGAAACCCTGCGAGAACGAGGGTATGGGAAATTACGAGTTCCGTGTAAAGGATACCGGCATAGGCATGAGCCCCGAGTTCGCAGAGAAGATTTTCGACCCGTTCGAGCGTGAGAGAAACTCCACTGTAAGCAAAATTCAGGGTACAGGCCTGGGCATGGCTATCACAAAGAATATCGTGAACATGATGGGCGGTACCATTGAGGTTCACACCGAGCAGGGAAAGGGCACGGAATTCGTATTCAGAGTCACCCTGAGAAAGCAGAAGGGTAAGCGTGTTCCTGTTAAAATCCCCGAGCTTTCGGGTCTCAAGGCTCTTGTTGTTGATGACGATTTCAACACCTGCAACAGCGTTACCAAGATGCTGCGCACCGTTGGTATGCGCTCCGAGTGGACACTTTCCGGTAAAGAAGCCGTGCTCAGAGCACAGAACGCCATTGAAATGGAAGATTCCTTCAGGGCCTATATTATAGACTGGCGTCTGCCGGATATGAACGGCATTGAGGTTACAAGGCAGATTCGTTCCCTTGATAACACCACACCGATTATCATACTGACAGCCTATGACTGGACCGATATCGAAGTTGAGGCAAAGGCGGCAGGTGTGACCGCATTCTGCTCAAAGCCTATGTTCATGTCAGACCTGAGAGACACTCTGCTTACCGCAATAGGTATGCAGGAGGCGAAGGAAGAAAGCATACTTCCAAGTGCGGAAGAACACAGATCCTTCGTCGGCAGAAAAATCCTTCTGGTTGAAGATAACGAGCTCAACCGTGAAATCGCAGTTGAGATACTCCATGATTACGGCTTTGTTATTGATACCGCAGAAAACGGACTTGAAGCCGTTGAGAAGGTTACTGCCTCAGAGCCAGGCGATATAGATCTCATTCTCATGGATGTTCAGATGCCTATAATGGACGGCCTCGAGGCAACAAGAAAAATCAGAGCCATTTCCGATACAGAACTTGCGAATGTTCCGATTTTCGCCATGACGGCAAACGCATTCAACGAGGACCGTGAGGCCGCCAAAGAAAGCGGAATGGACGGCTTCCTCTCAAAACCGATAGATATTGATGAGCTGATAAGAATGCTCAGCGGTATTTTCGGGTGATATAAAAGCTTAATAAAAAGAAACCGCTCTCCTTAACTTTCGGGTTAAGGAGAGCTTTTTTGCGTTCTTCATAGTATTTACCTGATGTAATCTTTAAAGGAAACAAACATGCCTTTTTCCATGTTATCCGTCATGATGCGTTCCACCTCATTTCTGCAGTGCTCGGTCTTGTAGGCGAGATAACCCTTCTGGTTTTCTCAAAGAAAAACAAATAAGCGCCATTGATAAACCAATGGATTAAGCACACACGGGGGATCTCCTTTTTCGGAGGTCCTCCGGCTTGCTTATGATTAAAATAAATTCTTGACAATTCCGATAAATGCTGATAAAATAATTAAGCTTAATATGCAGGTATGGCGGAATTGGCAGACGCGTATGGTTCAGGTCCATATGAGAGCAATTTCATGCAGGTTCAAGTCCTGTTACCTGCACCAGAAAAAAGAGTCTATCGAAAGATAGACTCTTTTTTCAACGAAATAAATCCTTGCGGATTTGTGAAATATGTAAAACACGTGAAATAGCTTACGCTGTGAAATGCCTGCGGGCGTTGGTGGATTTATTTCATTTCACACTTTGTCGACAGACAAAGTATTTCACAATTACTGAGGTAATTATTTCATTTCCGAAGGATATTTCACTTTATATTCAACCTTTTCTATGTTATCATCGATAAAGAAGGGTGGAATTATATGGCTGAATCCAAATTACGAAATCTATCAACAGATTTTGCTGTTGAAATAATAAAACTATGTGAAACTATAAAGGGACATTACTCCCTTGTTAATCAGCTGGAGCGTTCGGCAACTTCAATCGGAGCAAATATAAGAGAGGCAAATTATGCCCATGGAAAACCAGACTTTATAGCGAAACTTCAGATAGCATTAAAAGAATGTTATGAAACTGAATATTGGCTGGAATTGTTTGTTAAATCAGATATACTGAATAGAGAGTCAGCTGTTGAATTATATAATCAATGCGGAACAATTAGACGTATCCTGATTGCTTCTATCAATACAGCGAAGCAAAACATAAAACGATAGACTCTTTTTTCAACGAAATAAATCCTGACGGATTTGTGGAATATGTAAAATACGTGAAATAGCATACGCTGTGAAATGCCTGCGGGCGCTGGTGGATTTATTTCCCACTTTACATTGCCTTTCCTCGTTGACATTCCTGTTTTACAATATTATAATAAATATGTTCATCGGAGGGTGAGCTGTTCAATAGAAACAGTAAGCCGGATAAGATGACAGGTTGAGATGCCTGTTTCTTATCCGGCTTTTTATCATATTATAACAAAACGGAGGATATAATTTATGGCTTCATTAAGCGCCAAAAGAAACCGGAGCCTGACAGAAGGCCCTATTTTAAAGAGCATATTGTGGTTTACTTTCCCGTTTCTGATTTCAAACCTTTTACAGACCCTGTACGGAACGGTTGATACTCTGGTAATCGGTAAATTCGGTTCTTCATCCGGTGTTTCCGCCGTTGCCTGCGGATCTCAGCTTTTGTCCATGTTTACTTTCCTTGCCATAGGCCTCTCGGCAGGCGGTACGGTTCTTGTGGGACAGTGCATAGGCAGTAAGGATTATAAACACGGTGCCAAAATCATAGGCAACCTGATAATAGATTTCGCCGTAATCAGTTTTGTACTCACTGCGATTTCCCTCGTGTTTTCAGAGCTGTTCCTGAACTGGCTTAATGTTCCTGCAGAGGCCATGGCAGAGGCGGTTGTGTATATGCGTATATGCAGCCTTGGAATTCCGCTTATCATAGGATATAACATAGTATGTGCCCTGCTTCGAGCCATGGGCGACAGTAAAAGTCCGCTGATATTCGTAGCCGTTGCCTGTGTTATCAATATTATCGGTGACTTTACCCTCACGGGACTTCTTAAAATGGGTGTTGCCGGTGTTGCGATTTCCACAGTTACAGCACAGGGCTTCAGCTTCCTTTTCAGCCTGTATTTTATAATGAAAAAGGGTATAAGCTTCCCTTTCACAAAGAAAGATATTAAGTTCGACAGCAAAGTCACAGCTCAGATTTTCAAAATCGGCGTTCCCATGGGAGTTCAGAGTGTGCTGATTAATATCAGCTTCATGTTCATCACAGCAATCATCAATTCCATGGGACTTTCCGCAAGTGCCGCCATGGGAATAGGCGATAAAATCATAGGATTTGCATTTATGCCACAGTCGGCATTCTCCGCATCAATTGCGGTTGTTGTTGCCCAGAACTACGGTGCGAAAAAGATGGACAGAGCATATAAAGCTGTTTTCTATGCAATAGCGGTATGTGTGGCAATAGAGGCGGTTTTCCTTCTTGTCTGTTTCATCTTCCCGCATTTCATGCCCTCACTGTTCTCAAATGATAAAACCGTTATCGAGATGACAGGACTTTACATGAAGGCCTACTGTATAGACGGCATATTCACAGCAATTGCATTTAACCTCTCGGCGCTTCTCAACGGTTGCGGAAAAACCACCTTTAACATGGCTCAGAATCTCATCTCGACATTCCTGGGCAGAATTCCGGCAACATGGCTTTTCTCAAGACTTCCAACCACTAACCTGTTCTTAATAGGTCTTGCGGCGCCGGCAAGTACTGCGATGAGTATAGTCATGCTGCTTGTGTATATAGCAGTGCAGAGAAAATACGGAAATCGGAATGAGTAATTGTCAAATCCATAAGTTTTGTATTCGCTTGCAAAACTTTCAGGCTTCCCCGGTCACGGGGAAGCTTTTTGCTTTTATGGAAAGTTTAGCTTCCCGGCAGTAGAAGGTAGTAATTCGGTTCAAAGTTCACATTCTGCCTTTCTTTGATTTTTCTTGCAGATTTCAGAAAAAGTGATATAATATCTTAATTGCATATATCTATGATTATTACAAAAAAGAGGAATAGTTAATGAAGATTATCATCCTTGGCTGCGGTAAAGTTGGCACAGCCCTTGCCGGTAGGCTCAGCGAAGAGAATCACAGTATTACGGTTATCGATAACCGTTCAGAAAAGGTAGATTACTGCACAGAAAAATTCGATGTTATGGGTATAGTCGGTAACGGATCCTCCATCTCAGTTCTTAATGAGGCGGGTCTGAATGAGGCGGATGTATTCATCTCCGTCACAGGTACCGATGAGGTCAACCTTCTGTGCTGTATGTTCGCCAAAAAGGCAGGTAAATGCCGTGCCATAGCCCGTGTGCGTAACCCTGAATATTTCAAAGAGATGGATTTTATTCAGGAACAGCTTGGCATTACAACAACAATCAATCCTGAAATGGCTACAGCAAGAGAGATTTATCAGCTTCTCATGTTCCCGGGTGCATTAAAGATAGACTCCTTTGCAGAGGGTAAAGCGAGAATTATCAAGTTCCAGCTGGACGAGGCTCCTATATTAAGAGGTACATGCCTCAGAGATATTGCCTTGAGACTCAAGGAGAATATTCTCATCTGCTGTGTTCAGCGTGGTCAAAGCGTTATCATCCCTGACGGTGATTTCGTCCTGCACAGAAACGATATTATCTCGTTTATCTCCACACCTGAGAGTGCAACCCATTTCTTTAAGACCATAGGCGTAGAGACTAAGCCTGTCAGAAACTCCCTCATAGTAGGTGGCGGTAGAATCGGCTATTACCTCGCCCACAGCCTTATAGAGAGCGGTGTTGATGTTCGCCTCATCGATATTGACAAAAAGAAGTGCAACGAGCTTTCCGTATCACTTCCTAAGGCAACCATATTAAAGGGTGATGCCACAGACAGAGAGTTCCTGATTCAGGAGGGCCTTGAACTGACCGACTCCTTTGTATCCCTCACAGGCCTTGACGAAGAAAACATCATGCTCGGACTTTTCGCCTCACAGCACAGCAGGGCAAAGGTTGTCACCAAAGTCAACCGCCTTGAGTTTGACGATATTCTGCAGAACCTCGACATAGGATCCACAGTATTTCCAAAGCACATCACATCTGACTTTATCATTCAGTATGTAAGAGCACTCGAGACCAAGGCCGGGTCAACTCTCAAGACAATGTACAGAATCCTCGACGACAGAGTTGAAGCTCTTGAGTTTACAATAACAAAAGATTCGGCTTTCACAGGGGTTCCACTTCACGAGCTCATGCTCAAACCGAATACCCTTATAGCCTGCATAAACCGTGGCGGAAAGATTATCATTCCCCGTGGCTCCGATACAATTAAGGTTGGTGATTCCGTTATCGTTGTAACTCTCGAACACGGACACGAAGATTTCAGAGATTTTGTTCGTTAAAAGGGAGGACGATATATGAATTTTATGATGGTCGTGTATCTCCTCGGCTGGATTATGCTGGCAACAGGAGGCATGCTTCTTCTTCCTTTCGGAGTTTCTCTGTATTATTCCGAAACCTGTTCGGGTGCTTTTCTCGTAACAGCTCTCATCAGTATTGCCATTGGTGCGGTGCTTGTCGCGAAGAAGCCGAAGAACAGAATATTTCACCTGAGAGAAGGCTTTTTAATCACAGCACTTTCATGGATTGTGCTCTCTGTAATAGGAGCTGTTCCGTTTGTGATAAGCGGTGCAATACCGAACTTTGTGGATGCCCTCTTTGAGACAGCCTCCGGTTTCACCACCACAGGAGCAAGTATTCTTACTGCGGTAGAACCTCTGCCAAGGGGAATTCTCTTCTGGAGAAGTTTCACCCACTGGATAGGCGGTATGGGAGTTCTTGTGTTTCTTCTTACTCTGCTGCCTCTGGCGGGAGGATCCAACACAAATCTCATGAAGGCTGAGTCTCCTGGACCTCAGGTTTCAAAGCTCGTTCCGAAAATCAAGTCCACAGCGGCAATTCTCTATGCGATTTACCTCGGAATAAGCATACTCGAGTGTGTGCTTCTGTTATTGGGAAAAATGCCGCTTTTCGATGCTGTGTTTACCATTTTGGTTACCAGGTGTAAAAGTGGTTTCGGAATTAAAAACGACAGTATCGCAGGTTATTCCACCTATATTCAGGTGATTGTAACCATATTCATGATACTGTGCGGAATCAATTTCAACTTCTATTTCTTTATTATATTCAGAAAATTCGCAAAGGCTTTCGAGATTGAAGAAGTCAAGGTTTACCTTGCAATTATTCTTATTTCCATAACCGCGATTTCAGTCAATATCTATCCACAGATAGGCAGTGTGGGCAAAACCCTGCTTCAGTCCTCCTTCCAGGTAGGATCGATTATTACCACAACGGGATTTGCCACAGCAGACTTCAATACATGGCCTATGTTCTCAAAAACCATACTTGTAATGCTCATGTTCTGCGGAGCCTGTGCGGGCAGTACAGGTGGCGGCATAAAGGTTTCAAGAATCATAATGCTGTTCAAGTCTCTCACAAAAGAGATGAAGCACATACTTCACCCTTCAAGCATAGGTACGGTTATAATCGATAAAAAGCCTGTTGCCCACGAGACAATGAGAGCAACAAATGTGTTCATGGTTGCCTATGTAATGATATTCACGGTGTCTATGCTGATTGTTTCGCTGGAAAATCTTGATTTCACCACAGGTTTCACAGCGGTAGCGGCTACACTTAATAATATCGGTCCGGGACTCAACGAGGTTGGACCTACGGGAAACTTCGCGTTTTTCTCACCGCTTTCAAAGCTGACACTTACATTCTGCATGCTTGCGGGCAGACTTGAGATTTATCCTATGATACTGCTGTTCTCAAAGCATACATGGCAGAGATTCTGAGAAAATTCGGAATTAGGAATGCGGAATAATCGAAAAAGACAGCTTGGCAGAAATGTAAAAGTTTTTGCCAAGCTTTTTTTCTAAAAAGCCTGCGGGTTCGGGCGGCGCCCGGGGCAATTAAGAAGATGGTTTTATTTAGAAAGTTAAACAGAGCGTAAGCTCTTACCAAAAGAAACATAGTCAGAGAGTCGTTATCTGTGAAACAGATGCGCGATTCTGACGAACCTCCTGCTCATAAATCCGATTAACAGAATAGACTAAAAATAAAATAACTCGTTATTTATCAGAGCTTTTTCCCCATGGAGAAGGCTCTTTTTGCCCTGTCAGAAACAATTCTCAGGTGGCATTGACATTAAAACTTTTTAACATTAGAATGAACACATGTTGAAAACTTAATAATGAAAGAAGAGATTATATTATGAAAGAGAAATTTGACTGGAAGAGCTTTCTGAAGGCCCTGGCGGTTATTGCCATACCCGTTGCACTTCAGAATCTGCTTACCACAACGGGAAGCATGATAGACACCATGATGGTATCATCCCTCGGTGAGCTTCAGGTTGGCGCCCTCGGAATGTGCGCCCAGTTTTCGTCGCTTATGTTCTCGTGTTACTGGGGATTTTCCGGCGGTGGTGCGCTGTTTTTCTCACAGTACTGGGGCGCTAAGGACCATAAGGGTATAGAGCGTTCCTTCGGTATGGTGCTGGTGTGCATGGGCGTGGTGGCGCTTATTTTCTGCGGAGCCTCAACCTGTACCCCTCAGCTTATAATGAAAGTCTATACAGACAAGGTTGCCATTCAGCAGGTGGGTGTGGAGTACCTGAGAATAGTCGGTTTCGCATATCCGCTCCAGATACTGTCCGTAGCTCTCGGAACTCTGCTCCGTTCAACAGAGAGGGTAAAAATATCCCTTGTGTCCTCAATCATATCCGTTGCGACCAATATAGTGTTCAACTATCTGCTGATTTTCGGTAAATTCGGTTTCCCTCAGATGGGAATAAGAGGCGCGGCGGCAGCTACTGTTATTGCAGGTCTTGTCAATGTCGGTGTAACTTACCTGTTCTGCCTCGTCAATAAATATAACTTTGTGTTCCATTTCAGAAATCACTTCCGCTGGGATAAGCTCCATACTAAGGAGTTCTTCGTGAAGTGCGCCCCGGTTATCGCCAACGAGCTTGGCATAGGAATAGGCAACATGATTATAAATATCGTGCTGGGCAGACAGTCGGAGCAGTTCATTGCCGCCCTTGCGGTTTTCAGAACTTTTGAGGGCCTTGTAATTTCATTCTTCGTCGGATTCAGCGGCGCGGCGGCTGTGCTGGTCGGCAAACCTGTCGGATCGGGTCACCTGCATGAAGCCTTCGCAAGGGCAAAGCGTATGGTTTATATCTGCATGGGCTGTACCTTTACGGTATGTGTAAGCATATTCGCCATGCATACACCACTGCTTCATCTGATGAGCCTTGAGGGCGAGAGCTTTAAAATCTGTACCATGCTGATACTTATCTACTGCGTTGCGGCAACCATAAGAATGAGCAACTGGTGCCAGAACGATATCTACCGAAGCGGAGGCGATGCCGCATTCGGATCCATAATAGAGACAGCGGCAATGTTTATCATGCTGGTACCGCTCGTGTGCCTTACAGGACTTGTGTGGAAAGCACCGTATTACATAGTATTCATGATGTGCTTTGTGGATGAGCCGATAAGATTTATTATTATGCAGAAGCACATGTACTCGGGCAAATGGATAAAACCTGTTACACCGCAGGGAAAAGAAGCGCTCAGAGAATTCGGAATTCGGGGTTCGGAATGAGGAATTACTCGAATTAAGAATTAAACTCCTCATAAGTCTTGTTTTGCTATTCAAAGCTTTTGTCAAACTTTTATAGAAAAGTTTGTAGGTTCTTAGGGCAACGCCCTAAGTCGCTTCCGCAGAAGCGAAATACCCAATACAAAAAAGCGCAGGAGAAGGTGTCACGAAGTGACGGATGAGGTACAAAAAGAAAGCCCGACAGAAATGTAAAAGTATCTGTCGGGCTTTTATCAACTTAGGTTATTCAAATTCAGCTTCTATTTCCTCGTTCCTTAGTGCATATAAAATCGGAATTACTTTAAGATCCTTTTCCTTTATCGGTATTGTGGCGATATCGTCTTTCTCGCCGTATCTTGGAAAACAGACAAGATAATATCCGTTAATATTGTCAGGGTCGCATATCCAGCCATGCATGCCTTTATGTACACCGTCTTTTGTATATTTTGTATCTTCAATAATAAGTTCCACAACATCCATGAATTTCATATTGCTTTTCCTCCGTATGGTGTATTCAAAATCAAACTTCCTTCAGGTTTTAACATCCAACCACTGATAAATCTGGCTTTTTGGTTTGTACCTTTCTTAGGGATTTGCTGAAACTGCTGGCTGCATCTGTTTCTTCTATCACTAATATATCATCAACAGAGATAAGTGAGCAACGGCAATTTTCATGATGTGGGAATTCAGGATGATTATCCCGGAAAAACCGGCAGCCGTTTAGCATAATACATTCAGGACATGGATATCATTATGGTGTACCCATTGAACCCAACTAGAATCGGTGTAATCAAAAATAATCTTTCGGGTCTTACTGATATAAAACATGTTTCCTCCTTAAATTTTAAATATAATTGTTTTTCCATCAGTAGTGAGTAAACATGAAAAAGTTGCATAATCATATACAGCTTTTGATAAAAAAACTTAAAAATCTAAACCGACAAATTACACAAAAAACAAACCCCGATAACTGTTAAAATATTGTCAATTTCCAAAAGCGATAATTTGCGTAATAAATTATTCATATATCGTTGTAAATTATTGCGGTTTATGTTATTATGTGTAGGAATTTAATAATGGGGAAAAATGGTTTATTTTTATAAACTTTACCTGTTATTGTGTTCAGAAAAATCATTTCAGTTTATCAAATGAATCCGAAAGGGGGACACACCGAATGAGTACTCCAGTAGTAGTGTGCATGGGTATTGTAACTGTTTTCGTATGCCTTGTATGCCTTATCATCATCATCTCTGTCATGGGTAAGATTATGGAAGGTGTAACTTCAAAGCAGAAGGCAAACACACCTGCACCGGCTCCGGCAGCAGCAGCTCCGGTACAGTCAGTCGCTCCTGTCGGCAACAAGCAGCAGCTCGTAGCAGCTATGGCTGCAGCTATCGCTGAGGATATGGGTACAGATGTAGGCAGAATCAAGATTCTCTCCATCAAGAAGCTCTGATAGCCCATAATCACACAACAACAAGAAAATCAAAGAGGTAAAAATCTCCTCGAAAAGAAAGGAAAAATTTATCATGAGAAAGTACAATGTTAATGTTAACGGAACAGCTTACGAAGTAACAGTAGAAGAAGTTACAGGCGCAGCTGCAGCAGCTCCGGCAGGCGCAGGCACAGAGGTTACAGCTCCAATGCCTGGTAACGTTCTCGCAGTAAACGTAACAGTAGGTCAGCACGTTGAGGCTGGTACAGCTGTTGTTGTTCTCGAGGCTATGAAGATGGAGAACGAGATTCCAGCTCCAATCAGCGGTACAGTTACATCCGTTGCAGTTTCCAAGGGTGCTTCCGTAGCAGGCGGCGCTGTCCTTTGCACAATTGCTTAATTTTAAGTAATAACATCAAAAACTTAATATAATACAGGCAATTTAATAACAAAGGAGTAAAATCAAATGGAAGCAGTAATGTCTTTTTTAAGTGCAACAGGTTTTGCTCAGGTTGCTAACGAGCCACTTCAGCTTGTTATGCTCGCTATTTCCTGTGTACTTCTCTATCTTGCTATAGTTAAGAAGTTCGAGCCAATGCTCCTTCTTCCTATCGCATTCGGTATGCTTTTAACAAACCTCCCTGGCGCAGGTCTCTATCATCCTGAGCTCTTCGCTGAAGGTCATGTTCACTGGGAACTTTTCGCCGATGCTCACAACACAGGTCTTCTTGACTACCTCTACCTCGGCGTTAAGCTTGGTATCTACCCATCCCTTATCTTCATGGGCGTTGGTGCCATGACAGACTTCGGTCCGCTCATCGCTAATCCAAAGTCCCTCCTCCTCGGTGCAGCTGCACAGGTTGGTATCTTTGTAACATACATCGGTTCCAGACTCCTCGGCTTCTCTGAGAAGGCAGCTTCTTCCATCGGTATCATCGGTGGTGCAGACGGCCCAACAGCTATCTTCGTTACATCCAAGCTCGCTCCTGAGCTTTTAGGTGCAATTGCGGTTGCAGCTTATTCCTACATGGCTCTCGTTCCTGTTATTCAGCCTCCTATCATGAAGCTTCTCACAACAGAGAAGGAGAGAAAGATCAAGATGAAGCAGCTTCGTGCTGTCACAAAGACAGAGAAGATCATCTTCCCAATCGTTGTTACAATCTTCGTTTCCATGATGCTCCCTGATGCTGCTGCTCTTATCGGCTGCCTCATGTTCGGTAACCTCGCTACAGAGTCCGGCGTTGTAGACAGAATTTCCAAGACAGTTCAGAACGAGCTCATGAACATCGTTACAATCTTCCTCGGTGTTTCCGTTGGTGCAACAGCTACAGCAAAGAGCTTCTTAAACCCAGAGACACTCAAGATCCTTGTCATGGGCGTTTGCGCATTCGCAGTTGCTTCCGCATGCGGCGTTCTCTTCGCAAAGTTCATGAACATCTTCCTCAAGGATAAGATCAATCCGCTCATCGGTTCCGCAGGTGTTTCCGCAGTTCCAATGGCAGCCCGTGTTTCCCAGAGTGTCGGTCAGAAGGCAGACCCAACAAACTTCCTTCTCATGCACGCTATGGGTCCGAACGTAGCAGGTGTTATCGGTTCAGCTGTTGCTGCCGGTGTATTCATCGCTCTCTTCGGTAAGTAATTAACACACAGACTTTAACAAGAAAGGTAAGAATCAAAAATGGCAAAGAATCCACTGAAGATTACCGATACTATACTTCGTGATGCTCATCAGTCTCAGGCTGCTACAAGAATGAAGCTCGAGGACATGCTCCCGGCTCTCAGCCTTCTCGACGATATGGGCTACTGGTCCCTCGAGTGCTGGGGCGGTGCAACATTCGACGTTTGCATGAGATACCTCAACGAGGATCCATGGGAAAGACTTCGTACATTAAAGAAGGCTATGCCTAAGACTCCTCTCCAGATGCTCCTCAGAGGTCAGAACCTCCTCGGTTACAGACATTACGCTGATGATATAGTTGAGGAATTCGTAGAGAAGTCCATCGAGAACGGTATTTCCGTAATCCGTATCTTCGATGCTCTTAACGACCCAAGAAACATCGAGACAGCTATGAAGGCTTGTAAGAAGTACGGCGGACACGCTGAGGCCTGCTTCTCTTACACAACATCTCCTGTTCACAACGAGGAGTACTTCATCAATCTCGCTAAGACACTCGAGAGCATGGGTGCAGACACAATCTGCATTAAGGACATGGCTAACCTCCTTCTTCCTTATGATGCATACAGCCTCATCAAGAAGCTCAAGGAAGCTGTTAATGTTCCGATTCATCTCCATACTCACAACACAACAGGTACAGGTGACATGGTCAACCTCATGGCAGCTCAGGCTGGCGTAGACATCGTTGACTGCGCACTTTCCCCACTTGCCAACGGTACATCTCAGCCAACAACTGAGTCCCTCGTTGCTACACTTCAGGGCACAAGCCGTGACACAGGTATGGACCTCAACAAGCTCTCCGAGGCTGCTGCTCACTTCCGTGGCGTAGCTGAGAAGCTCGAGATCAACCCTAAGGTTCTCCGTGTTGATACAAACACTCTCCTCTATCAGGTACCGGGCGGAATGCTCTCCAACCTCGTTTCCCAGCTCAAGCAGGCAGGTAAAGAGGATAAGTACTATGAGGCTCTCGCAGAGATTCCGAGAGTTCGTGAGGACTTCGGTTATCCTCCACTCGTTACACCAACATCTCAGATCGTTGGTACTCAGGCAGTTATGAACGTTATCATGGGCGAGAGATACAAGATGGTTCCAAAGGAATCCAAGGGTCTCCTCAAGGGTGAGTACGGTCAGCTTCCTGGCACAGTAAACGAGGAAGTTCGCAAGAAGTGCATCGGTGACGACACAGTTATCACATGCCGTCCTGCAGACCTTCTTGAGCCTGAGCTCGACAAGATCAGAGCTGAGGCAGGTGACAAGTGCAAGTGTGAAGAAGATGTTCTTTCCTATGCACTTTTCCCACAGGTTTACACAAAGTTCATCGAGGAGAAGAATAAGCCAGCAGCTCCTGCAGCAGCTCCGGTTGCCGCTCCTGCAGCTAACGACAACTCCCCAAGAACACTCATCGTTGATGACCTCACAAACGCTAATTTCTAATTTCATTTAGATAAACTGAATTTATCCGTCGGTACTTCGGTACCGGCGGTTTTTCAGTTTTATGGGCTTCTGTAGCTATAATAACCAAAAAAGAGGGCTCCCCTTTTACTTGTAAAAGATTTTCCATAGTAGTAGAATATATTCACACTATACTACACTATATATATCGAAATCAGGTGAAATAATGAAATTTGTATCTAAACAGCTGGCGAGAACGCCACTGCGCACCTGTCTTTTCATCGTGCTTATCGCTCTGGCGGTTGTGCTTCTCTCTGTAGGAGTTCAGCTTTGCACCCAGAGCCTTAATATCCTTGACGAGATAGATTCCAATTTTGTAACCGTGGGAACAATAGCCCAGAACCCGAGTTCCTTCCGTACAGTGGTGGACGGCATAGATTCCTACGATGTTGCGGAATACTCTGACCCTGTAGGCCTCGAGGAGCTCTCGGAGCTTCCGTATATAATCGAGCCCGAGCACAGACCCGTACTCATGTCTCACATGTACCGTTCCTCAAACGGAAATGCGTTAATTGCTAATTACAACGGAAGATACAATAAGTTCCTCCGTCAGCTCGTTGTGTTTAAACCAACAAGAGATTTCATTCTTGTTCCCACAGAGGATCAGATTGAAAACGGTGACTACGATATAGAGAACAACCGTATAGAGATAGTCGAGATACTCTACGGCAATCAGTATGCGGATTATACTTACAGAAGCCTCAATCTCATCTCATACTACAGCCTGAGCGGTGAAGAACCGGCAGAGCTCAAGGAGGGTGAGCTTTATGTGGGCTGGTTCTCAGAGGTAAAAGAGCATAGCCTTGATATAGGCAATATCACCCTCATGGCTACCACACCTTACCTTGTAACAGAGGCGGATGAATACAGCACAAACGAAATGCAGCTTCCATGCATTGTGCCTTATACCGAAGATTTCTTCGATACAAAGCTCGGAATTGAATATCAGACCGTAATTGAAGATTTACAGTTTATGACAGACGAGGATACTTTCCCTGTTATCCCTGTAAGCAGTCTTGATATGTACTCAGCCTTTGACGAAAGCGAAGCCGTTGTAACAAAGGGCAGAGCCATCACAGAGGAGGAATATGCATCCGGTGCAAAGGTGTGCATGATAAGCGAGACCACAAACATGAACGGTGACGGCAATTATGTAACAGTGGGTGATAAAATCACAATATCCCCTTATGCCGCATACTACACCGAAAAGCCCATGCTGGTTGACTGTAAACAGCAGGGTATATGGCCCGATGACCGATGGCCTTTAAACGGCTTCCGGCAGCCTGAGGGTGAGGAATACGAGATAGTCGGAGTCTACTACTCAAAAAATCAGGAAATGACAAAGCCTGACTCCGAATATTATATGCCTGATGAGGCTGTAATTGTTCCGTCAAAATCCATAAATTTAAATGACTACAATGTTTTAAGAGGCAATGTTCTCTCCCATGAGACAACATCCTTTGTTATCGAGAACGGCACCATAGATTCATACCTTACAGAGTTTGAGAAGCTCGGACTTGATAACATAAGCATAGAGTTTAACGATATGGGCTACACCAATATCGTAAAGGGTGCAAAGTCCGTTCTTAGAATTTCCATAATTCTTTTAGTCAGCGGTGCTGTAAGTGCCCTCTCCATAATCATACTCTTTGCCTTCCTTCAGATAGTACGCAAAAAGGGTGAGACAGCCATTAGCATTTCCCTCGGTACAGGTATAGGCAAATCTGCGATGAACCTCATTTTAAGTGTGCTTATAGTAATCGTGATAGGCACAGCCATAGGCAGTGTTGCCGGCGCCATGTCAGTTGATAAGATAAGTGAGGCGGCTTATAACTCAGCACAGGAAATAAGCGTGGACAGAACCTATTCCGATGTTAAGGTAACCAACGGCGGTTACGAATACACTGCGGATTACAGCTTTGACCCTATGCCGTTTGCCCTGAGTGCACTCGCAGTAATACTTGCTTCTCTTGCTATTTCAGGCGGAGCAACATATAAAATAGTAACAACAGAGCCTATGAAGCTCCTTGCAAAGGCAGGTGAATAAGCACATGTTTACAATCAGCAATGTAACGAGAAATGTTCTCAGAAACAAGGGTAAAAGCCTTATCGCCCTGATCGTGGTCATGGTGCTTTCAGCCTTCCTCGTAATCTATTCGGGATTTTTAGGCAAGCAGGAGCAGGAGCTTAAGGATATCTCCGAGAATATCAATCTTGAGCTTAAATTCTGCAATATCTCCGGAACTCAGACCACAGGCCTTATCATAGACACAAGACGCCTTGATATAATCGCAAACTCAGGCTACTGCACACCGATAGTATATGTAACCGGAGGTCTTTACAGCGACGAGCTTATCTCCAAAGTGAGAGTAAGAAATAAGGTCGCCACAACCCTCGGTGCCTGTGCAGGTACAACAAATGACAGCCTGTTTGAGGAAGGTGAGATCACTTACCTCAACGGTTATGACGGAAGCCTCTTCAGCGGTGAGGACTTCGTCTGCGTAATGAGCGAAGATATGCTGGAGAAATCGGGCCTTAAAGTCGGTGACGAGTTCACAAAGTTCTTCTACACAAAAAGGGAGAACGGCGGTTCTTTCTTCAGCGGTGAGCATACATTTAAGATAGTCGGAAGTTTCGATTATATAGATAACGACCGCATTCCCATGGGCGTGGGATTTATCGCTCCGTTCCAGACCTTAAGAAATATGGCAGAGGAACAGAACTTCCATACCTGGCCGACAAGCGCAAATTTCAGAATCAATAATCCTGAGGATCTCAACGACCTCATTGCTCTGCTGAAGGATACAAGAATGGTGGAGTGCCAGAGAAAGACAAGCTCCACAGCCCAGTACGGAAATTCCTGTATAATCACAGACGGTATATACATCAGAACAAGTGAACCGCTAATCAAGAATATCAATATGCTTAATACTCTGTATTATCCGATATTCATTGCTGCGGTGCTTATCGCATTCCTCTCATCCTACCTGCTCATGCAGTCAAGAAGGGGAGAGATAGCAATAAACTGTTCCCTCGGTTCATCGAAGTTAAACATCTTCGGTACAATGATGCTGGAGAGTGCATTTATATGTATAGTCGGTGCCGTAGTCAGCGCGGCTGTGTGTCTGATAGTTTCGGCAGAGCCTATAAGCACAGCTTACAGCGTGCTGGTGTTCATTCCGGTTTATCTGTTCGGATGTGCCCTCGCAGTTCTCACATTACTTAGAACCAATGTTATATCTATTCTGACTTCTTCAGATTAAGGAGATGAGAAAATGAGTATTTTCAGTGTAAATAAAGTTGATTATGAATACAGAAGCCGTTACCAGACGGTTAAGGCGTTAAGCGATATAAGCTATGATTTCGAGAGCGGAAAGTTCTATGCCATAGTCGGCAGAAGCGGCAGCGGTAAAACTACCCTGCTTTCACTGCTTGCAGGGCTTGACCTTCCCACAGGGGGAGAGATAGTCTTTGATGGCAAGGCAACAAAGGACATAGACAGAAGTGAGCTGAGAAGAAAGGAGATCTCCGTAATCTATCAGAACTTCAATCTTTTCCCGCTACTTACAGCTCTTGAGAATGTAATGTATCCCATGCAGCTTAATAAAATGCCGAAGAAGGAAGCAGAGGACAGAGCAAAGGAACTCCTGCTTTCTGTGGGACTGGGAGAAAAAATATTCAAGCAGTTCCCAAAGATGATGAGCGGTGGCGAACAGCAGAGAGTAGCCGTAGCAAGAGCACTGGCAACGGACGCAAAGGTAATACTTGCGGATGAGCCAACAGGTAACCTTGATACCGAGAACGGAACAAAGGTAATCGGAATACTCAAAGCGCTTGCCCACGAAAAAGGTAAGTGTGTTATAGTAATCACCCACGATGAGGATATAGCCGCAGGAGCGGATGAGGTCCTGAGAATATCTGACGGAAAAAGAGTTTAGTTCAATTCAGAATTAAGAATTATTGACAAAAAGACCGGCTTGGCAGAAATGTAAAAGTTTTTGCCAAGCTTTTTTCAAAAAAGCTTGCAGGGGGGTTGGGGACCGGTCCCCAATCCTCTTTATTGTTGTTATATTTAAAAGGAAAACCATTGCAAAGCAATGAATAAAAAGAGTGTAGGCAAGAGAGTCGCTATCTGCAAAGCAGATGCGCAATTCTTGCCGGACCTTTTCAGCAAAGTCAGTCAAGGAGTAAATAGCCATCGTCAGAAAAATTCAAAATTTTTGACATAATGACGGAAACTAATTTTTCCGTTTCTTTTCATTAATACACTTTAATTCATCTATGTATTGTGCTAAAATTATTATGTACACCTGTGAAAGGAGTGGATACATATAGCTACGTTTATGAACATGCTCAGCGACTATGGTAGAATAATCATGAATATCTTTCGTGCGTTCACCATTCAGGATGCGGTTGATATTGCCCTTGTCGCTTTGCTTATATACAGCGGTATAAGAATAGTACGAGAATCAAGAGCCGGACAGCTGGTAAAAGGTCTCATTTTCCTTGTGGTGGCCTTCTTTATCTCCGAATGGTGGGGACTGAAGATGGTAAACGAGATACTTTCCTATCTCTTCCAGTTTGCTTTTGTTGCCCTGCTTATAGTTTTTCAGCCGGAAATCAGACGTGCCCTCGAGCAGATAGGCCGTTCAAACTGGGGAAACAGGGTCATGGCTTTTGTCGGTTTCGGTAAAATCGATTCAGAGTCCGTGCGTGAAACAGCCAATGCAATAAATGCGGTGGTAGAGGGAACCTCAATTCTCCAGCAGATGAAGATGGGTGCCCTTATCGTGTTTGAGCGGAAAACAGTTCTTGGTGATACCATAGCCACAGGAACAATTATCAATTCCGATATTTCCGCTCAGCTTATCGGTAATATATTCTTCAACAAAGCACCGCTTCATGACGGCGGAATGATAATAAGAGACGGCAAAATAATGGCGGCAGGCTGCATACTTCCGCTTACAGATAATAACGATGTAAATGCCGCTCTCGGCACAAGACACAGAGCAGCCCTGGGAATGAGCGAAAATTCCGATGCCGTGGTTGTGGTTGTTTCTGAGGAGACAGGTCAGATTTCCCTTGCGGTAAACGGCTTCCTTACAAGAAACTTCAACCGTGAATCTCTCAGAGAAACCCTCAGAAATTATCTTCTCCCCGAAGATAGCTACGAGGCTTCAAGCATAATCTCAAAGATAAGGGGGAATAAGTGATGCCCCGGTTTTTTAATAAACTCAGGAGTATTTCCAAAAAGAAAGCAGCAAAAAAGAAAACAGGTATAGGTGCACTGTTTTATCACAATACTTTTGTGCTGATTTTTTCGGTATGTGCCGCCCTTGGAATATGGGTTAGCATGAATTTCTCAAATACCGATGAGAAGCCGAGAGTTCTTTATGATATTCCTATTGAATTTGACTACTCGGAGTCGGCAAAACAGGAAGGTATAAAGGTATTCAGTCAGAGTTACGATACAGCAGATGTTTCTCTTTCGGGTTCCAGCCTTGTTGTAAATAAGGTCACGCCGGATGATATAAAAGTCGTCGCAAGTGTTTCTCCGAATTCCACAAAGCTTACGGGTAATACACTCGTTACAGAGACAATTCCGGTAACTGCGGTGAAAAACGGAACAAATCTGACAGATTACGATATTTCCAAAGTCAATCCGGATTCAATTACAATAAGCTACGATAAATACAAAGAAGCTACGTTCAAAATAGAGAACAGCCTGAAAATTACAGCCAGTTCCAGCTATTATGTGGGAACTCCTGAATTTTCCGATGAAAATGTGGTTGTAAGCGGACCGGCTTCATCTGTAAACAGGGTTTCGAGTGTTGCGGCGAAAAGATCATTTGCGGAGCCGATAACATCCAGCCAGGAGTTTGAATGTACCCTCGTATGTCTCGATGCCGACGGACAGGAGATTAAAACCGATACCAGCTATCTCACACTCAGTGTTGATACGGTAAAGGTAAATGTAAGTGTTCTCAGCAAACAGACTGTAAACATATCCTGTGATATCAATGCTCCGAGCGGCTTCTCAGATTCAAGAATATCAATAGATCCCGCAAGTATAGATATTGCCGGAGACGGAGAAACCGTTTCACAGTATAAAGAGATATCTCTTCCGAACTCTGTCGATTTCTCGGCGGTAAATCTCACAAACAACAAGTTCACAATGGAAATACCGATTCCAAGCGGAGTCAAGAACGTCAGCGGTGTGGAAGAGGCAACCGTAAGCATCAATCTGAACGGATACAAAGAAAAAACATTCTCTGTACCGGCGGCGAATATGACAGTTTCCAATGTTCCCGAGGGTAAAACCGTAAGTCTTGTAACCAAGTCGGCGGATATTACCGTTGTGGGTTCATCTGCACAGATGGCAAAACTGTCAGCGGATGATATTCACGGAACCATAGACATGGCAAGTTTTGCCGATGTTAACGGAAGCGTAGATATTCCTGTTGTCTTCAGCATTTCATCATCCAGCTCAAACTGCTGGGTTTACGGTAAATATACCGTTCAGGTCAATGTAGGCGAAGTCAAAGAAGATGTCGAGGCTCCTTCATCAGCGGTGGATTCATCTGAGGATGCAGGCAAAACAGAATAAAAACACAGAAGAGCTGCTGCGTGAAAACGCACAGCTCTTTTTGCATAAAAAACAGGCTGCGAGAACTATTGCTCTCACAGCCGTAAAAGGGGCCACGAGGGGTTGATCTTCGTGAGCACCCCGTTTCGGTTTATTAACTTGCAAATGCCGGAACACGGTTTGTGATATATCCGACTATTTCCTGCTGAGGAATATCCAGTACATAACAGAACTCTTCATACACAAGCTTTTCAGCCTCTTTATAGGCACGTTCGTCACACTGGTGCATTTTTCTTCCGTTCTGACGGCATATTGTTCTGTGTGCGGAAAGAGTAGTTATAAGATCTAACAGACTTCCTCTGTTTCCCGATGAAAGAATCTCCCTGAAAGCCTCTTTGCGGCGGTTTTCGTTATCAATCCAGATATTCTCTCTGTTCGGAATGGAGTCTATAAGATTTTCAACCTCATCCCTCGAGAGAACAGGCTTCATTTTTTCGATGAGTTTTGGGCTTTTCATCGGAACATAAACCTTGCGCTGAGTTTCGAAAATACCTTCGAGCACATAATATTCGCTGTCGATTCCGGCAAAAGTCTGAATTTCTGTGCCTGTAACTTTGAAGATACCCTGATTACCGTAAAGTATTACCTGACCTTTCTCAAACATAATTAACACTCCGTTGTATTATTTGTTTTTTGGGTTTTGCCGAATATTAACATTTGATAAAAGATATTATACTATTTATTTTCCGAAAAAGAAATTGACTTTTTTCCCAAATTTCAGCCGTTTTTCAGCGGTTTGCTGTTGTAAATTTGAACGATTTCAACTAAAAAAGGACAGTTTGCATATAAACTGTCCTTTTGTGCATAGTGCAAGAAAAAATATATAAGATGTGTACAAAATCAATAGTTTCTTATGTATTATGTATTCTATCGGGATTGTAAGAATAGCCTCTCATAAGACCGTATTTTGCAATTTTGTAGTCCATTTCCAGTTCTCCGAGCTTAAGGTGTTCAGGTTCGCCGACTATCTCACCTGCAATAACTTTGTCTGTAATTGTGAGGAGATCCTTTACATATTCAAGACCAAGCTGAACGGGGCTCTGGTATCTGTGTCCGGGGAATATCATGAGATTCGGTAATTCCTCAAGCTTTGTGAGAAGCTTTGCAAGGTTTACCCTGTAATCTTCGAGTGTGGATGTGAAAGGAATCTGAAGCCAGATTTCTCCGCTGCCTATGCCGTCGCCGGTGTAGGCACGCTGATTTTCTCTGTCAACGAAAATCACACTGCCCGGTGTGTGTCCCGGAATCTCCATGACCTCCAGCTTTGTTCCGCCGAGGTCTATGATGTTGCCGTCATTGATTTCTGTGAAGAAATCATCGGGGAACTCGAAACCGTGCATTGCCTTCGGGACTATCCAATCCCTTTTATCCATCATTATTCTCGCACCGTTTTCTTTGAGGTTCTTCGCATCTGTGCCGAGGTGGTCAAGGTGGCCGTGGGTTATGAGTACATCAATCGGCTTGTCGGTAATTCTGCGTATGTCCTCGTATAATCCTGTGACACTCTGTAAACAGTCCACAAGGGCACAGCGCTCCTCGCCGACTATGAGATATGCATCAACAATGGCTGCTTTGCTTTCCTCGTGAACCTGCCAAACATTGTCAAAAAGCCTGGTAAATGTTGCTTCGCTCATGGTAAAAATCCTCCCTTAATTTGGTGACTATATTTTATCACTCATAAAGATTCAATACAAGAATATAAATTGACAGCTTTTGTTTTACGGTGCTATACTTCAGAATATTGAAAGAAAGGAGAGTTAAGTATGAAAGAGAAAAAATCAAGAAATATCCCATTGCTCTATGCCATATACTGCCTTGAGGGCATGGTATTCTATGCAAGCATCGCCACACTTTACCGTCAGGCGGTGGGCGTGAGTGTGTTTCAGATTACCATAATCGAGAGCATAAGCCTCGTGCTTAGTCTCATACTGGAAATACCGTGGGGTGTAATCGCCGACAGAATAGGCTATAAGAAAACACTTATAATATGCTATGTGCTGTTCTTTGTCTCGAAGATAATATTCTGGAGGGCAGACGGCTTCGGCATGTTCCTTGTGGAAAGAATAATACTCTCGGTGGTAATTTCGGGATTTTCCGGCGTTGATGTAAGTATGCTGTATTTAAGCTGTGATAAGGATAAATTCCAGAAAATCTGTGCGGTTCAGAGCAATTTCGAGACCGCAGGTGTGCTGTTTTCCACAGTAATTTTCACCCTGTTTATAAAGAGCAATTACCGCCTTGCGGCATTTCTGACTGTGATAACATACGGAATTGCGGCTTTTGTCAGCTTCTTCCTTGTGGAGGTTAAGAATGATGAGGAAGAGGAGAAACCGAACCTTAAAGTTTTCGTGAGAGAACTTAAAACTGCCCTCACAAATAAATATCTGATGATTTTCATTTTTGCAGGATGCTGTCTTGCAAATGTATATCAGACAGGAACGGTGTTCTTAAGTCAGGTGAAATATATATCCGTGGGCATGACGGAAAGCTCAATAGGCGTGGTGTATATCATAATGACAGCCCTCGGCATGCTGGGAGGATTCTCCCATAAAATCACAAATAAACTCGGCGTGCTTAAAACAGGTGTGCTTATGTTTGCCGTGTCTGCATTGGCATGTTTCACGGTGGCGTTCACAGACAGTGCGGTTTTATCGGTAATAAGCGTTCTGGCGATATATATAGCAATGTATATATACAGACCAATGGGAACAAACCTTGAGAATAAGCAGATTACAACGGACAACAGAGCAACGGCACTGAGCATAAATGCCCTGATAACCGACAGCGTGGCGGTAATGGCAAACCTGATATTCGGAAAACTTGCGGATATAAGCCTTGCGGGAAGCTTCTGTTTCGGCGGAGGCCTGTGTGTTATGGGACTGATGCTGTTTGCGGTATGGTACTTTATGAGAGGACGGGCAATTAAGAATTAAAGCTTTTGCCAAGCTTTTCAACCTCATCCACCGCAAGCGGTCCCCCTTCCCCAAAGGGGAAGACTAAAAATGTAGAATTTTTATTGCTTGCGGGTTTGGGCAGAGCCCAAAGCAAGTCAGATGCAGGCATATTTAAGAACGAAAACTATTGCAAAGCAATGACAAAAAAAGAAGACAGTCAGGAGAGTCGAGAAAATGTAAAGCATTTTCGAGCAATTCCTGACGGCCCTCTTTATCATGTTCCAAATTAAAAATGCGGAGTCAGAAATCAGGACTTGGCCCCATCTTTGAGGGGGCTGTCGAGTTTTGTTTTGCAAAACAAGACTGGTGGAGTTGTCAGGAGAACAAAGCCTGCCACCCAACAGCGAAAGACCAAATGAATGATGAATGATGAAGTCGCTGCGCTGATGAATAATTTCTGAATCAAAAAGGCGAACTCTCCCATAACAGGAAAAGTCCGCCTGAAAATTATTCCGAACTCCGAACTCCGAATTCCGAATTATCATATACGATTTTCCCCCCACACATAGTCATAACACAGTAGGTCTCGAGGATATTCTCGGGATCTTCTTTTATTATGTTGTGGTCGAGAACACATATGTCCGCGAACATACCCGGGGCGAGGGTTCCGTAAAGATGCTCGGCGTTTGCCGCACAGGCGGAGCCGTAGGTGTAGGCACTGACAGCCTCCCATGGGGCGATTTTCTCCCTCGGTATCCAGCCACCTGCAGGACTACCGTCAAAGGCGGACTGGCGTGTTACCGCATTGTATATGCTGTGGAGGGGGTTTACATCCACAACAGGGGAGTCTGTGCCGAAGGCAATCCGGACACCGCTGTCAATAAGGCGTCTGAATGGCCACATGAGCTGGTTGCGCTCGTAGCCTAAATCCCTCTCGACACCGCTTACTGTCAGCAGTATGTGGGCAGGCTGAACCGATGCTATAAGGTGAGCTCTTTGGAGTCTCTCTATATCATCAAACTGAAAATTCTCGAGATGCTCAAGGGTGTGATGAAGCCATGGCTTGTGTCCGAACTTGGTTTCTGCCTCCTCGGCGTAATCTATCATCAGGTGAATTGCCTCGTCACCTATGGTGTGAACCCTCATGGAGAAATCATTCTCGTGGGCCTCAAGGAGCATTCTCCTCATGTCATCGGGGGGAACTGTGGTCTTGCCGCAGTCACCCGGGAAGTAGGCGTTGGAATAAGGCTCTTTCAGGTAGGCTGTGTGGCATCCGCTCACTCCGTCGAAGAAATGCTTTACACCGTTGCAGTATAGCATTGGCCCCTGAAACCTGTCTCTCATCTCCATGGCACGCTCAAGACCCGGCTCCATGGTGGGGAACATGTGAACTCGCACGCTGAGTTTACCCTCTTTTTCCAGCTTTTCGTAAATGTCATCCCTGACGAAATCCAGACCCGGAACAGCCATTATGCTCATGTCACATACAGATGTTATTCCGTAGGAGTTGAGTATTTTCATGAAATTCAGGTAGAAACGTTCGCTTTCCTCCTCAGGGAAATCGAACAGTACACGATATAAACTTGTGGCGGCGGCCTCGTGGAAAACTCCGAGAGGTTCGCCGTTTTCATCTCTGTCCATGAAACCTCCGCTGATGTCGGGGGTGTTTCTGTCCACACCGATTTTCTCAAGTCCTTTCGAGTTCATCCATACCGTGTGGCAGTCTGCGGAAATCATGGCAACGGGTCTGTCGGGATAGGCTTTGTCGAGGGAATGCTTTGTGGGCAGAACAGGATTGTCCCACTCCGTGTGGTTCCAGCCTGCTCCGAGCATCCATTCGTCCTTGCCCACAAGGTTTTCTATGTCCCTGAGACCGTCTACACATTCCTGTTCGCTTCTGTCGGTGGAGCTGACTTTTACCTTTGGGTCGGCATACAGTCCGCTCATGAAAAAGTGCAGGTGGGCATCGTGCATACCGGGCATTATGAGTTTATCACCGAAATCCATAATTTCTGTGTGTTCGTCGGTGAAATCCTTTTCTCTCTGTGTGTCACCGACAAAAATGATTTTATCGTCCCTTACGGCGACAATACCCGGAAATGTATCCATGCCTGTTCCCCGGTAGATGTTATTGCTTTTCAGTATATATGCGGCTTTTTTCATGGTAAGCCTCCTTAACAGTGGTTATGTATTTAGGATATCACAGAAACACGGAATTTCAAGTGATAATATTTTCGCCAATTAAATATTGAAGACTATTATTAAAAGTAGTAGAATTTATAAAGTTATCATTTATTATTATCGAGGTGTGAAATGTCACTCAGATCAAGAAACAACACAAATCTGACAGAGGGAAATCTCTGGAAGCAGATACTCCTCTTTTTCTTTCCCATACTCATAGGAACTTTCTTCCAGCAGATGTATAATACCGTTGATACCGTTATTGTCGGTAATTTTGTCGGAACCGAGGCACTTGCGGCGGTAGGTACCACGGCAACGGCGCTTAATCTGCTGATAGGATTCTTCATAGGTGTTTCCTCGGGATGTACTGTTATCATATCGCAGTTCTATGGTGCAGAGGACAGGGAGAATGTATCAAAGGCGGTTCACACATCCATGGCTCTTGCCATAGTCGGCGGTGTGGTAATCATGCTCATAGGTTTTCTTGGCTCAAGAACTTCCCTGAAGCTCATGAACTGCCCGGATGAAATTCTGGACGATGCCGTGCTTTATATGTTTGTTTATTTTGCGGGATGTATAGGAAATCTCGTCTATAATATAGGTACAGGCGTGCTTCGTGCCGTCGGAGATTCCAAAACTCCGCTGTATATACTTATAATCTGCTGTTTAACCAATATAGTTCTCGATCTCCTGTTTGTAGTTGTGTTCAGATGGGCTGTTTTCGGTGTTGCGTTTGCCACCATACTTTCACAGCTCGTCAGTGCAATATGCATTATGTACAGACTTATGAGAACGGATGATATGTATAAGCTCGAGGTAAGAAAAATCCGTTTCGATGTATCTCTTTTAAGAAGCGTAATCAGAATAGGTCTTCCGGCAGGTGGTCAGTCCGTAATGTACTCGCTCTCAAACCTTCTTATACAGACAAGCATAAACGGATTCGGAACAGCCTGCATTGCCGCATGGTCTGCCATTGGTAAGATTGACGGCTTCGTATGGATGATTATGAACGCCTTCGGTATTTCCGTAACCACCTTTGCGGGGCAGAACTTCGGCGCGAAGAAATATGACAGAGTCAAACAGACCGCAAAGGTCGGACTTGTTCTTGATATGGCCTGTGTTCTGGTGCTAAGTGTGATAATCTTTGTATTCAGATATCCGCTTCTCGGTATATTCACAAAAGACAGCGAGGTTATCGGAATAGGTGCCAATTTCTTCTGTGTGTTCGCACCATCATATTTCATTTTCGTGTTCATAGAAATTTTCTCCGGTGCAATCAGAGGAGTGGGCGAGGCGTTACAGCCGATGCTCATCACCTGCCTCGGTGTTTGCGGTCTGAGAATAATCTGGCTCACAACCGCAGTGAAAATATGGCCTACCGTTACCATGGTGGCAATGAACTATCCTGTTTCATGGGCAATTACCGCCGTGGTATTCATAGTTTATTACCTGAGAGGAAACTGGATGAAGCGCAGTATTAAGCGGGATCACGGCAGTGCGGCTCTGGCTGAATATATGGAGAAATAAAAAAACTGAAAATAATTTAAAAAAGTTGTTGACATTCCGAAAATTCGTGGTATAATAATCAACGTTGTGACGAACAACACAAATGAATAAGCGCGAGTGCTGGAATTGGCAGACAGGCACGTTTGAGGTGCGTGTGTCTACGACGTACGGGTTCAAGTCCCGTCTCGCGCACCACGAAAAACTCTCTTGAGAAATCAGGAGAGTTTTTGTGTTATATGTGGAATCTGTAAAACCTCTCGGAAAGTTCCTGTAAAAGTGACCGGAGAATAGCAGAAACCGGAGGCAAAATTCATCTGAAAAAATTTCTGAAAAAAGTTGTTGACATTTTGGAATTACGTGGTATAATAGTCATCGTTGAGTGACTCAACAGACAAAAACAAATAAATGCGCGAGTGCTGGAATTGGCAGACAGGCACGTTTGAGGTGCGTGTGTCTACGACGTACGGGTTCAAGTCCCGTCTCGCGCACCACGAAAAACTCTCTTGAGAAATCAGGAGAGTTTTTGTGTTATATAAAAAGAAAGCAGGGGAATTATGAACTCTTTGATTTTCGGAAATATTCTGGCTTTTATCGGATCGGCCATTATGGTTGCCATAGGTCTTGTAAAAAACCGTAATAAAATTATTCTTGCACAGTGTGCTCAGTTTGCCTTTCAGGGAACGGCGAATCTGGTGCTTGGTGGCACAAGCGGAGGCATAGCTACTCTTTTAAGTATTCTGAGAAATCTCATCTGTATTAAGTGGAAACTTAATGTTCCGCTCAAGGTTGTGTTTTCCGTGATTGTTGCTGTGCCATGCCTCATGTCATTTAACGGAATTCTCTCACTGTTTCCGCTTATCTCTGCAATTGCTTTCACGTGGTTACTTGATGTGAAGAGTGCTGTGCTTCTTAAAACGGTAATAATATCAACATCATGCCTGTGGCTTATATATGATTTCTCGATAAAGAATTATGTTGCGGCTGCTTTTGATGCGTTCACAATAGTGTCGAATACAGTCGGCATTTTCATGGTCAGAAAAAACGGCGAACAGTAAAAACCGATGTCGTCTTCCGGTTGGGGGAGACGGCTTTTTTATTTGCCGAAAAGAAAATAAAACCGGAAAAATTTTACGGATATTTTACACAAATCGGGACTTTATGGCAAATCGACAAAGAAAGGGTGCTCTGTTTTGTTAATATACATAATAGTATTATTTTGTTGTTTATGGTAAAATTACAAAAGGTAAATTTATTCCTGTCCGTTCAGTTTATCGGTATCGATTTTTGGCGGGTTATTATTTTGATAATACTTCTATATCTTTTTGGTAATTCCATTTTTTGAGAAGTATGTTAAAATATTAACAAAGTTAATTGTAATAATCTGAAATTATGCCCTGAGAAGCTTTTCGGGCTGAGGTCAGATGACAATTCGGCTATATGCCTAACTATATATAATTCGATACCAGAATGTATAATCATTAAGGAGGAAAACCGAGAATGGGAAACCAGGTTTACGAAATCATTGACTGCGTTGAGAAGCTCGAAGCAGCTATTGAGAGAGTCAGAAAGGCTCAGAGCATCTACGCAACATACACTCAGGAGCAGGTAGATAAGATCTTCCTCGCAGCCGCAACAGCAGCTAACAAGCAGAGAATTGCTCTCGCAAAGATGGCTGTTGAAGAGACAGGCATGGGTATTGTTGAAGACAAGGTTATCAAGAACCACTACGCAAGTGAATACATCTACAATGCTTACAGAGATACAAAGACCTGTGGCATCATCGAAGAAGACAAGGAGTTCGGTATTAAGAAGGTAGCAGATCCAATCGGCGTTATCGCTGCTGTTATCCCAACAACAAACCCAACTTCCACAGCTATCTTCAAGACACTTCTTGCCCTCAAGACAAGAAACGGTATCATCATTTCCCCACATCCAAGAGCAAAGAACTCCACAATCGCTGCTGCAAAGATCGTTCTTGAGGCTGCTATTGAGGCAGGTGCTCCTGAAGGACTTTTCGGTTGGATTGATGTTCCATCCCTCGAGATGACAAACACAGTTATGAAGGAAGCTGACATCATCCTCGCAACAGGTGGTCCTGGCATGGTTAAGGCAGCTTACTCCTCCGGTAAGCCGGCTCTCGGTGTTGGTGCCGGTAACACACCAGCTATCATCGACGACACAGCTGACATCGTTCTCGCTGTTAACTCCATCATCCACTCCAAGACATTCGATAACGGTATGATCTGCGCATCCGAGCAGTCTGTTATCATCATCAAGGAAATCTACGATGCAGTTAAGGAAGAGTTCGCAAGACGTGGCTGCTACTTCCTCAATCCGGAAGAGACAGAGAAGGTAAGAAAGACTATCGTTATCAACGGCGCTCTCAACGCTAAGATCGTTGGTCAGAAGGCTGCCAAGATTGCTGAGCTCGCAGGCGTAACAGTTCCGGAGGGAACAAAGATCCTCATCGGTGAGGTTGAGTCCGTTGACATCTCCGAGGAGTTCGCTCACGAGAAGCTTTCTCCAGTTCTTGCTATGTACAAGGCAGAGAACCTCGAGGATGCATTCGCAAAGGCAGAGCACCTCATCGCAGACGGCGGTTACGGTCATACATCTTCCATCTACCTCAACGCTCAGACAGAGCAGGCTAAGGTTGATGCATTCGCAAAGAGAATGAAGACTTGCCGTATCCTCGTTAACACACCAGCTTCCCACGGTGGTATCGGTGATCTTTACAACTTCAAGCTCGCTCCATCACTCACACTCGGTTGTGGTTCCTGGGGTGGCAACTCAGTTTCAGAAAACGTAGGTGTTAAGCACCTTATCAATATTAAGACAGTAGCGGAGAGAAGAGAGAATATGCTTTGGTTCAGAGCTCCTGAGAAGGTTTATATCAAGAAGGGTTGCTTACCTGTAGCTCTTGATGAACTCAAGAACGTTATGGGCAAGAAGAAGGCATTCGTCGTTACAGACCAGTTCCTTTACAGCAACGGTTATGCAGATCCTATTTTCAAGAAGCTCAAC
Source organism: Clostridia bacterium (assembly GCA_030526115.1). Taxonomy (GTDB): domain Bacteria; phylum Bacillota; class Clostridia; order Oscillospirales; family Acutalibacteraceae; genus SIG603. The sequence continues at coordinate 47,389 of JAUNDK010000004.1, forward strand.
GAGATGGGCATTCAGCACAGCTGCTTCTTCGACGTAGCTCCGGACCCAACACTCGAGTGTGCTATCAGAGGCGCAGAGCAGATGAAGGCATTCCAGCCTGACACAATCATCGCCCTCGGTGGTGGTTCCGCTATGGACGCTGCTAAGATCATGTGGGTTCTCTATGAGCATCCGGAAGCAGACTTCATGGATATGGCTATGAGATTCGTAGATATCAGAAAGAGAATCTACACATTCCCTAAGATGGGTGAGAAGGCTTACTTCATCGCTATCCCGACATCCGCCGGTACAGGTTCTGAGGTTACACCATTCGCTGTTATCACAGATGAGAAGACAGGTGTTAAGTATCCTCTCGCTGACTACGAGCTCCTCCCTGACATGGCTATCATCGATACAGATTACCACATGTCCGCTCCAAGAGGCCTCACAGCTGCTTCCGGTATCGACGCTGTAACACATGCTCTCGAGGCTTATGCTTCCATCATGGCTACAGATTACACAGACGGTCTTGCTCTCAAGGCTCTCAAGACAATCTTCGAGTACCTCCCAAGAGCATACGACAACGGCCAGAACGATGTTGAGGCAAGAGAGAAGATGGCTAACGCAGCTACTATGGCCGGTATGGCATTCGCAAACGCATTCCTCGGAATCTGCCACTCCATGGCTCATAAGCTCGGTGCTTTCCATCACCTCCCACATGGTGTTGCCAACGCACTCATGATCGACGAAGTTCTCAGATTCAACGCTTCTGAGGTTCCTGTAAAGATGGGTACATTCTCTCAGTATGATCACCCACACACACTCGCAAGATACGCTGAGGTTGCTGATTACCTCGGATGCAAGGGCAACAACGATGCTGAGAAGCTCGAGGCTCTCATCGCTAAGATCGATGACCTCAAGAAGTATGTAGGCATCAAGGAGACAATCAAGGATTATGTTCCAAACGAGGAAGACTTCCTTGCAAGACTCGATGAGATGACAGAGCAGGCATTTGATGACCAGTGCACAGGTGCTAACCCACGTTACCCACTCATGAGCGAGCTCAAGCAGATGTATCTCAATGCTTACTACGGCAACAAGTTCGAAGAGATGAGCTTCCCAAGCGAGGCACAGCTCTCCGGTGTAGATAAGACAGACGTTAAGCAGTCATTCCGCAGAGCAAAGAACGGAATCAACAAGAACCTGTAATTGGAGGAACCCAAAATGACATTCGATAGAGTTATTGCTGTTCGTAACAGAAAGACTATCTACCGTGACAACGATAGATGCTACAAGGTTTTTAACGAAGACTACTCCAAGGCAGATGTTCTCAACGAGGCCCTTAACCAGGCTCTCGTTGAGGAAACAGGTCTCAACATTCCAAAGGTTCTCGAAGTTACAATGACTGAAGGAAAGTGGACAATTGTTTCCGAGTACATCAAGGGCAAGACTCTCTCTCAGCTTATGAAGGAAGAGCCGGAGAAGAAGGACGAGTACATTAACCTTCTCGTTGACCTTCAGCTCGACATGCACTCCAAGTCAGCAAAGAGACTTAACAAGCTCAAGGATAAGATGAACTCCAAGATTGAGGTTTCCGATCTTGACGCAACAACAAGATACGACCTCCACACACGTCTTGAGGCTATGCCAAAGCACAACAAGGTTTGCCACGGCGACTTCTGCCCATCCAACATCCTCATCGCTGAGGACGGCACACCTTACATCCTCGACTGGTCCCACGCAACACAGGGTAACGCTTCCGCTGACGTTGCAAGAACATACCTTCTCTTCTACCTCGATGGCGACTTTGATGCAGCTGAGAAGTACCTCAACCTCTTCTGCATGAAGAGCAACACTGCTAAGCAGTATGTTCAGAAGTGGATGCCAATCGTAGCAGCTTCCCAGTCCGTAAAGGGAAATGAGAGAGAGCGCGAGTTCCTCCTTTCCTGGGTAAACGTTGTAGATTACGAATAATAAGGAGACTTATTTATGAAAGTTACAGTATGTATCGGTTCATCCTGCCACATCAAGGGATCCCGTCAGGTTGTTGAGCAGCTCCAGTATCTCATCGCAGAGAACAATCTCGGTGACAAGGTAGAGCTCGGCGGAACATTCTGCATGGGCAAGTGCCAGGAAGGCGTTTGTGTAACTGTTGACGATGCATTCCACTCTGTTTCTCCTGAGACAGTTAAGGATTTCTTCGAGCAGAACATCAAGGCTAAGGTCTGATTTAAACATAAGTGACATTTGTCACTGACAGATAATTTTGCACTGCCGTTCCTTCCGTTTCGGGGGGAGCGGCTAAAGTGCACAAATGGGGTATAGATTATGATTATCCAGATTTGTGTCGGATCTTCCTGTCATCTCAAGGGATCGGAAGAAATTGTTGAGCTTCTCCAGAAGTATATTCAGGAGAAAAAGCTCGAGACTGAGATTACTCTCGCCGGCAGCTTCTGCATTGGCAGATGCAACCGTGAGGGCGTTACAATCCAGGTTGACGATGAAGTTGTAACAGGTGTAACTCCTGCAAATTTCAGAGACTTTTGGGAAGATAAAGTATTAAAAAATCTTAATTGAGAAGAGATATAGACATGGCTAACTGCTTAACATTAAAAAAATCCAACTGCGTAAACTGCTACAAGTGTATAAGACACTGCCCTGTTAAAGCTATCCGTTTCTCAGGTGGTCAGGCTCATATTATTCAGAATGAGTGCATCCTGTGCGGAAAGTGCTTTGTAGTGTGCCCTCAGAATGCAAAGGAAATTTCTTCTGAGGTTGAAAAAGTAAAGGTTCTTATACAGAGCGGTGATCCTGTTGTTGTTTCACTTGCTCCGTCTTTTGTCGCAAACTGGGACGGTGTAGGTATAGAATCCATGAAAGATGCTCTCAAAAAGCTCGGCTTCTTCGATGCAGAAGAAACAGCCATCGGTGCAACTTTCGTAAAGCGTGAGTATGAGAGAATGATTTCCGAGGATAAGCAGGATATTATCATTTCATCCTGCTGTACTTCTGTTAATCTTCTTATTCAGAAATATTATCCAAACGCACTTCCTTTCCTTGCAGATGTAATCACCCCAATGCAGGCCCACTGCAAAGATATAAAGAAGAGAATACCAAGGGCAAAAACCGTATTTGTCGGCCCTTGTGTAGCAAAGAAGGACGAAGCCCAGAGATACGAGGGAATCGTAGACGCTGTTCTCACCTTTGAGGAGCTTGAGGAATGGTTTGCCGAGGCAAAGATTGTTCCGGAGCAGAATATCGTAAAGAATGAAGAGAGCCGCGCAAGATTCTTCCCGACTGCGGGCGGAATTCTCAAGACCATGAGCCAGGAAACAGGCTACAACTACATTGCCGTTGACGGTCCTTCCAACTGTATCTCCACATTAAGAGATATTGAGGCCGGAAAAATTCATCACTGCTTTGTAGAGATGAGCATGTGTATAGGTTCATGTATAGGCGGTCCTGTAATGAGCAAGAAGCGTTTCTCACCGGTTGAGAATTATCTTGCTGTTGCCAATTTTGCAGGTAAAAACGATTTTGCTGTTGAACAGCCTGATGAACTCGAGCTCAAGCAGCATTTCGATTACATAGATATGGGTATTGCCATGCCTACAGAAACCCAGATTTCCGCTGTACTCAGAGAGATGGGCAAGTATAAGCCTTCTCAGGAGTATAACTGCGGTTCCTGCGGTTACGAGACATGCCGTGAAAAGGCAATTGCCGTATGTCAGGGCAAGGCAGAGGTTTCCATGTGTATTCCTTACATCAAGGATAAGGCAGAGAGCCTCTCTAACACAATATTCAAGAATACACCAAACGGAATTGTCGTTGTAAACGAGAACTATGAGGTTCAGCAGATTAACCCATCCGCACTCAAGATTATGAACCTGCGCTATGCTTCCGATATACTCGGCGATCAGCTTGTAAGAATTCTCGATCCTAAGGAGTTCATTCAGGTTAATCAGTCAGGCACAAGCATTTACAACGAGAAGAAATATCTTGCAGAATACCGCAAGTATGTCGAAATGACAATTGTACCGGACCGTGAAAATCACATTCTCCTGTGCATCATGAGAGACATTACAGATCAGGAATCCGCAAGAGAAAGAAAAGAGAATTTAAGCCGTGAAACAGTTGAGGTTGCCGACAGAGTTGTTGAGAAGCAGATGAGAATCGTTCAGGAAATCGCTTCTCTCCTCGGTGAAACAGCGGCCGAAACAAAGATAGCACTCACCAAGCTGAAGGAGTCGGTATCACATGAATGATCTTTGTACAGATATAGGCTATAAAAGCATATTCCATTACGGAGAAGAGCTGTGCGGAGACCATGTTGAAATCGTAGAGGAAGATGAGAACTCCACCGTCATCGTTTTAGCCGACGGTCTGGGCAGCGGAGTTAAGGCAAGTATACTTTCCACCTTGACATCCAAGATAATTTCCACTATGATGGCTAACGGACTCTCACTCGAGGAGTGTGTAGCGGCAATTGCTTCAACTCTTCCGGTGTGCTCGGTAAGAGGCGTAGCTTATTCAACCTTTTCAATTATCCATATAATAAACAACGATACCGCTGAGCTGATTCAGTACGATAATCCTCACATTATCTTCATCCGTGATTTCAAGGTTGCGGATTACCCGAAGACAGAGATGAATATCGACGGCAAGAAGATTTACAAATCTTCCATCAGACTTCAGGAGGATGATATTTTCGTTGCCATGAGCGACGGCTGTCCTCATGCGGGTATCGGTCTCACATATAACTTCGGCTGGAAAATCGATGATATTGCATTATTCATGGAGGCACTTTCCGCCGGTAATTACACAGCAAAGAACCTATCAACCATGCTGGTTGAAGAGGTCAACAAGCTCTACGGCTTCGAGCCGGGAGACGACGCCACTGCCTGTGTTGTAAAAATCCGTAAGAGAGTTCCTATGAACATACTCTTCGGACCGCCAAGCAGCAGAGACGACAATGACAGAATGATGAGCCTGTTCTTCTCCAAGGAGGGCAAGCACATAATCTGCGGTGGTACAACATCATCCATCGCATCAAGGTGGCTCGGCAAGCCTATCAAGGCAACTCTCAACTTCACCAAGAGTGATGTTCCGCCAATTGCGGAAATTGAGGGTGTAGACCTGGTCACCGAAGGAGTTATTACAGTCAATAAGGTTGTTGAATACGCAAAAGACTACGTAGAGGACAACCTTAAATATGAAGAATGGAACTTCGGACACGACGGTGCTTCACTTATCTGCCGCCTGTTGTTTGAAGAAGCCACCGACATAAATTTCTATGTCGGACGAGCAGTAAACCCCGCTCACCAGAACCCTGAACTTCCCATTAACTTCAACATCAAGATGAACCTTGTTGAGGAGCTCTCAAAGTTCCTGAAGATTATGGGCAAGAGAATCAAGGTCAGCTATTTCTAATTAAGAAAGAACGAGGTATAAGAGAATGGCAAAAATCAGAAAGTTCGACACAAAAGTACAGTATCTTAAGTACAAGGTTTTAAGAGAAGTTGCAAGACTTGCATGGAAAGACCAGTTACTTGAGCATGTTATGGACATCCCAAAGACAATTGTTCCGGGTAAAGAGCCAACCATGAGATGCTGTGTTTACAAGGAGAGAGCAATTCTCGCCGAGCGTGTCAAGATTGCTATGGGCGGTAACTCTGATATCCCTGGTATCATCGAGGTTATCGACATTGCATGTGACGAGTGTCCTGCAGCAGGTTACGAGGTAACAGATTCCTGCCGTGGATGTCTCGCCCACAGATGTGAGGACGTATGTAAGAGAGGAGCTATCTCCTTCGACCACAACCACGTAGCTCACATTGACAAGAGCAAGTGCGTAGAGTGCGGACAGTGTGCAAAGGTCTGCCCATACTTCGCTATTGCAAACAGAAAGAGACCATGCCAGGCTGCATGTAAGATCAAGGCTATCAAGATCAACGAGGAGAACGCTGCTGCTATCGATTACGATAAGTGCATTTCCTGCGGTGCCTGTGTATATCAGTGCCCATTCGGTGCTATCATGGATAAGTCCTACATCCTCAACGTTGTTGATATGATCAAGAAGAGCAACGCAGGCAAGGACTACAAGGTTTACGCAGTTGTTGCTCCATCCATCTCCAGCCAGTTTACATATGCTAAGCTCGGTCAGGTTATCACAGGTATCAAGGACCTCGGATTCCACACAGTTATCGAGGCTGCTCTCGGTGCAGATATGGTTTCCCTCAGTGAGTCCAAGGAATTAGCAGAAAAGGGCTTCCTCACAAGCTCCTGCTGCCCTGCATTCGTTCAGTTCGTAAAGTCTCAGTTCCCACAGCTTGCTGACAAGGTTTCTCACAACCTTTCCCCAATGGCTACAATCGCTAAGTACATCAAGGAGACAACTCCAAACGCTAAGATCGTATTCATCGGACCATGCACAGCTAAGAAGGCTGAGGTTCAGCTCGAGCACGTAAAGCCATATATCGACGCTGTTCTCACATTTGAGGAGCTTCAGGCTCTCTTCGACAGCAAGGACATCGAAATCAGTGAGCTCGAAGAGGGTTACCTCGACAACGCTTCCTACTTCGGTAGAATCTTTGCTCGTTCCGGTGGCCTCTCCGATGCTGTTGCAGAGGCTATGAAGGAGCAGAACATCGAATTCGACCTCAAGCCGGTTCCATGTAACGGTATCGAGGAGTGTAAGGTTGCTCTTCTAAAGGCAAGCAAGAATGTTCTCAACGGTAACTTCATTGAGGGTATGGCTTGTGTTGGCGGTTGCATCGGTGGTGCTGGCTGCTTAACTCACGGCGAGAAGAACAAGGCTCAGGTTGACATCTACGGTAAAGAGGCTCTTGAGAAGTCCATCCAGGATGCAGTTTCCATCTTAACCTGATAATTAAGCTCAAACCTTAATGATATATACATAAAGATTAAGAACTCCTGTTAATTCAGGGGTTCTTTTTCCTGTTAAAAGATTAACACCGAAAAACACTTGAGGCATTGGGAAAATAGTGCTAAAATAATCAGGTTGAGTATAGCTTATGATTACGGAGGTGTTTCAAAATGAATATGCTGCATGTCAGATATGCCGTAGAGGTGGCAAAAACCGGATCTATTAATGCCGCTTCAAAAAGCCTCATGGTGGCACAGCCCAATATTTCCCGTTCTATTAAGGAACTGGAAGAAAACATAGGCATAACCTTATTCACAAGAAACGCCAAAGGCATGATACTCACGGCAGAGGGCGCCGATTTTATCAATGACTGCAGAAAAATCCTAGGTGAAATAGACCGCATAGAGAACACCTACAAAAACGGACTGTTTGATATCATTAAAAACTTTGCGGTATCTGTTCCGAAAAGCGGATACATCTCAGAGGCTTTCTCGGTGTTTGCCTCAAAGAACAAAAATATATCAAATCTTGTGTATCGTGAGGCAAGTGCCATTACCACAATCAGGGATATTATCTCCGGTGATTTCAAGCTGGGAATAATCCGCTACCCCGTAAAGCACGATACTTACTACAAAGATTTCCTCGATGAAAATGATTTATACTATGAGCTTGTCAGCGAATTCAGATATAAGCTTATCACCCACAGGGAATCTGAAATTGCGGGAAATAATACCATAGATCTCGACAGTCTTAAGGATTACACAGAGATATGCCATGCAGATCCACTGCTCATCAACATGAAAGAGAATGAGTATGTTCACCATGAGTTCAGCCCTCAGGCGAAAAGACATATAAATGTATTCGGCAGGGCAAGTGCTTTTGAGTTTCTCACCATGAACGAGGATGCCTTCATGTGGGCGGCACCCATGCCAAGGAATATTCTGGAGCGTTACAATCTTGTGCAGATGAACTGTCCCGATGACAAACTTGTTTTCAAAGATGTTCTCATATACAAAAACGATTACGCCTTAAATCCCATTGACAAAGCATTCGTAACAGAGCTTTGCAATTCAAGGCGAAGAAATTTAGGCTGATACTTTCCCTTCCCGAAAAATCGGGAGGGGATGTTTTATTATGTGCAGGTTTATGGTATAATCAGGGAAAATCTCCGAGCTTTCTCACCTAAAGCCAATGGCCATGGTGATTTGGCCGGGGTACGGATGGAAACGTCTGTGCCTTCCGTTTTGAAAAGGAGTAAACATATGAAGATAAGCAAACTTCAGTGCCTTGTATTCATGGCACTGTGCTGTAGCATGGGTATTTTTGCCAAGAAACTGATTGCCCCTGTGGCGAACATGATTACGGATTTTCTGCGCATTCCCGGTGGAATAGGAACGGGATTTTCCCTTATGTTCCTTGTAATTGCGGCGGTTTTTGTGAGAAAACCCAGTGCGGCGGCGCTCATGGGTGCGGTGCAGTCTGTGATAGCCGTGTTCCTCGGTACAGTAGGCAGTATGGGAGCTTTGGCACCAATAGGCTATATCATACCCGGAATTGTGATTGATACCGTGATTTTTGTGTTCGGTAAAATGAAACTGAGCCGAACGGAGATTATGATAATCGCAAATTCCCTTGGGGCGGCATCAGCCTCTGTTACAGCGAATTTCATAGTGTTCGGCCTAAGGGGAGTTGTGCTTGTACTTTATCTGTGCGTTTCCCTTTTATTCGGAGCTTTGTTTGGTTTTTTAGGCTCGGTGATTGCAAAAAGACTGGAACCTGTATTCAGAAAGGGAAACTGAAAATGAAAAGTAAAAAGATACTTGCACTTGTGCTCGGTTTAATCGTACTTGTTGCCGCTGTGTGCGCTGTTATGCACTTCAGCTCTCAGCCAAAGGCAGAAGATGGCGGAATAATCATCAACGGTGAGAGCGTCACAATAAGCGAAAGTGATTTAATCGATGTAAAAGGAACAACCGTAAACGGTAAGGGCGAAGAAAAGCAGATTGACGGCAAAGGCGTTCTCATCACAGATTTAATCGGTAAAGATTTTGAGACAGCCAAAGTTACCGCAAGCGACGAATATTCAGCGGAAATCACAGCGGAGGACGAAGCCTACCTCATGGTTCAGGAGGACGGAAGCTATCGCATGATAGTGTTCGGCGACAGCAACTCCAAGCGTGATGTAAAGAACGTTGAAAAAATAGACTACTAAAATAAGAACTGCGTCAGGATAATTCCCGGCGCAGTTTTTGCATTATATTAAGCTGCCCAGTAAGGCATATTCCTCAGGTGTGTTGAAATTCATCAGCAGGTTTTCGTCACCTTCATAGTCAAGGAAATCTACTGTGGAGCTTTTCATCAGCTCTTTCATTGATGTTCTTTCGCCTTGGAGTATCTCTTCACACAGAGGGAGGAGAGCCTTGCTGTAAATACCTATCAGGGGTTCGTTTATGCCCTTATGTCTGACAATTGTAATATCGGCCTTGTTTTTTTCATGATGAATTATCAGTTCTTCAAGTAAACTTTCAGGCACAAGGGGAGTGTCCACCGCAAGTACGAGAACAGCATCATTTTTCGAGGCATTCAGTCCTGCATGAATTCCGCTCATGGGTCCTCGGTGGGGATAAATATCATTAACCGAGGTGAATCCTTTAAGCTCATATCCAGAGATAATAATATCTTCAATTTCGATTTTACGAAACTTTTCCACCATGTGACAGATGAATGTTGAATCTTTTATGGGAAGTTCAGCCTTGTTCTTTCCCATTCGGGAGCTGTAACCGCCTGCTAAAATAAGTCCGCTTGTCATGCCTTTTTAATCTCCACGAGATTTGTGTGCTGTGGGTTACCCTTGGCAATCGGTGTGGGATAGGCTGTTGATGTGAGGGTGTTAATACATCCTCTTGTGTCGATTCCCTCTCCGTCGGGGGTGAACCATGCTCCCTGTGCAATGGCACATACACCCTCGGCAATTCTTGTGGTTACTATGGCAGGAATTCGGACAACTCCTCTGCCATTGAAAACATCAACCTTATCTCCGCTTTCTATTCCTCTCATCCTGGCATCAGCAGGGTGAATCCACACTCCGGGCATCTCAATTTCATCCTGCCACTCGTTGTTGTCGTGAATGGAGTGACAGCGGCGGCGTGTGTGCCAGCCTATGAGCTGTAACGGATATTTATCCTTCAGACTGTCCTCAGGTCCCTCAGGGCATGGCATATATCTCGGAATTGCGGATATATCATCCTGATGATAGTCATAAAGTGCTTTCGAGAATATTTCGATTTTCCCCGAAGGTGTGGGGAATGGGTGATGTTCGGGATCTTTAATTTCATCCTCAAAGGCGACAAAGTTAATCTGTTCCCTGAACTGGTGACCGCCGTTTTCGCTGAAGGTTTCAAAGTCGGGAAGCTCCGGTTCCATACTGCGCATGAATTTATAATTCTCTGTGAGCCAGTCATGCATATCAGGCATACCGTAAGTGAACCTGTCGAAGTGTCCCATTTTTTCGGCTACTTCCTTGAGCCATTCCCATTCGAATCGACAGCCGAACATAGGCTCAATAATCTTATTGTGCTTGAGGTAGTAATTGCTTCCTGCCCATGGTCCTATAATGTTTTCACCCTCGAAAACAGATGTGGCTGGCAGTATTAAATCTGCATATCTTGCACTCGGGGTCATGAATATATCGGAGCATACTATCATTTCAACTTTGCTGTCGTCTTTCAGAATTCGAATGGTGTCATTGATGTTGCTGTGCTGGTTGATGAGAATATCACTTGCCATGCAGAACAGCATTTTTATGTTACTGTCGAGCTTTTCAACACCTTTGATTCTGTCGGAGGCAGGTGTCATCTCTGTACCTTGTTCAATGGCTTTTGTCCACAGGAAGGTGGGGATTTTTCCGGGGTATGGGTTAGGGATAAAGTCCACATAGTTGGTCATGGGCTTATGCTCACGGATGTTTCCTGCGTTGGTTCCGTTGCTTCCTCCGCTTATTCCCACATTGCCTGTCATACAGCACAGAGCCATAATTCCCCTTGGGGCCTGTTCTCCGTTGCCGTGGCGCTGGGCTCCGTAACCGCAGTCTATGCAGGCAGGTTTTGTTGTGGCGTATTCTATGGCAAGAGCCCGTATTCTCTCTGCGCTTATACCTGTTATTTTCTCTGCCCATTCAGGAGTTTTCTTTATGCCGTCTTTAAGTCCGAATAAATATGAGTGATAGCTCTCGTTTGCAGGTACATCCTCAGGCATGTGGTTCTCATCAAAGCCGAGGCAGTATTTATCCATGAATTCCTGATTATGTAAACCGTTCTCATAAATCACATAGCACATGGCATCCGCAAGGGCAGCATCTGTGGATGGTTTAATCGCAAACCAGTCGTCCGCGTAGGTAATTCCCGTCTGGCTTAAGCGAGGATCTATGCTTATTATCTTTACGCCTTTTCTTTTCAGTTCTGCGAGGTAGTAGTTTCTCTCAGGTCCGAATATGGATTCCGCAGGATTGTGTGACCAAAGAATAAGCAGTTTTGTATTAAGCAGATCGCTTGCGGAGCTTCCCTGTGAGCATCCGAAAACATAGTTGGAGATATATGTTACACATGCGGAGGAATAGGAGTTGAAGTAGCTCAGGTAACCTCCATCTATAGAGAGCAGTCTGCCCGTCAGTCTGCCCGGGCTCATTATTCCGCATACGCCTGTTCCGTAGAGAATATATCTTGATGAAGGTCCGTATTCCTTGCCAATTCTTGAGGTTTCCCTTGCGACAATGTCGGTGGCTTCTTCCCAGGATATGCGCTCAAACTTTCCGCTACCTCTTTCTCCGATTCTTTTCATCGGGTAGCGAAGTCTGCCCGGGTTAAGGAAAGTTTTGCGGTAGCCCCTGCCCCTTACACAGGCCCTTATCTGTGGAGCGTGGGAGGCATTGCAGTCAGATTCAATCTGAAGCATGCAGTTTTCTTTTACATGGGGACGGATTACACATATACCGCCACAGTTGTTGAGACCACCGGAGTTTATGATTTTTTCATCTTCATTCTCGATAGGCGGATTGAGTACCCATTCACCGTGCCCACAGTCGTATTCTGTAATCTCGTTATCAGAGAGGGCAAAGAGGAGATTCTCGCAGAATTCTGTTATGCCGGAATAACAGTCTTTGTATTCCCTGAGTGCGTTCACCATAACGGAAAGGGTGGTGAGGGTGTAGTTCTCTATGAATTCATTGCAGGATTCTGTTCTGTCTGCATTTTCGGTTTTTGCACCAATAAGGTAAACGAGAAATTTAAGCTGTTCGCCAATGTAGTCAGCAGGGTTGCCCTCTATCCATTCAGGTTCGTATCCCCATTTGTGGCAGTATTCTATGATTTCAAGTGTGGTGGCATTCTGAAGCACTTTTTCGCCCATGCATACAGACGCCCACAGAGGAATATTCACATCCGCATCCATACCACGGAAGCAGAAGTCATACATGAGCTCCCACTCACGCCTGCTGTGTTTATTGTAATCAGGGAAGCTTTCGCATATTTTCAGAGCCTTTTCTCTGCCCTCGAAGAAAGAGGCCCCTGTTTTTATAAGTTCATATATGTTCATTTTACTGCCTCCGGTTCTTCTGTAATTTCATACATCGCACTTATGTCTCCGATTAAAATCGCACCGCAGAGTTTTCCACTTTTGTAGAAACGCCTGTCGAAAACTTTTTCGCATCCGTCATATCTGTTTACGGTAAATTCGGGTATATCTTTTCTGCCGTCGGATATTGTGGTTTCCGCATAGTCATAATCTGTGATATTACCCACAGAGAAAACCGCTGTGTTCATGGCAGTCATGACGAGAGGATAATTTTCAGGCCGGAATTCTTCATGAATAGAAACGGCATTAGCTCCTGCGGTTTCACCGCTCTTTTGGGAAAATGCCCACAGACCCGGGTTCACAAAATCACCCTGAATGCAGTCTCCTGCGGCGAAGATGTTTTCGTCATCTGTTCTCATGTATTTATCAACAATAACAGCTCTGTCGATGGAAAGTCCGATATTCTCTGCAAGTTCTGTATTTGCCCTGATTCCTGTGGAAACAACAATTGAATCTGTATAAAAAGTTCTGCCGTCAGAGAGTTTAACGGAACCTGCTTTTTCATCACCGAGTATTTCCAAAACGCTGACATCGGTATAACATTCGATTCCAATACTGTTGATATTATTTGTAAGATATTCCGCACTTTCGTCATCGAGCTGTCTTGACATGAGCCATGGAGCTGATTCAAGAATTTTTACATTAAGCCCTGCTTTATGAAGTTCCCATGCGGTTTCAAGTCCTATTACACCACCGCCGATAACCACGGCGTTTTTACTCCGTACGGCAATTCTGCGCAGATTTTTGAAGTCCTCTGTGTTTCTCAATGTGAGAACACCTTTTTTATTTATACCTTTTATGTCAGGGACAAAACTTTTTGCACCGAGGGCATAAATGCACTTATCGTAACTTATAACATTCCCGTCTGAAAGTCTTATCTTCCTGTTTGTTCTGTCGATGAATTCCGCTTTGGTGTTGTTCAGAAGTTCAATACAGTTATCTTCGTACCATGCCTTATCTGCCATGGAGATTTTCCTGTTCTGAAAGGTTCTGAGGTCAGTCTTGCTCAGAAGCGGACGAAGATAGGGAATATCCTTTTCTCCGTTTACTATTGTGATTTCAGCATCTTTTTCGAGTTCCTTTATTTTCAATGCGGCGGAAAATCCCGCAACACCACCGCCGAGTATCACATATTTACTCACAATCTTTACCCCCTTTTGTCTTGATAATCAGATTCGGTTCTGTCCTCTCGGGGGATGGCAGTATCTCGAGGGTATTGGTGCAGTCTGCTTTTTCTTCCTCGCTCAATGCATCCAGATTGACAAACTTCAGGCAGTGGGTGAGGCAGGCCTCAACACAAAGAGGTTCCTTGCCCTCGTTTCTTCTCGAATAGCAGGAGTCGCACTTGGCGGCTCTGCCTGTTTTGTGACTGAGTTTAGGTGCCTTGTATGGGCAGGCCCAGGTGCATACACCACAGCCTATGCATCTGCTGTCATCGTGGCCGACGGTTCCGTCAGCCTGAACGAACATGGCTCCTGTGGGACATTTATTTACACAGGCAGGGTTTTCACAGTGATTACACGCGCCTGAGTAGTGGGTATATATGGTTTTTCCGTTGTCGTCTGTATATTCAAAGGTATTCACCCTGCGGAAGAAAAGTCCGAGTTCAAGGTCGTGACCGTCTTTGCACGCCATCTGGCAGGCGTTACAGCCTATGCAAAGATTCTGGTCAAAGAGAAATCCGTATCGTGGCATAATATGCTCCTTATATAAATCTTATGAGAAAACTATATAATTATCGGGGAGATATTGCAATAAGTCATTTTGTTTTTCTTGTAAATCAGAAACCCATCTGATAAAATTTATATATCCATATTAGAAGGAGATGCGTAAAATGAACGCAAAAGGACAGAAAGTCGTGGTTCTCGGTGTGGCATCAAGCATAGCCGCTTACAAAGCCGCAAACCTTGCAAGTATGCTTCGCAAAAGAAACTACGATGTTCATGTAATAATAACAAAAAACGCCACGGAGTTCATCTCTCCGCTGGTTTTTGAGACTTTGACAAATAATGTGTGCGTGGTGGATCAGTTCTCCCGCACAGGAAATTATGAGGTGGAGCACGTTGCTCTGGCAAAACAGGCGGATGTAGTTCTCATTGCCCCGGCAACAGCAAATGTAATGGCCAAAATTGCAAACGGACTTGCCGACGATGCCCTGACTACTCAGGTGCTTGCCTGCACCTGCCCCAAAATCGTTGCCCCGGCAATGAATACAAACATGTATCTCAATCCAATAACTCAGGATAATATAAAAAAGCTGGAGCACTACGGATTTACGGTAGTAACCCCTGCTTCGGGTCTGCTTGCCTGCCGTGATGTCGGAATAGGCAAATTCCCTGAGGAGAGTCTGCTTGCAGATTATGTGGACAGAGCGATAGCAAAGGAAAAAGACTTTGTCGGTAAAAAGGTAGTTGTCACAGCAGGAGCAACTCAGGAAGCTATTGACCCTGTCCGTTTTATCACAAATCATTCCAGTGGAAAAATGGGCTTTGCCATTGCAAAGGAATTCATGCTTCGTGGTGCCGATGTCACCCTGATTGCGGCGGCGAATACCCAGCCTGAGCTGAACTTTGTGAATACTGTAAAAGTAAAATCCGCCCGGGATATGTTCGAGGCTGTCAAAGAGAATTCCGATGCCGATATTATCGTAAAAGCGGCGGCTGTTGCGGATTACACTCCCACAGAGATTGCCGACAATAAGATTAAGAAAAAAGACGGCGACATGGCAATTCCGCTCAAACGCACTCAGGATATTTTAAAGTGGCTCGGTGAGAACAAAAGGGAAAATCAGATGCTTGTAGGTTTCTCCATGGAGACAGAAAATCTCATAGAGAACTCAAGGGCAAAGCTCACAAAGAAAAACGCCGATATGATAGTTGCGAACAACCTTAAGGTTGAGGGCGCAGGTTTCGGTGTGGATACCAATGTGGTTACAATAATCACAAAGGACGAGGTAAAGGAGCTTCCGCTAATGAGCAAGGCCGATGTTGCTTCTGCCCTCGCAGACGAGATTAAGAAAAGATTATGACAGGACTTACAAAATGCGACTGGCCCCTTGACGGCGGCATGATGGAAAAATATCACGATGAAGAATGGGGAATACCTCTGCATGATGACAGAAAACAGTTCGAATTCCTCATTATGGAGGCCATGCAGTGCGGCCTTTCATGGGCGATAGTCATGAAAAAGCGTGAAATTCTCAGAAAATGTTTCGATGATTTTGATTTTTACAGAATAGCCGAATATGATGATAACAGGCTGGATGAAATTATGGAAACCCACGGAATGCTTCATTCCATGCCGAAGATAAAGGCCGTGGTGAATAACGCCAAAAAGTTTATTGAGATAATTGACGAGTGGGGAAGTTTCGATAAATATATCTGGCATTTCACAGACGGGAAAACCATGGTTTACAGGGCGAATCAGTTTATTATGCCCCCTCAGAACGAGCTAAGTGAGACTATCGCAAAGGATATCAAAAGGCGTGGCTTTAAGTACCTTGGTCCCGTAACGATTTACTCTTACCTTCAGGCGGCGGGTATAATCAACGATCATCAGGAGAAATGTTTTCTATATAAGCATATAATCGAGAACTATCCATGCGAATTTGTGGATTAAGTTTACTAATATTAGTGTTTTATGGTTTGCTTTGTTAAGCTATAATATGCAAAGATAACCAAAAGGGGGAAAGAAAATGGCAGGTGTTCAGGAATATAAGTGTCCCTTCTGCGGAGCTCCGATAGGCTTTGCACCGGGAACGGAATCTATGAACTGTATGTACTGCGGCAGCTTAATCAATATAGATGAGCTTACCGGTGCCGATATTGAGAAAAACGGCGGAGAGAACTATGACGAAATTCCTTATTCGAAAGTAGACGAGGGAGACCGCTGGGCGGCTTTTGAAGATTTCAGGGTCGGAAAAGAGACCATGGGAGAGCAGAATCTCTATGAGTGTCAGTCATGCGGTGCGGAGATTTATGCCGATTTAACCACAGTTGCAACCAAATGTCCGTATTGTGACAACAATGTAATCTTAAGGGATAAGGTTTCGGGAAAACTCAGACCGGATAAGCTTATTCCGTTTGCATTCGGAACCGACGGACTCAAAGATATAGTCAAAAAGTTCCACAAGGGCAAACCTCTGCTTCCAAAGGGATTTTTATCTGAGCATAAGATTGAAGAGGTTCAGGGCGTGTATGTTCCGTTCTGGCTTTATGATGCCGATGTTTACGGCGGCATGGTGTTAAGAGGTGAAACCGTAAGAACCCACACCGAGGGCGATTACAAGGTAACAGAAACCAATCACTTTGCTCTGATTCGTGACGGCGGCATGAGCTTTGCCAATGTTCCGGTTGATGCCAGTGTAAAGATGGATAACGATCTGATGGATTCCATTGAGCCTTTCGATATGTCTCAGCTTGTGGATTTTAACGATGCCTATCTTTCAGGCTTCCTTGCCGATATGTTTGATGATACTCCTGAGAACATGAAGTACAGAGCAACATTCAGAATCAACAATTCTGCGGCAGACGCTTTCAAGGCGACATGCAGAAGATTCACTGCCGTAAGAGTAACAAACAATAATCTCGGTGTAAGCCATGCTGATATGAAATATGTGCTTCTTCCTGTGTATCTCATCAACGATACATACAATGGTAAGAAATACACCTATGCGGTAAACGGACAGACAGGAAAGATAGTCGGTGAGCTTCCGAGCAGTAAGCTGAAGAAGTTCATTTACTGGGCATCATCCTTTGTGAGTGTGTCACTCATCGCCGGTCTTATTGCGTTATTCTTTGGTTTCTAAGGAGGGGAAAGCAGATGAAAAAGAAAATTGTTTCGGGAGCTTTATCCCTTCTGATTGTCACATTTATTTTAGCATGTACAGGTGTGAGTGCCTTTGCCGAAAGCGGACTTCCGAAGTGGTTCCCGGATGATCCGAAGAGTTTTGAGAGGTATCACGACGAAGATCAGTCGAGAGTCATCGACAATGCGGATATTCTCACTGCATCAGAAGAAATGCAGTTAAAGCTTTATCTCTCACAGATGAAAAAGGACTATGACTGTGATTTTGTTTTCCTCAGCGAAGACAGAGTGAACGAAAACCTTAACTCATACTATAACTCACGAATCAGCGGTTATGACGAGTATGACTATAACTCTTACAGACAGTATTACTCAGCGGACTATTACGATTTCAACGGTTTCGGTGTGGGCGATGACTATAACGGAATCATACTTTATGTGAATATGACCCCCGGTAAGCGTGGCTGGTACACATGTGCCTCAGGTGCCGCAGAGGATATGATTAGCGAGAGAATCATCAACAAAATTGATGACAGACTTTATGAGTATATGTCCGAAGGTGATTACGGAGAGGGTATAATCAACTATTATAAGGACTTCAACACTCTTTACAAAAAGGGAAATCTTCTCTTTTTCGAGGATATCTTCCATGCCTTTCAGATAGGACTTGTTCCCGGTGTAATTGTTTCGCTGCTTGTTCTTGGCATTGTGACTGCGAAGATGAAGACAGTTAAACAGGCTGTTAATGCAAACAACTACTTTGTTAAAAACAGCTTTCACTGTGACAGAGCTCAGGATCTCTTCCTGTACAGGAGCGTAACAAGAACAAAGATAGAGAAGAACAAAGGCGGCGGAGGTTCGTCCTTCAGTTCGGGATTCTCGGGTTCAAGCGGAAGCAGCCATTCAGGCGGTGGAAGAAGCTTTTAACCAATTCGGAATGCGGATTAGGAATTATTTTTTAACAGGACAGCTTGGCAGAAATGTAAAAGTTTTTGCCAAGCTTTTTTCTAAAAAGATTGCGGGTTTCAGGGCAGAGCCCTGAGCCTCATGATTATGGTTAATTCAGAACGTAACCATTGCGAAGCAATGAACAAAATAAGACAGCCAAACAGCGAAGTGTTTTTGGCGGACCTCTTCAGCAAAGCCTTGCCGAGAAGGAGAAATCTGCATCTTTGACTAAAAAAGACTTCCCGGTGATTGGGTAAGAACCAATCCCAAAAAGAATAATCAGAAAAGGAGCAAAGGCCTGTGCCGATGCTCCTTCAATCTTTATTGAGAGAAAAAATTAAAACTGTGGGTAAATAAATTCATCCACCGCTTTGAGCAGTTTGTCTGCCTCGCGGGATTCCGCCACTATGGTCACACAGGCGTTCTTTTCAGGGTAAACTATACCGAACTGACCGTATTTACCGTCTGCACGGAAAGAGTTGTTGCGGCCTCTCCAGAAGAGATAGCCGTAACCGAGGGAACCGTTGTCCACCTGCTTTTGTGTGGCTTCTTCTATCCATTTTGCAGGAACGAGCTGTCTGCCGTTCCACATACCCCTGTTGCAGTAAAGCTCTGTGAACCTGTGAAGCTCCTCAAGGGTGAGGAAAAGTCCACCCGCACCGAAGGTGTAACCGAGGGGATCTGTCTCCCATGTGGGAAGTGTAATGCCCATGGGCTCGAATAATCTCGGCATGAGGTAATGCACAAGGTCTGTTCCGCTTCGTCTCTGAACCAGCATTCCCGCAAGGTAAGGTCCTGCGTTATTGTAAAGGAATTTCTCACCGGGGTAAGAGCCGAACTCCTGTGCAAGGGTGAGTTTAACCCAGTCTTTTTCTTCGTAATACGGTCTGTCTGTGCCCATAAGGAAAGGTTTTTCCTGACCGAGGCTCATGGTGAGCAGATCTCTTACTGTCGCTTTTTCAAGGTAAGGGGAAACATTCTCAGGTAAATCATCCTTAAAAGCATCTGTGAGCTTTTCGTCAATAGAGAGCAGACCTTCTCGCTGGGCAATGCCCACAGCGGTGGAAGTAAAGCTTTTTGAAGCGGAGTAGATGTTTCTTCTGCATGGGGCTTCCCATACATGTCTGCCTGTGATGTAGCCGTTCTCCTCAACTATCACACCGAGGGCACGAAGAGGAGTCGCGGTTTCGATAAACTTATCAAGATTCATAATTCACACACCTTAAAATAAATATGATTTTAGAAAAATACACCTTTAATCCATATCTCAAGACCGATGGCGATTAAAATCACACCACCGAGAACAGCCGCTTTGTTAGAGAGCTTTGTGCCGAATTTCTTTCCTATGGCGAGACCGCCCATGCATATTGCAAAAGTAACCGCACCGATAAGAACAGAGGCAACAACAGCCATAAGAGCATTGTACTCAGCAATGGTGAAACCTACTGAGAGGGCATCTATTGAAGTTGCAACACCCTGCATGATGAGAGTTCCGATGGAGAGCTTCTTCACTTCGTTTTCTTCGTCAGCCTCATTCTTAATGCCCTCGATGAGCATCTTGCCACCTATGTAAAGAAGGAGAAGAAGGGCAATCCAGGGAATGAATTTCTGGAAGCCGGTGAAATACTCAAGTACTGTGTGAACGGCAATCCAGCCGAGCATGGGCATGAGGAACTGGAATCCGGCATAAACACCTGCGATGCCGCTCATTTTCGGAATTCTCATCTTTGGCTCGTTGAGTCCGTTGGCAAGGGAAACCGAGAAAGCGTCCATGGCAAGACCAACGCCCAAGAGACAGCTGTTAATAAAGAACATTACGCTCCAAGTCATAAAAATAACCTCCGGGTTAAAAAATAAAAATCCCGATGAAACAATATGTTCACCGGGTAAATCTTACAAAAGCATATGGTGACCCCGGCAAAAGCCATGAGTCTCGCAATTTAAAACAAGCCAGGCAATTATTCTGCCAGTATGTTGACTTGCTACACCGAATAAATCGGAGCTTACTACTCCCTCACGAAAGCAGATAAAGTCTATCACAGCATTATGCGGTTAGTCAATAAAAACCAAACCTCAAAAATGGACACATAACTAAATATTGCTTATATAGTTAATATATGGTAAAATTTGTGTAATGTTATGCAAATAGCATAGTTTGATGGGGGTATAATATGTCATTTTTGGAAAAGAGGCCAAGAAAATTCGGTGACAGGCGTGACGGCCACTGGGTTAAGAATGCACCGGGCATGAATGTAATCATGTCTCACATATATAATAAGAGAACCGATGCGGAGGTTTATCTCGATCAGGAGATTGATGTCACAAATTTACTTAAATACATAGAAAAGAAAAATGCGGAACATCCCGAGTATAAAACAACAATATTCCACTGTGTGGTTGCGGCAACAGCGAGAATACTTAATGAGCGCAGACTCATGAACCGTTTTATTCAGGGAAGAAGAATTTACGAGAGAGATGAAATCGTCCTCGGTTTTACAGCAAAGCGCAGGTTTACAGACCACGACGAGGAATGCCTTATGCTCTACAAGGCAAAGGGAAGTGATAATCTCGACTTTATCAGCAGGAAGATTGCCGGTGAAGTAAAAGAGATGCGTGAGCGCAAAAAGACCATAGGTATCGACGATATCATGGATAAACTGGCAAAGGTTCCGAGACCGATACTTGCACTTATTGTTGCGGTTGTGCGGGTACTCGATTATTTCGGAAAGAACCCAAAATTCCTGACAGACGGCGATATAAACTATGCCTCTGTAATACTATCGAATTTAGGCAGTATTAAATGCCCTGCGGTTTATCATCATTTAAGCAATTACGGCACAGCTTCGATAGTTGTAACCATAGGTGTTATTCACAAGGCGCTCAGAGTTAATGCGGACGGAAGCACCGAAGTGAGAGATGTTATGAATGTGGGCGCAACGCTCGATGAGAGAATGGCGGACGGCTTCTATTTTGCCCGTTCATTAAAGCTCTTACAGCACATCTGTGATAACCCGGAGCTGCTCGATAAACCACTTGAGGAGGAAAGCGGATATGACTATAAATGAGATAAAAGAACCACTTCTGCTTAAATATCAGAAGAAAAGCATAGAGTTCCCCATTCCCGAGGGAGTAAAAACTCCGTGGTTTAAGTCTGCGGGGGATGTGCCTGTCACATTAAAATACTTTGACGGCTCCATGATAGATGCCATTGAGGCTTCCGCCATGGCTGTTCCCGAGAATACAGTAGCCTATAATTTCTACGGAAACAGGGTTACATACAAGCAGTTCATTTTACAGGTTCATCAGGCGGCCAAGGCCCTCTGTGCCCAGGGAGTAAAACCCGGAGACAGAGTTACAATATGCATGCCAAACACACCTCAGGCGGTGGTTCTTTTCTATGCCTGTAACAGAATGGGCGCGGTTGCCAGCATGATTCATCCCCTCTCAGGTGAAGAGGAGATTGTGAGATACATCAATAACGCAAAGTCCGTGCTTTGCCTCACTCTCTTACAGTTTTATCCCAAGTTCGAGAAAATCATGGATAAGCTCGATAATAAAAATCTTCTCATCTGTGACATTACAGACGGACTCAAGGGCGTGAAGAAGGTTCTTTTCCCGTTCACAAGAAAAGATGTAAAGCCTCTTCCGAAGGACAGCGGCGCAATAACATGGAAGGAATTTATCGCAAAGGGCAAGAAGTACACAGGCAATTACATTCATCACGCAAAAAGCGATGACACAGCCGCAATTCTTTATTCAGGCGGTACAACGGGTACAAGCAAGGGTATTTTACTCTCCAACCTGAATTTCAACGCCCTTGCACTCCAGACAGGTACTGCAGGCGACTGCATAGTACCGGGTTATACCATGCTTTCCATCATGCCGGTTTTCCACGGCTTCGGTCTTGGCGTATGTATTCACACCATACTTTACTGGGGCTGTACCTGCATACTCATTCCGCAGTTCAATGCAAAAACCTACTGCGGACTTTTAAAGAAATACAGGCCGAACATCATTGCAGGTGTTCCAACTTTATACGAGGCACTTTTAAGAATCGATGACGCAAAAACTCTCGATTTATCCCAGCTTCACGGTATGTTCTCGGGTGGTGACTCCTTAAGCACAGAGCTGAAGGCGAAGGTTGACGCTTTCATCACAAGCCACGGCGCTGAGGAGCAGGTTCGTGAGGGCTACGGTACAACAGAGTGCGTTACCGCCTCATGCCTCACACCAAGATATACTTACAAAGAAGGATCCATCGGTATTCCTTTCCCCGATACTTACTACAAGATAGTAACACCATCAACCCATGACGAGGTTCCTTACGGAACAATAGGCGAAATCTGCCTTTCGGGCCCTACCGTCATGCAGGGATATATGGATAATCCGAAGGAAACCGCCCAGACACTTCAGCAGCACGAAGACGGCAGAATCTGGCTTCACACAGGTGACCTCGGTACCATGGACGAAGAGGGCTTCATCTACTTCAAGCAGAGACTCAAGAGAATGATTATCACCAGCGGTTACAACGTATATCCGTCTCAGGTGGAGAACGTTATCGATTCCCATCCCGATGTTCACATGAGCACCGTAATAGGCGTAAAGGACGATTACCGTATGCAGAAGGTAAAGGCGATAGTTGTTCCAAAGCCGGGAGTTGAGCCGAACGAAGAACTGAAAAAGTCTATTCTCGATTACTGTGCGGAGCGTATCGCAAAGTACGCCATGCCGAGGGAAGTTGAATTCCGTGAGGATTTACCGAAGACCCTTGTAGGCAAGGTAGCATACACCGTCCTTGAAATAGTGGAGGAAGAAAAAGAGAGGGCAAAAGCAAATACCAGATAAATGAAAGTGCGCAGAGTTCATCCGACTTTGCGCATTTTATATCTTGCGAATATTGTATTAAATGGATATAATAATATTAAAATAATACTATAACAAGGGGGCTTAATATGAATATTCGTCCATCTGCTGCTATAAGACAGAACTATAATGATATTGCAGAATTATGTCGGAAGTCTGCAGAGCCTGTATTCCTTACAAAAAACGGAGAAGGCGATCTTGTTGTGATGGATATAGAAACATATAACCGCAGAGAAAAAATGTTAAAACTTCGAGAAGAACTATTGGCCGTAGAAGAGGATAGGATTGCCGGTCGAGTTGGTATTGGCATTGACGAACTCGATGCATATCTCGATAATATTATTGAAGAGGCATAATATGTCTGAATTAAAGTATAAAGTAATTGTATCTGACAGAGCCAAAAGAATGCTTGCTTCTCATATAAAGTTTCTTGCTCAAGTAAACAAGAATGCATCGAAAAATAAAAAGAAAGAAATAATAAAAGCATTACATACACTTGAATATATGCCACAGCGTTATCCGTTTTTTGAAGAGGCTTTTATTCCGGCTAATAAATATCATAAAATGTATGTGGAGAACTGGTATTTGATTTTATATCAAATCCAAGATAATATCGTTTATGTAGAATATATTGTTAACTGTCGTAAAGATTATAATTGGTTACATAGTTAGGGGATAGATGTATTTCTGTCCCCTTTAACAATTTATATATTGAAAAACTGTAAAAATCGCCCAATTTGCCTGAGTTTTTGCTTGACATAGCGAAAAGTAAATGAGATAATACACTGTACGAAAATATATGGAGATTAAAATATGAGAATAATCACAGGTACAGCAAGGGGCAGAAAGCTCATTACGCTGGAGGGCATGGATGTTCGTCCGACACCCGATAAGATTAAAGAAAGCTTATTCAATATAATTCAGTTTGACATACCGGGAAGAAAATTCCTCGACCTTTTCGCAGGTTCCGGTCAGATAGGTCTTGAAGCACTCTCAAGGGGTGCCGAGAGCTGCGTTTTTGTAGATGCCTCCAAAAGAAGCATCGATATCATCGAAAAGAACATTGCCACATGCGGATTCGAGAATGAATCCAAGGTGGTAAACGCAGAGTCTGTCATGTATATCAGAAGAACCCCGGATATGTTCGACATCGCATTCCTAGACCCACCATACAGACAGGGCCTTATAGAGCAGGTTCTCCCGCAGGTTGCAGAGAGAATGAACAAGGGCGGAACTATTATCTGCGAGCATCCCGTTGACGAAGAAATTCCCGAGGAAGCAGGTTCTTTCAGAAAGTTCCGTGAATACAAATACGGAAAAATAATTCTTACAACATATAAGTCAGCTGAAGAATAATTATCAGGAAGGCACTCATAAAATGAGGTCTTACCAAAGAAGGTTAATGTTATGACAACTGCAATATATCCGGGAAGCTTTGACCCGGTAACACTCGGACACATGGATATTATCATGCGTGCCGCAAAAAATTTTGACAAGCTTATCGTAACCGTACCGGTAAATCCGGATAAAAATGCAAGTTTTTCTGTTGAAGAGAGAATGGAACTTCTCAGAACAGCCATTGCAGATGCAGGTCTTAAAAATGTTGAAGTAGATTCCTGTGCAGGACTCCTTGCTGACTATGCAAGAGAGAAGAATGTTCAGGTTCTTATAAAAGGTCTCAGAGCTATGTCGGATTTTGAATATGAATTTCAGATGGCTCTCACCAACAAAAAGCTTAATCCCGATCTTGAGACAATGTTCCTTGCCACAACAAGCGAGAATATGTTCTTAAGTTCCAGCATGGTTAAGCAGATAGCGGGTTTTGGCGGAGAAATCTCCGAGTTTGTTCCCGCATGCATACTCGATACCATCAAAAGCAGACTGTATAAATAATAAGGAAGGAAATTATCATGCCAAACAATCAGGCTACTATGGAAGATTTACTTGATGAGCTTCTTGACCTGTTCGATAAGGGTTTCAAGCTTCCGCTCACAGGTGGAAAGAGCTTTGTTGATACAGACGAGGCATCACAGATAATCGAAGAAATCAGAGAACTTATTCCTGAAGAAGTAAGAAAAGCCCAGGCTATGCTCGCCGACAGAGAGAGAATTATTGCCGATGCAAGAAACGAGGCAGAGTCTCTTATCACTAATGCAAGAGCAGAGGCAGAGGCTGTTGTAAACCTCGCAAACCAGAAGGCGGAGACTCTCGTAAATCAGGAAGAGATCGTTCGCATTGCTCAGGCAAAGGCTGCAGAGCTTGAGAAGAAGGGTCAGGAGGAGTACAAGAACAGAATCAATGCTTCTTATGACTATGTTGAGGAGTTCCTCAGACAGACAGATGCAGCATACACCGAGAATCTCGAAGACCTCAGAAAGGTCAGACAGAATATCAAGGAAAACAGACACAGAGAGATCGGAAATCTCGGCTGACTGACAGGGAATGCTTAGGCGTTCCCTTTTTTGATAGGAGAAACAAATGATTAAGATAGACCTGATAACCGGTTTTCTCGGTTCCGGAAAAACGACCTTCATCAAAAAATATGTGAGTTATCTCGTTTCTCAGGGAAATCGTGTGGGCATACTCGAAAATGATTTCGGTGCAGTCAATGTGGATATGATGCTATTACAGGATATTGCCGGTGAAAACGTGGAGCTTGAGATGGTTGCAGGAGGCTGTGATTACGACTGTCATGTGAGACGTTTCAAGACAAAGCTCATTTCCATGTATATGAGCGGTTATGACAGAGTAATAGTTGAACCCTCGGGAATTTTTGATGTGGATGAATTCTTCGATGTACTTCGTGAATCTCCCCTTGAAAACTGGTACGAAATCGGTAATGTAATTGCCGTGGTGGATGCAAAACTGGAAAATAATCTTTCCGCTCAGTCTGAGTATATGCTTGCTTCTCAGCTGGCATGTGCGGGTAAAGCTGTAATGTCACGCACTCAGAATGCAGGTGAAGCTGATATGCGGAACACCCTGAGTGTCATGAATTCAAGCCTTGAAAAATCCGGATGCAGAAGAAGATTCACTCTCGATGAAATCGAAAGGGGCAACTGGTTCGAATTTTCAGATGATGATTTCGGGAGATTGTTAAAATCCGGTTATCGCCTTGAGGATCACGTTAAACAGCAGTTCGGCAAAGAGAACAGTTTTGACAGCCTTTACTATATGAACAGTGATTTCACAGAAGACAGGCTGAAAGATGCGTGTGTTAAACTTATGAGTGATGAAAGCTGTGGAAAGGTGTTCAGAATAAAAGGGTTCTTCGAGGGTGAAGAAGGCTGGAAAGAGCTTAACGCCACAGTCGATAACATAAATATAAGCCCTGTTGAAAAAGGTCAGAAAATTGTTATAGTAATAGGTGAAAACCTGAACCCCGAAAACTGCGATAACATTATGCAGGCAAAAAACGGAGTTCTGTAAATAAGGTGCGAATATGAAAACAGTAAACGAAAATTTTCTCTGTCATCCAAGTGTAATAGCGGTGGAAGATGAGTATCAGATTATAGTTCCCGTAAAGGAGAGAATGCTCTTCTGGGTGGAGATAGGCGGAAAGAGGATATGCGACCACGCAAACGGAATACTCCGCTCCGAGACCATGGTTCACAGGGTGAATGTACCCATGACTCTGCTTGACGAAGCAAAGAAATACACCGTGGTTTTCAGAAAAGTCATAGACCGTCAGCCGTATTTCCCGAAGTTCTTCAAAGAAGTAAGAGTTGAATATGATTTCAGACCCCTCACAAAAACCGAAGATATTCACATGTATATGCTCTCCGATGTTCACGGCATGAGGGAGGAGTCCGTAAAGGCGGCTTCTTATTTCGGTGATAAACTCGATGTGCTTCTCATGAACGGCGACATAGCAAACCACAGCGGAAACGTGGAGAACATCTGCCTTGCATTCGAGATTATCTCTGACATAACAGGTGGAGAAATTCCGGTTATCTTCTCAAGGGGAAACCATGATAACAGAGGATTGTGCGCAGAGCTTCTCCCACAGATAACACCAAACTATAACGGCAGAACTTTCTATACCGTAAAACTCGGACCCATATGGGCGGCACTTGTCGACTGCGGCGAGGACAAAGAGGATGCCCAGGAGGAATACGGCGGAACAATATGTTTCTCAGATTTCCGTGACGAAGAAGAACTTTGGTTAGACAGGGTATGCGATAAGAAGGAGTTTGAAAACTTCAGATATAAATTCATAATATCCCATATTCCGTTCACATGGAATAATACCGAGGCGGATGAGTTCGGCAATCACCCCTTCAATATCGAGGTGGAGCGTTACACCCGTTGGGCAAAGAAGATAAAAGATGGCATAAAGCCTGATTTAATGCTGTGCGGTCATCTTCACAGACTTGCGGTTTCGGATGTAGGCGGTGAGTTTGACTGCAAAGGTCAGCCGTGCCCTGTTCTTATCGGTGCAATGCCCATGAGAAAAGAGGGCCGCTACATAGGTTCCGCAATAGTGCTTAACCCCACGGAAGCAGAGATTAAATTTACCGATGATAACAGTAATGTTGTCGGAGAAGGCAAAGTCTGTTTTGGAGTGGGATAAATTCTGTTTCCGGAATATTTCCAAAAGAGAAATGCAAAAAATGTTTTACTTGAAATTTTTGCATAATGTGGTAAAATAGAGCTGTCAAAAATTGTTTTGACATAAACAAAATCTTACGGAGGTATATATCATGGCATACAAGATTTCTGATGAGTGCATCGCTTGTGGCGCTTGCGCAGCTTCCTGCCCAGTTGGAGCTATCTCTGAGGGCGACGGAAAGTACGTTATCGACGATTCTGCTTGCATCGAGTGCGGTGCTTGCGAGTCTGACTGCCCAGTAGGAGCACCAAAGGCTGAGTAATTTTTAATTATTCGGGTGTACTGAAAAGGTAACTTATAGCCGGAGCTGTTAATTCAGTTCCGGCTTTAGTTTTTGCTTTATTTTTATGGGAAAATAAGATATAATTTAGCGCATAAAGTAAATGAAAGAATCGGAGTTTGTATGGCAGATTTTATAAGTGAAATTGAGGTTTCTCTCGAAAGCTGGCAGGCAGAGAGAGCAAAATATAATCTTGTGGATATTCGTGACGAGGCGGCATATGTCTACGGTCATGTTCCGGGTTCGGTTAATATTCCCGAAGCCGATATATATAAGGATCCGGGCGTGTTACCTCTGAATCCGCTTCTTGTGTGCAGAGCGGGTACATCAAGCCTTGACCTTGCGGAACACCTTAGGGAACAGGGCGTGGAGGCTTTCTCCTTTACCCCGGGCTATGCCGGCTGGCTTCGTGAAATGCTCATGACAGAAGAGAACAAAGCGGCAGATGTAGAGGCATCCATACGCAAGAAGTTCACAAAGAAGATATGGCGCCGTTTTGCAGGAGCCGTAAAATCCTATGAGCTTGTAAAACCGGGCGACAGCATTGCGGTATGTATAAGCGGCGGCAAAGACAGTATGCTCATGGCCAAGTGCTTTCAGGAGCTTAAGCGTCACAACAAGTTTCCGTTTGAAGTTAAGTACATAGTAATGGACCCGGGTTATTCCCCTGCAAACAGAGAAATTATCGAGAATAACCTGAAGCTGCTCAACATTCCGGCGGAGATTTTCGAGTCACAGATTTTTGAGTCCGTTTTCACCGTTGAGAAGAACCCATGTTACCTCTGCGCAAGAATGAGACGAGGCTATCTCTACGAAGAGGCAAAGAAGCTTGGCTGTAACAAAATTGCCCTCGGCCATCACTTTGACGATGTAATCGAGACAACTCTTATGAGTATGCTCTCAGGCGGCCAGATTCAGGGCATGATGCCAAAGCTCAAGAGCACATCTCACCCGGGAATGGAGATAATCCGTCCGCTTTATCTTATCCGAGAGGACGATATCAAGCACTGGAGAGATTACAACGGACTTTACTTCCTGCAGTGTGCATGCAAGTTCACAGAGACCTGCACCACCTGTCATACAGGCGAGGGCCCGACAGGCTCCCGCAGAATGGAGACAAAGAAGCTCATTCAGGAAATTAAGAAAACCAACCCGCAGGTTGAGGCCAATATTTTCCATTCCATGGAGAACGTCATGCTCGATACCGTAATCCGTTACAAGAAGAACGGCGTGGTTCATTCCTTCCTTGATGATTATGATGAATCCGAAGATTAAGAAATATATAGAGGAAAATATCCTTACGAGATACGATAATTTCTCAGACGGTCACGACAGAAGCCATGTGGAGTCGGTGATAAGCACTGCTGTCAGCTCCGCACGGGAATTAAATCTCGATGAGAACATAGCCTACACTGCGGCGGCATACCACGATGTTGGAATCGACCGGGGCAGAAAATTCCACCATGTGTATTCGAGGGAGTTTTTCCTTGCGGATGAAAATATAAAGGAATTCTTCACCCCTGAGGAGCTTGATATAATCGCCGATGCCATCGAGGATCACAGAGCTTCTTCCGACAAGGAACCGAGGAGCATTTACGGCAGAATTGTTGCCGATGCCGACCATGCCTACGACTGCAGGGAGCTTATTCGCAGAACCGTGCTTTTCGGAAATGTGCATTACCCCGAACTCAGCGATGAGGAAAAGCTCGAGAGGGCATACAGCCATTTAAGTGAGAAATACGGCCCGGAGGGATATATACACTTTTTCCTTGAAACCGACAGCATGAGAAAAGAGCGTGAAGCCTTTTACACCATGCTCGAAAATAAAGAACAGATATATGAGGAGTGCAGAAAGTATTTATGAGCGTTAAGAGTATAGTAAACAGACATAAAATGAAACTTGCCGAAAAAGAGGGCAGACTTGATAAGCAGAATCTTAAATCTCAGTTAAGCTATAAAAATGGTTTATCCGACGGCTTTGTTCTCGGAACGGTATTCGGAACCTGTGTTGCTTTTCTTGCATACCTCTTTGTGACAGACGATGATGAATAATCTGACAGGCAATTGGGAACCCCTTGGAAAAAAGGCGAAAGTCTTTGTAACAAGGGAGCATTCCTTTAATACAGATACAATACTGCTCGCAAATTTTGCGGCCCCGAGGCATAAGGACAATGTGGCGGATTTCGGCACAGGTTGCGGAACCATTCCACTTATCTGGGCGGCAAGATACGAGCCTAAATCAATAACAGCCGTAGAGCTTCAGGACCGGGCTTACACTCAGGCAAAGATGAGCATAGATGAGTGCGGTTTTGACATAAATCTCGTTCAGGGTGATGTAAACAATTACCGAGAACTTTTTCCTCATCAGGACCTTGATTTAATATCCTGTAACCCACCTTACAAGGCAGACGGTACAGGCATAAAGAACGATAATAAAAACATGACCATCGCAAGGCACGAGGATAACCTCAGCCTCGAACAGCTGGCGGCAGCGGCAAAGTTTGCCCTGAAATTCGGTGGAAGGCTGTGTATATGCCAGCGTCCCGAGAGACTCTCCGATGCCATGAATATTTTCAGGGAATATCAGCTTGAGTCGAAAAAACTCCGTCTTGTGCAGACAAGAAAGGATAAGGCTCCCTTTATATTCCTGCTGGAATGCAAGCGTGGCGCAAAGCCGGGTCTTGAGATTATGCCCACACTCATACTTGAGGAAAACGGAGAAACAACCCCGGAAATGCTGGAGATTTACGGCGACTACAAAACAAACTGAGAAAGATATTGAATATGGAAAATATATTTGATCTTCCCGAGGAGAATCTCGAGGAAGAAGTAGGTTTTACAGATACAAAAAATGAAATAAAAAAGGGCTGTCTTTATGTGGTGGGAACACCCATAGGTAATCTCTCCGATTTTTCACCGAGAGCGGTTCACACCCTCGGCAATGTGGATTTCATCGCCGCAGAGGATACCAGAGTTACCATGAAGCTTCTCAACCACTTCGGCCTGCGCAAGCCGCTCATCTCCTATTTTGAGCACAACAAGCTTCAGAAGGGAGATGTAATCTGCGACAGAATTCAGTCAGGCGAAAGCTGTGCGCTTGTGAGCGATGCGGGTATGCCTGCAATCAGTGACCCGGGTGAGATGCTCGTTGCCCAGTGTGCGGAAAGAGGAATTCCAGTATATGTTGTTCCGGGCCCCACAGCCATGGCTTCGGCTCTGGCGGTTTCAGGTCTTGCCACAGGCAGATTCACTTTCGAGGGCTTTTTAAGCATGAACAAGAAGAGCCGCAGAGATCACCTCGATGAAGTTAAAAACGAAAAGCGCACCATGGTTTTCTATGAGGCTCCTCATAAACTGCTCAACACTTTGAAGGATATGCTGAATACCTTCGGTAACAGAAGAATCGCCCTTGTGCGTGAACTCACAAAAATTCACGAGGAAGTAAAGCGCACAACTTTATCAGAAGCAGTCGACTTTTATTCCGAGAACCCGCCTAAGGGAGAGTTTGTACTTGTTATAGAGGGTGCAAAGGAAGAGGCGAAAGCGGAGCTTAGTTTAGACGATGCCCTCAGCATTGCAAGGGAGAAAATCGCCCTGGGCATGAGTGCATCCATGGCGGCAAAAGAGGCGGCGGCAGAGACTGGCTTCCGCAAAAATGAGATTTACAAAATTGTCAGTGCCGAATAATGTGTGAAATTTTTGTTGAATATTCTAAATTTGTTTTTATAAGTGTTTTAAGTATTCACAAATAAACATCATTGTGATAGAATATGTCCGTTACTGAAATATAGTCAGTAGGGAGGAAATTTAACAATGAAATTAGGAATTATAGTAAGACCGGAAGCAGATGCTATCCGTCACGCAAAGGAACTCGGACTTGACTTTGTTGAGATGGACCTCAACTATCCAAAGTGGTTCGGTAAGCCAATGGCAGAGATTCAGCCATTACTCCCGGAGCTCAAGGCAGCTTTCGAGGAGACAGGCATGGAGTGCGGCTCTGTTGGCCGCTGGGCATCCCAGATCATCGCTGACGACGGTTCCATGATCGAAGAGGAGTGGAACGAGGTTAAGGCTGTTATCGATTTCGGTGCTGAGCTCGGTGCTACTCACTACCTCTGCTCCGTTGGTTACAACGATAATCTCACATACTACGGCAACATCACAGCTGCTATCAAGGCTCTCAGAGAGATTGTTGCTTATGCAAAAGAGAAGGGCATGACAACATCTATCGTTAACTGCATCATGGGTAACAACTACATCCGTACACCTGAGCAGTGGAAGCTCGTTCTCGATGAGGTTCCGGGTCTTACAATCAAGTATGACCCATCCCATAGCTTTGTTCACGGCGGTGACAAGGGCGCATACCTCAGAGAGGCTATGCAGTGGGGCGACCGTTTCGGTTATTGCCACATCAAGGGTGTTATCCAGCTCGGTGATTCCAGAGAAGTTTACCACTGGAAGGATATGGACATTGCAAGAGAGCTTCCTGAGTACGGCCCATATGCAATGGCTAACAGAGATGCAGACGGCAATCTCTATGACAACCCACCTGCAGGTATTGACTCCATCAACTGGAGAGCATTCTTCGCAGCTCTTTATCAGCACCACTATGACGGTTACCTCTCCATTGAGCCACACTCCCCAACATGGCAGGGCGAGCTCGGTGAGAAGGGCGTTAAGTACACAATCAAGTACATCAGAGATCTCATGCTCTAATGCTTTGAATTTTTTCGGGGACTCCTCACGGGGTCCCTTTTTCTTTTGTTGAAAAAGTGGGGAAGCGGTAGTATAATCTATCGGAAAGAAAAAATGAAAGAAGATGTGAAATGAGTAATTTTATTTTTGCCCTTAATGCAACCATTCCCGTTTTCCTTGTTATTTTACTGGGATGGTTTCTGCAGAAGGTGGGAGTAATCAACGAGAGTTTCTGTAAAACAGCAAACAACTATGTTTTCAAATGTGCTTTACCCATAAGCCTGTTCAATTCCATTTCCACCATGGATTTATATACGGATTTTAAACTGAGCTTTGCGCTTTTCTGTGCCATAAGCACTGTCATATTTTTCGGTGTGGCATGGGCACTCACATGGATTCTTATGAAAAACAAGGCTTATGTGGGAGCTTTTGCCCAGGGCTGTACTCGGTCAAGTGCGGCGATTCTTGGTGTTGCCTTTGCTATGAGCATTTACGGCAATGTGGGAATGGTTCCCATGATGATAGTGGCGGCTGTGCCTCTGTTCAATATCATCTCCGTTCTTATTCTGCAGTTTTCTCCTCATGTGGATGAAAACGGAAATCTCCTTCCAAAGTCAGCGGAGAGCGGTTCCGCTGTAATCAAAAAAGCTGTAATAGGTGTTATCACAAATCCGATTATTCTCGGCATTGCGGCAGGTCTGCCGTTTGCCTTCTTCAGAATTACCCTTCCTGAGATGCTCACAAAAACACTTGATACCGTCGGCGGCAGTGCTTCTCCGATTGCCCTCGTGGTAATAGGTGCATCCTTCTCGGGCGGAGAGGCAATAAAGAGAATGAAACCGGCTCTTCTTGCCTCGTTTATAAAGCTTATGGTGCTTCCGGCAATATTTGTTCCCATTGCGGCATTTATGGGCTTCACAGGCTCCGAGATGGTGGCAATACTCATTCTTGTGGGCTCACCAACCACCGTCACAAGCTACGTTATGATAAGAAACATGAAGGGCGATGCTCCGCTTGCTTCCAATATAGTGGTAATATCCACCCTGCTTTCATCTGTAAGTATAACCTTCTGGATATACCTGCTTAAAACTTTTGCATTGATTTAAGGATGGCTGACATGAAAAAGAAAATTCTGTCCATATTGCTTGTGCTGTGCCTTGTAGTGCTTACGGGTTGCAGTTCAAAGAGTACAAGAAATCCCGAGGCAACCCCCACACCGGAACCCGAACTTGATGACAGAATCATAGATGATATCATAGACAGAGGATGTCTTGTTGTCGGAGTAAAAACCGATGTGCCCGATTTGTGTCTCTATGATGAAACAACAGGCAGTTATGAGGGCCTTGAAGCGGATATTGCATATTCCACAGCAGCGAAAATTTTCAGTGTAAGCCTTCATGAGGCAGTAGATAGAAATCTTGTTGAGTTTGTTCCCGTAACGGTAAATGACAGAGAAGAAAAACTCAGGTGGGGTCAGATAGATCTCATGCTGGCAACCTATACCATTACTGCGGAGAGAGCGGAAAAGTTCAGCCTTTCAGATTCGTATTATACGGATTACATTGGGGTGATGGTTCTCAAGAACCGTGATGATCTTATCGGTCTCAAATCCCTTGACGGAAAGAGAATCGGTGTTGTAAAGAACACAACAGCCGAAGATCACATGACAGAATACATAGAGAAAAACGACGATCTCGATATTGAGCCGTATTTCTTCGAGTACAAAGATTACGACCATACCCGTGAAGCTCTCGACAGCAAAGAGATAGATGCCATGGCGGCGGATTTATCGGTGCTTAACGGTTATGTGGATGAAAAAAGCAGAATTCTCGAGAACAGCTTTGTCGGTCAGCACTACGCAGGAGCGGTAAAAAACGAAAATGCCATACTTTTGCAGTTTGTCAACAAATCGATAGCTGAATGTATAAAGTGATATTACAGGGCAGATTATTCTGTCCTGTTTTTTCTTTCTTGCAAAGAGAAGGTCTATGATTTATAATCTTTTCATAAGACTGGTATAATACCCGACTTTATCATGAAATGAGGTTAGTGATATGCGCAAGACAAAAATAATCTGCACCATAGGCCCCGCAAGTGAAAACGAAGACACACTCAGAAAGATGCTTCTTGCCGGAATGAACGTCGCAAGACTGAACTTCTCCCACGGAAGTCACGAGGAGCACCAGAAGAAGATAGATCTCATCAAAAAGGTGAGAGAAGATATGAATCTTCCCATTCCGATTATGCTCGATACCAAGGGCCCGGAGTACAGAGTAGGTACATTCGAGAACAATTTTGCAATGCTCGAAGAGGGCAGTATGTTCACTTTTACCACCGAGGAAATCGTTGGTGACAGCACAAGGTGCTCTGTTTCATATAAGAACCTCATGAAAGACCTTGAGGTGGGTGATACAATTCTTGTAAACAACGGTCTGCTGGATTTCGAGGTCAAAGAGCTCACAGCCACCGAGGCAAAATGCCTTATCCGTTCAGGCGGAAAAATCTCTGACCGCAAGAGCATGAACTTCCCGGATCACATTCTCAAGAATGAATTCCTCAGCGAACAGGATAAACAGGACCTTCTCTTCGGTATTAAGAACGATGTTGATTTTGTTGCGGCTTCCTTTGTATCCACAAAGCAAAACATGCTGGACATGAGAAAGTTCCTCGATGATAACGGCGGCGAGAATATAGACATAATCGCAAAAATCGAGAACCGCACAGGTGTAAACAATATTGAGGAAATCTGCGAAGTTGCCGATGGTATCATGGTTGCGAGAGGTGACCTCGGCGTAGAGGTCCCGTTTGCGGAGCTTCCGGGTGTTCAGAAAGATCTCATATCAAAATGCCGTATGCTGGGCAAGAGAGTAATCACAGCAACCGAAATGCTCGAGAGCATGATTCAGAACCCACGTCCCACAAGAGCTGAAGTCAGCGATGTTGCCAACGCAGTATATGACGGAACAAGTGCCGTTATGCTCTCCGGTGAATCTGCGGCAGGCAAATATCCCGATTTAGCCGCAAAGACCATGGCGGATATATGCGAAACAGCCGAGAAAAACATAAATTACACAAAGCGTTTCCGCCAGACAGAGTACGAGATTCGCAACAACGTTGATGCCGTATCCCATGCAACCTGCGCCATGGCCGTTGACATAAAGGCAAAGGGAATAGTGGTAACATCCCTCTCAGGTATTACCGTTCGAATGGTAAGCCGATTCAGATGCCCTGTTGATATTGCAGGTATGACAACAGACATAAAAGCATGGAGAAAGCTCGGACTCAGCTGGGGTGTTACACCTGTGTTAAGCGATGAGTTCACCAGCATGGACATCATGTTCTATTTTGCAATGCAGAACGCAAGAAAGGTATTCGACCTCAAAAAGGGAGACAGCGTGGTTCTCACAGGCGGTGAGCACGGAAAAACCACAAATACACTCAGGGTTGAAACCATAGAAAAGTAATATATTTCCGCAAAAGCTTGAAATTCTGTGTAAATGTGAATATAATTGACACAAATATTTTTTAACGAGGTAAGCTGAATGAAACGTATATTAGCACTTATTCTTGTTGCATCCCTTCTTATTCTCAGCGGATGCGCAGGCGGAAAGGGCACTGAAGAGTCATCCGCTGTGGTTTCTTCTTCTCCTTCACCGTCAGTTTCTCCAAAGGAAATGGTAACACCATCTCCTGTACCAAGCACATCTCCGCTTGACGACCCAAGCGCACAGCCGACAGAGGTTCCTGCAGATCCTACCGCTGCACCAACAGATGCACCGACAGCAGCTCCGACAGAGGCACCGGCTGAACCAACAGAGGCACCT
>JAUNDK010000041.1:0-3526 GCA_030526115.1 Clostridia bacterium
CAGAACTGCGGTATAAGCTTTGCATATAAATCCGTTGCGGATAAAACTGCCGGATTATCCGAATTCCGCCTGGAGGGAGTAAGACTTTTCCATGATTTCTCGGTGGTTTATCTTCAGAACAGATATACAGATGAGCTTTTCGATGAATTTATGAGTTCTGTTTTGGAGTGTAAATGATATTAATGAAATGTAAGATTTCAGAGAATTTAAAAAACGGAAAAATAAACCTTTACATCTTCTGTGTAACGGAGTATAATACAGGAAATCGACAGGTTGTCGGTAGGAGGCATAGATGAGAGTAGTAAAAGACGGAAAAGAGAGAAGAAAAGAAATACTGGATGTTTCTGAGCGCCTTTTCTGCATAAACGGATATGACAACACCAGCACCAACGAAATACTTGCGGAAATAGGAATTGCAAGAGGCACGCTGTATTATCATTTCAGATCAAAAGAAGATATCCTCGACGGTATTATTGAGAGAATAATCAATGGCATTGAGATCAGGGTTTCGGCTGTTGCAAATAACAGCGATATGCCTGTGCTTGAAAGATTCACAAAGGCGGTTTTAAGCGCAAATGTTGATACCGATGTGGGAGATATGGTTCTGGAGCAGGTCCATAAACCTCAGAATGCCCTCATGCACCAGAAAATGGAACATAGCCTGCTGGAAGCAATCACTCCGTATTTTGTGAAGATTATAAAAGACGGAATAGCCCTGGGAATTATGAAAAGCGACTATCCCGAAGAAGTGGTGGAAATGGCACTGTCATATGCAAACACCACCTTTGATGACAGCATCGATTATCCCGAAGAAGTGAAGTTTCGTAAAGTACAGGGATTTATCAGAAACACAGAGCTTATGCTGCAGATGGAACAGGGAAGTCTGCTTGAAGCCATGATGCCTATGTTTTACAGAAGATAAGAATAATGGGAAATGCAATTTGCTTTCCCATTCTGTTTTACCCATTAACCGACAATCTGTCGGTATAAATATTATGCTTGAAATTGAGGAGATTTAACATGAAAACAAACTTTAACAGATTCATCCTGCTTTGGATGGGACAGCTTGTCTCGGCGATTGGCGGTGGCCTGACAGGTTTCGGATTGGGTGTGTATGTGTTTGAAAAGACAGGCAGTGCCGCAGGTATGGCGCTTGTGACTTTACTCGGTTTTCTGCCCACACTGGTTCTGAGTATTC
Organism: Clostridia bacterium; assembly: GCA_030526115.1. GTDB lineage: Bacteria > Bacillota > Clostridia > Oscillospirales > Acutalibacteraceae > SIG603. The sequence goes on from JAUNDK010000041.1 coordinate 1,199, forward strand.
CGGCAGGAGTACTTGCCGACCGCTTTGACAGAAGGCTTCTCATGATGCTGGGGGATGGGCTTTCCGGCCTCGGTATTGCGTACATTCTTTTCTGCATGATTAACGGTGGAGCAACTCTTGCCCAGATATGCACAGGCGTTTGCATATCATCGGTTTTTTCATCACTGCTTGAGCCTGCATATAAGTCAACCGTGACGGATCTGCTTACAGAGGAGGAATACTCCAAGGCAAGCGGCCTTGTGTCTCTCGCAGGCAGTGCAAGATATCTTGTCTCTCCTGTGATTGCAGGTGTGCTTCTTTCCTTCAGTGATATAAAGCTTCTGCTGGTGATTGATATCTGCACATTCATACTCACCGTGATTTCAACTTTTGTTGTAAAGCGTGGCATAAAGGAGAAAAAGACCGTGGCACAGGAACCCTTTTTTGTCAGCATGAAAGAGGGCTGGAATGCCTTAAAAAACAGGCGTGGAGTTTTCCTTCTTGTGCTCATTTCCGCATTGCTCACACTTTTTATCGGAGTATTTCAGGTTCTTGCGGAACCTATGGTTCTATCCCGTGCAGATGCAAAAACCCTGGGTGTGGTGGAAACCGTATGTGCCTGCGGAATGCTGGTATCGGGTCTTTTCCTTGGAATAAAGGGAATTAAATCAGGATATGTTAAAGTGTTGAGTTTTGCTCTCGCCTTTGCCGGGCTGTTTATTATTGGCTTCGGATCCGTGCGAAATCTTATCCTTGTCACGGTTTTCGGATTCGGATTTTTCCTGGCACTTCCCTTTGCCAACAACTGCCTTGATTACCTTGTAAGAACAAATATTCCCGATGAACTTCAGGGCAGAGTATGGGGCATAGTCGGATTCCTTTCCCAGATATGATATGTAATCGCTTACGGCCTCAGCGGAATTCTCGCAGACAGAATGGCAGATATAGGCAACATGGGTGTTGGCAGAGGCTCCGGAATGATAATGGCATTTTCAGGTGCCGCACTTATTCTTGTTTCAATATCTCTGTGCATGGTGAAGGAAATAAGAGCTTTGGATAGATAAGAGGAAGAACAATGATTAAAAGACTGATTAAAAACGAGATTAAAAACCGGAAACTGCTGTCAGCCTCCACTGTTATTTTTATGGCGGTTTCCTCCATGCTGATAGTGCTGTCTCTGACACTTTTTACTAAGCTTATCGGCTCAGTGAATAATCTTATGGAGCTGGCTGAAACTCCCGATTATCTGCAGATGCATTCGGGAGAGATAAACGAAGAGGATCTGAAGTACTTTGCGGAGAAGCGGACTGACATAAAGACATGGCAGATTTCGAAATTTCTGAATCTTGATAACAACATGATATACCTCGGTGATGAAAATCTTGCGGGTAACACCCAGGATAACGGCCTGTGTGTACAGAGTGACAGGTTTGATTTTCTGACTGACATGGACAACAGACTTCCCAATGTATCCCCCGGACAGGTGTATGTCCCTGTATGTTATCGCAGGCTATACAATCTGAACACCGGCGACTTCATGACCATAGGAAACGAAAAACTTGTAATTGCCGGCTTTATCCGTGATTCGCAGATGAACTCCATGATGGCTTCTTCCAAGAGATTCCTTGTATGTGAAGAGGATTACGGGAGCTTTCTCCCTCACGGCAGTGAGGAGTACCTCATTGAATACAGACTTGCGGAAAACACAGATCTCGATGCCTTTGCCTCGGCATACAATGAAGCAGAACTTCCCGCAAACGGCCCTGCAATTACAAGGTCACTTATCAGACTTATGAATGCTCTGTCTGACGGAATCATGATATTTGTTATCTTCCTTGTGGGCATTGCGGTTCTGCTTATTTCTCTGCTGTGTATAGGATATATCACTTCCCTCGGTGTGGAGCGTGACCGCAAAGAAGCGGGATTATTAAAGGCGCTGGGAATAAACAGAAAACAGATAAGACGCATTTATCTGTCAAAGTATCTTCTTTTTTCGATTGTCGGTGGCGGAGTGGGTCTTATGCTTGCATTTCTTCTCATAAAACCGCTGGGACAGTCTCTTAGAGAGCTGTACGGAGCTTCAAAGAATGAAGCTCTTACCGTAGTAACAGCGACACTCATCAGCGTTCTTATTCAGATGATGATAATATTATTCATAAGAAGAATAATAAAAAGAAACGAAAACATTTCCGTAATCGAGGCTTTGTTCCGAAACAGAACCTCAGAAAGAAAAACAGGGCAGATGGCTATTATAGCCCTTGTAACAGCCCTTTGTGCAATGCTCTCACTTATTCCGCAGAATCTATACACAACACTTGCGGCTCCTGATTTTGTCTCGTATATGGGAAT
>JAUNDK010000041.1:3536-5517 GCA_030526115.1 Clostridia bacterium
CCGTATGGATGTGCGTGGGGCGGATGATATTGAATCTGTAAGCAAAGCGATTGAAGATACTCTGGCAAATGACGAAGAAGTAAAAGACTTTGTCGCCCTGAAAACCTTGTCATGTCCTGTTGCTATAAACGAAACAGAGCAGATTCATCTGTTGGTGGAAGTCGGAAATCACAGTGTTTTCCCTGTATCTTACACCGAGGGAAGGGAACCACGAAACGATGGCGAAATCGCCCTCTCGGTTTTACAGGCAAAGGATATGGGCGCGGACCTTGGCGACAGCATTGCTTTTGATGGAGAAGATGCCGTTGTGTGCGGACTTTACTCGGATATAACCAACGGTGGCAAAACCGCCAAGATGTGTGCAATCCCCAAAAGCTGTCAGAATAACAACCTTATGTGGAGTATTCTGTATGTGACACTTAATGAAGATGTCTCGGCAAACCGATGGATTGAACAATACAGAAATTCGGGTGCCGACATTGTGGACATAGCCGGGTATGTAAACGCAACCTACGGTCCTACTATTACACAGATATCAAAGGCGAGAACAGTTACCTTCGGTCTGGCTGTTTTAATCGTATTTGTGGTAGTAATATTATTTATAAGTCTGCTCATAGAAAAGAACAGAAATGATGTTTCACTGCAGAAGGCTCTCGGCTTCAGAAACAGTGTAATCAGAAAACAGTACATGAAAAAAGCCTGCCTTCCTGTTCTGCTTGGAATAATAATCGGAGCAATTCTTGCCATTGTTCCGGGAGAAAGCATATGCGGTATGGCGTTAAGTTCTCTGGGTGCAAGCAGATTCAGGTTTGTAATCTCTGTGCAGGATGTCATGTTTACTCTGGGCGCTTTATTCATGACAGGATTTGTGACTGTTCTGCTCGGAACCGCTGAAATAAGAAAAATCTCTGCGTATGAATGTTGCAGGGGAAAGGAATAAAAATGGAAATAATTTTAAAAGCAGAGAATTTATATAAGAACGGAATTCTGAACGATGTTTCTCTTGAAGTAATTAAGGGTGAGATGGTTGCCGTCATGGGACCGTCAGGCTCGGGAAAATCCACATTGCTATATAATATCTCGGGAATGGATATGCCCGACAAAGGCAGGGTTATTCTCGGAGGAAAAGAGTTAACGGAACTTTCCGAAGATGAAAAAGCAGAGCTTCGCCTTCATGACATGGGCTTTGTTTTCCAGCAGATGAACATGATAGAAAATCTGAATATCATAGACAACATAATGCTGCCTGCGGTTCAGGCATACAGAGAGAAAAAAGGAAATAAATCAGGGGAAAAGGCTCTCAGGGAAAAAGCCGTGATGTTAATGGAAAAGATGTCTGTTGCAGGCCTTGAGAACAGGAAAATAACAGAAGTTTCGGGAGGTCAGCTCCAAAGGGCATGTATATGCAGAAGTCTTATGAACAACCCGAAAATTCTCTTTGCGGATGAGCCCACAGGAGCCCTGAACAAAAGTGCTTCCGCAGAGGTAATGGATACTCTGGTAAGTCTGAACAAAGAGGGAACCACCGTTTTTATGGTGACCCATGATAGCAGAATGGCAAGCCGTTGCGGAAGAATACTTTACCTTGTGGACGGCAGTATTCAGGGAGAGCTGGTAATTGAGAAAAATCTTACCGCAAAGCAGAGAGAAGATTCCGTAAACGAGTGGTTAAGGAAAATGGAGTGGTAAAGAGTTACCTGAGGTGATATTATGTGTACAGGTATTACGGTTAATAAAAAGAAGGCACTGTAACAGGTGCCGAATATATGAGGTGTAAAAATGAATGTGTTTGATTGTATAAATAACAGAAGAAGTTACAGAGGCAAATACTCCGACACAACTGTTCCGAGGGATGATCTGAGGAAAATTCTTGAGGCAGGTCTTGCGGCACCGTCCGGGTGTAACAAGCAGACAACCGCCCTTATAGCGGTTGATGATCCCGAAACCGTCAGCAGAATAAAAAGTGTAATTGATCCCCCTG
>JAUNDK010000041.1:5527-20806 GCA_030526115.1 Clostridia bacterium
AACCGCCCCTGCTTTTGTCTGTGTACTCACAAACAGAATTAACGCATACAGAGATAAATGTTTTGCGGTACAGGATTACTCCGCGGCAATTCAGAGTATGTTGCTTGTTATTGAAGAACTGGGGTATAAATCCTGCTGGTATGAGGGCCATATAACAGATGATGACAGAATCTGTGACAGAATTGCCGAAATCCTCGTTGTGCCTGAGGAATATGATCTTGTATGTATTCTTCCTGTGGGAAAAGCTGTAGACCATGTGGCATGCCCTGTTAAAAAGCCGTTTGAAGAAAGAGCCTGGTTCAACCGCTTCGGAAAGTAAGCTGTTCATCTGTAATGATGCAGTAAGGGGAGAATATTATTAAGCTGATTATGTCGTGGAAAGAAATACTTGATAAACGAATAAAAGCCCGACGACAAATACTTTTTTCAAGGGACGATGATATTATTTTAATGATCGGTGCATTGACTGAAGAAATGCCAAGGCGGGCTGTGGTATCGTGGGCTTTGGAGCTGGCAGAGGAAAGTGTCGGTATATTGAAAGAGAAATATCCCAGGAGCATCGTCCGGAAACAGCATTGCTTTTAACCCAAAAGTGGGCGTTCGGCGAAGTGAAAATGCCCATTGCAAAAAGGGCGATACTCGACTGCCATGCGGTGGCAAAAGAGATTGAATCCGAAGAGGATATCGCAAGATGTCACGCCATAGGTCAGGCGTGCGGTACAGTTCATGCAAACGGGCACGCAGTAGGTTTTCCGATTTACGATCTGACCGCATTAATCAGAGAAAACGGAACCGATAACTGCGACGAAATCATCCGTGAGAGAGTGGATTACTACCTTGAGCGATTGTTATACTGGAAAGAAAACCATATTCACAGGTCCGATAAATGGGCGGGGTTTTTATCCGATAAATAATAAATTTACCAAAAGGTCGTTTGCCTGTAAGGTGAGCGGCCTTTACTTATGCCCTGAAATATACGATAAATGCGTTCTTATCCATAATACACAAAAACAATGTGGAATATTTGGTGTGGGTTATGCGATTAACCTTTGAAAATATGCGTAAAACGAACTAAACTGAATATCAGAAAGACAAAGGAGTGAGATTGTGGAGGAGAACAGAGTCAGAATTTCCGATATAGCCGAGTCGCTCGGACTCAGTACGGCAACCGTGTCCAATGTCATTCACGGAAAGACGAAGAAAATCTCAGACGAAACAGTAAAGAGAGTACAGGAAAAGCTGGAAGAAATGAACTATATCCCCAATATGGCAGGCATACTTCTGGCACAGAACAACTCAAGAATTATCGGTGTGGTAATTGACGATAACCCGAAATACGAGGGCAGGGTGCTGGAGGACGGATTTGTAACAGCATCGCTGAATGCACTGTCAAAACAGATGAACGAGCTTGGTTACTTCCTGATGATAAAGACCACAGCGGATTATGCCGAAATTCCCGTGTTTGCCTCCATGTGGAACATGGACGGACTTATTCTCATGGGATTCTGCGAGGCTGACTACAAAAAGCTGAGGGAGAATATGCGCATCTCCTTTGTTGTCTATGACGGCTACTTTGAGGATACCGATAAAATCGTTAATCTCGTCATAGATCATTATGACGGAGGATATCAGGCGGGAAAGTATTTAAAGGAAACAGGACACACAAAAGCTCTGTGTATTTCCGATAACTACATCTGTATGGACGAGGAACGCATAGAAGGATTCAAAGCCGCATTCTCACCGGGAGAAGTCAGGGTGCTACAGATTCCCATACTGAAAGAGGACAGAATGGTATATTATAAGGAGCACCTTGAAGAAATAAAGAAATATACTGCCGCATTTGCCGTGTCGGACTATTATGCCCTCGAGTTTATGCATTACCTGCAGAAGGAAGGCGTGAAAATTCCGGAGGATATCTCCGTAATAGGTTTTGACGATAACCTTGCAAGTCGGGACAGCATTCCTCCGCTAACAACAATTCATCAGGATGCGGACGAGAGAGCTTCACATGCCATGAGCCTTCTGCGAAAAATGAAAGCAGGTGAGGCAGTGGAGAGCAAAATCACATTACCGGTTCATCTAATAATCAGGGAGAGTACAAAAAATGAAAAGCTTTGCTAAAACAGTAGGAAAAATAGCGATTCCCGTTGCACTGCAATGCATGCTACAGTCATCGTTTTCAATAATCGACCAGCTGATGATAGGTCAGCTCGGTAAAACAAATATTGCCGCAGTCGGACTGTGCGGAAATTTCATGCTTATTTTCAATGTGGTAATGGGCGCAATAGGAACCGTTGCGGGAATACTCATATCCCAGTTTATCGGTGCCGATGATGAAGCGGAGTCATGGCGTGGATTTACGGTAAGCTCCGTATTCGGATTAAGTGTTGCGGCCCTGTTCATGATTGCAGGGCTGGTATTCCCCGGAAATATCCTCAGCATTTACACCGCGGATTCCCTGATTGTCACCGAGGGAATTCCTTATTTCAGAATTGTGGCTTTCTCCTTTGTTCCGATGGCATTAAGCACTGTTGTCGCCACATGGCTCAGGTGTACCGAGCATGCTTCGATTCCGCTTGTTTCGGGTATTGCGGCTGTTGTATGTAACACAGCCCTAAACTATACACTTATTTTCGGTAAATTCGGATTCGGTGAAATGGGCGTAAAGGGTGCAGGTGTAGCAACAACAATATCTCAGCTTGTGAACCTTGCACTTATGATAATCGGATTTGCCGTCTGCCTCAGTCGTGAAAAGAAAAAGATGCATCTGTCCATTCATATGCAGAAGGTAAGTTTTAAAGAATATCTTGTAATGATAATGCCGATACTTATAAGTGAATTTCTGTGGAGTCTCGGTCAGAATGTGGTTTCTGCGGTTTACGGTCACTTAAGCACAGACGATCTTGCGGCTTACTCGCTTACCTCACCGATTCAGGGACTTATTATAGGAGCCTTAAGCGGACTTTCAGCGGCCGCAGGTGTGTTAATCGGAAAACAGCTGGGCAAAAAGGAATATGATGAAGCTTACAGAGATTCAAAGCGCCTCATGTGGCTGGGATTTATCGGAGCTGCTGTTCTGGGTGCAGTACTTATTCTCTGTTCCGGCTTCTACGCCTCATTCTATGATGTGGAAGATAATATCAAACATATCACAAAACTCATACTTACGGTTTTTGCTCTGTACTCACCTGTAAAGGTATTAAACATGATACTCGGTGGAGGAATTATCAGAAGCGGTGGACAGACAAAAATCATTATGGTGATCGACATTGTGGGAACATGGCTTGTCGGAATTCCGCTGTGTTTTCTTGCCGCCTACGCACTTAAGCTTACTATCGTTCCCGTGTATGCAATCTTATCATTTGAAGAGGTCGTAAGACTTGTCATCACCCTTGTAATGTTCAGAAAGAAAACATGGATGAGAAGCCTCAGTTAAAAACCTGTATATAACATAAAAAAGGAGCTCTGTTCTGTAGTGAAACAAAGCTCCTTTAACTTATTTTATACAGTTGTACATGGTAAGGTAATGGAAAAACGAACCCAGCATTACGCATACATGGAAAATTTCATGAGATCCGAATGAGGGAGAAAGCTCGTTAAGCTTTTTAAGCTTAAGGGCATACAGCAGACCTCCGACTGTATAGATTATGCCACCGATAAGAAGATAACAGAACGACGGACGGTTCATCAGTCGGAATAACTGCGGAAAAACTGCCAGGCATGACCAGCCCATGCCGATGTAAAGTACCGATGACACCCATTTCGGACAGTTTACAAAAAACAGCTTGAAACCTATGCCGAGCAAGGCAATAGCCCAGACAACAATTAACAGAACTGTACCGGATTTTTCAGGTAATACACAGGTGCAAAGCGGTGTGTAAGTGCCTGCGATTAAAACGAAAATCATGGTGTGATCCAGCTTTTTCAGAATAAGACTTTTCTTTTCATCCACAAGAAAAGTGTGGTATGCGGTGCTGGCGCCGTACAGTAAAGCCATGCTTATCATAAATATGGAAAGACTTGTCAGGGCCTTAAAAGATGCGCCCATCTGTGTGGCGTGAATAAGTAAGGGTGAGCTGAAGAATACAGCGAATAAAAAGCCGATGAAGTGAGTCAGGGCACTCCATGGATCCTTAACCTGAAAACAGGAAAATGCAGCTGTATTGTCCCTTGTCGATTGATAGTAATGATGTCCCATAAATTTTATCCTTTCATAACTCCTTAGAGGTTTTTCAAAAACCGATGATAAGGATATAATAACACTATTCTGAAACTTGTCAAGAGTTTTTCGAAAACTTATGAAAAGATATATGGACTTTGCCTCGGGTTTCTGATATATTTATCATAAAGACAAAATAATCTTTAAACGGAGAAGCATTATGAAACCTGAAAACAAAGAGGCAATGAAGCAGAAAATAAATATGTTCAGACTTCCCACATATAACGAGATTCCCGATGTGGGACTCTACCTTGAGCAGGTTACAAAATATGTAACGGGATTTTTTGAGCCGATAGAAAGTGTCAATATCACGGCATCCATGATAAGCAACTATGTAAAAAAGGGACTTATTGCAAATCCCGTTAAGAAGCAGTATTATCGGGAGCAGATTGCGGATGTGCTGTTTATCGCCATAGCAAAAACCGTAATTTCACTGGAGGAAATTCAGATATTGCTGGAAATTCAGCGCAAAAGCTATGACTGCAGAAAAGCCTATGAGTTTTTTGTTGCAGAGCTGGAGCTTGCCCTCGCTAAGCTGTTTGATATCGAGTGTGATAAGGAAACACAGCCACATGAAAACAACGACGATATTATTCTCGTCAGAAATGTAATCACAACCGTGGCGCATAAAATTTATCTCGACAAGGTCTTTCTTTTATATATGAATCGGATTGATAAGTAAATTCATGTTCGGAACTTCAATCTGACAAAAGTCCGCAAACAAGGAAATGAAGGGAATGTTTGTTTCAGCTTTTGCATTCATTGGGAGCGTGCCGGGGCAGGAACTGCTGCATGGAGTTCTCAACAGTCAGATCTATGTTTGGTATTTTGCAGCCATAGTTTTTAATCTCAGAGCAAAGTTCCGGAGATTTGACGGTTACGAAATTTAAATTCGGAAAGCAGTTTTATCCGCCTTCCGAATTTTGTTTTCATATGTATTCCTCCAGCTTTCTGCGGAGTTCCGGATCTTCTGCCGATAAATATCGCCTGGTCTTACCGTAAGTAATCAGTGTGGTTCTATCACTGAATCCATGTGTCAGAAGCTGTTCACGATATTTTGCGGGACTTCGATGCAGAATATCCTGAAACAGACGATTAAATGTTTTTAAATCGGTAAATCCGTTATCAATAGCAATCGCTGTAAGGGTCTTGTCTGTAACAGTAAGCTGGAATAAAGCTTTCTCAAACCGTGTTTTAGTCAGGTATTCGTGAAAATTGACCCCGATGACATTCTTGAACAGTGTGGAAATATAGGTTCTGTTGTACTGGCAGTAATCTGCCAGATCCTGTAATGTCACCTTCTCATTGTAGTGCTCGTTTATATACGTAACTAACGATTCTGTCAGTTTTCGCTGGCTCTCGTTCTCTTCCTGGTGGCTGATGAGAACGGGGGAACAGTATTCACAGAGAGTTGCTATCAGCATCTCCAGGCATCCCTTTACCATCAGATCCCCATAGGGTGAGTTTCCGGTTCCGGCCAGATACAACTGGGATGCATAACGGCGAATCAGACGATATTTTTTATCCTGACGATTCTCTTTACAGCTTACACAGTCCGGGAAATCAAAAAGAGTATCTTTTTTCAGAAACTGTGCAAATGATTTGGCGGAAAACTGTACCACCAATGCCTGTGAATGTGGTTGCAATGCAAAACTTGAATGCCCCACCAGAGGTCCGGTAATAACCAGATCTCCTGCATCCAGATAATAAATCTTATCCCCACGTACAAATTCCAGCTCTCCCGTGAGAAGAAGTATCAGCTCATATGAATCCGAATGCCAATGATAGCGATAATTCATCAGCTCATGCACAAAGCAGCTAACAGAAAGACCATCTTTCGGCCAGCTTTTTTCATAATGATAATTTGTCATATTTCCACCAAATTCCCAAATCCAAACATTTACCACATGGTAAATGTTCAGGTTCTCTTTTCTACCATTATATGCTATAATTTTGGATAAATCTACTCTTATTTTGACTTTTGGTAAATATTTTTTATGCAGACTATAGCTTTTTGCGGTTTTTTTCAGGGAATTTTCTTTTTTGAAAATTTGGCATAGGTGAAATGTTTATATGCTTTTCCGCAACTGTGTCTGATTTCCACTTCCTTTCGCACAATTTCAGCTGGAGTGGTAAAAATAGTCATAAACAATTCCAACGACAAAATCATCTGTTTTCTATATAGTGTAATTATAAAAGAGCGTAAGCCCGGGTACGCCAAATAACTTTCACTCAATTTCGGAAAGGAGTTGTTCTTATGACAACACAGATGATTATCTGCTTAGTTATCTTCGTTGTAACCTTATTATGCTATATCCTGAATAAAATCCCGATGTGGCTGACTGCACTGCTTTCTATGGCTGCACTGTATCTTACAGGATGTATCACTGATACCGATGCATTATCAGGTTTTTCCAATGTAAACACTATCTTAATGGCTACTATGTTCGTTGTAGCTGCCGGTTTCCGTCGCACATCTATGGTAAACACCATGGTAAAGGGAATCACCCGTATCACTCGCGGTAATTTTACCACAGCCTACTTTGGCTATCTGGTTCTGGCATGTATTCTGACAAACTTTATTGCAAGCCCAATGGTTGTATATGCAATTGTCAGCCCATTATTATGTGCATTTTTAGACCAGACAGGTAAGAGCCGTACCCAGTATCTGTTCCCCGCAATGGTAGTTTGTGTGGCAACCTGCGGTATTCTGCCGCTTTCCACTGCTATTCAGATGTCAGGACAGTTTAACGGATTCCTTGAGACTTACGGCTTTACTGACATCGTATTCAATCCTACTGATTTCACCAAGGGTGCATGGCTTATCATTCCTGTTGTTATCTTATGGGCATTGTTCTTTGGACCAAAAAGCACACCAAAGGCACCTGTTGTTCCAATCGAGGCTCTGGAAAAGAAGGGACAGTCCACAGAAACAACACTTAGCCCGCTGGTTGATAAGCTGGGAATTGTCACCTTCTTTGCAACCATTATCTGCCTTATCTTCTCAAAACAGATTGGTCAGCCAAACTGGGCCATTGCTCTGGTTGGCAGCTTACTTATGGTTCTCTTTGGAGTAGTTGATCCTAAGGCTGCCCTTCGTGACATTCCTTGGGATATGCTGATGCTCTTTGTCGGTGCCCTTGGCCTTGGTAACGCACTTACCAATACCGGAGCAGGTGAAATGATCGGAAGTGCTCTGGCAAATGTAGTTGGCGGTACTCACAATAACTACATCTTAGGAGCTCTGTTCTTCATTATTCCGTTTATTCTTACTCAGTTTATGCTCAACAGAAGTGTTTCAGCCGTATTCGTTCCAATCTGTCTGCTGACTGCAAACGCACTGGGTGCAAATCCAATCGGACTGATTATTCTTGTAAACGCAGGATCTCTTACAGCATTCATGACACCTATGGCAACACCTGCAATACCTATGGTAATGGCAGACGGTGGTTATGATCTGAAAGCAATTATCAAGTCTGCTTTACCGATTACCCTGATTCTTCCATTCGTATATATCTTCTTTACAATGACTGTTTTCCCATGCTTCTAAGCCGGGCAGCCGATTAATATCATTCTTCAAAAGGAGGATAAAGCCTTATGAAAATCACTGATGTAAAACTGATTTATGCCAAGCATTATCTGTTTGTTAAAATCTATACCGACGAAGGAATCGTCGGACTTGGAGAAGCCGGCAACTGGGGATATCTGGATGCTACTGCTGCAGCTATTCAGAAGTTTGCGAAATACCTGATTGGTAAGGATCCTTTCCGTATCGAGGATATCAATCAGAATTTCTACCGCTCCGTATATTTCCGCGGAAGCGTAATCATGAGCGCTATTTCTGCAATTGATATTGCCCTTTGGGATATCAAGGGAAAAGCCTTTGGAGTACCGGTTTATGAACTCTTAGGCGGAAAAACCAGAGAGAAAATCCGTGTATATGCCAGTGTTATGAGCAAGGAAACCGATCCTGAGGTTTTAGCGAAGGGTTACAAAGAATTACAGGATATGGGCTTTACTGCGGCAAAGATTTTCGTAAACGGTCCAATCACAAGTGAGCGCAACGGTTTTGATGAATACTATAGCGGACGAATCCACGATGAGGTGGAAAAGGTTCGAATCATTCGTGAGGCTGTAGGTCCTGACTTCGACTTTATTCTGGAGGCCCATAGAGGTATGACCAAACCGGAAGCAATCGCATTCGGTAATGAGGTTGCCAAATATCGCCCGATGGTATTGGAAGATCCTATGACACCTGACAATATTGACAGCATGGCAGAAATTGCATCAAAGATTCCTGTTCCGATTGCAACCGGTGAACGTTTCTGCAACCTCAGGGAGTACGAGATGCTGATGCATCGTCATGCAGCCCAGTATGTAAGACCTGATGTATGCGCTGTCGGTGGTATCACTACCACAAAGAAAATCTGTGCTGTTGCAGAAGCCAATGATGTTCTTGTAATCCCACACAATCCTCTGGGACCTGTTTCCACTGCTGCCTGTCTTCAGATCTGTGCAAGCATTCCAAATCTTGGAATCCAGGAACTTCCTACTTTCTGCCTGAACGGAGCAGAAGATGCCATGGTAAAAGAACCTCTTCGCTTCGAGGATGGCTATATGATTATTCCGGAGGCTCCGGGTATCGGTGTAGAGCTTGCAGAAAATGCAGCTGAGCTGTATCCGGCAAATGAGCGCGGCAGCAATTCTGCCAAACGTTACTTTGACGGAAGTGTAAAGGATTGGTAATCTGTTATGATACGAAAAGAGTTTATTGACTTTTGCGTCGAACAGCCAAAAGAGTACTTTCTTGATAAAATTGTTCAGATGCGCATAGAATCTGAAAATCGAATTCCTCCTGAGGTACAACTTGAATTCCGTAAACTGGATAACGACACAACGGTTGAGGAATACTTCCTTGAAACCCCATGGGCAACAAAGTATGGCATAAAAAGTCATGTCTATGTTGTAAAGAAATGTACCGGTAATTCGCTATCTCCTGTTCTTATCAATATACACGGTGGCGGATGGTCACTGCCTCATACAGAACGTGACACATATTTCTGTCGCAGAATTGCCAACAGATCCGGATATCTGATTATTGACATTGACTATGTTCTTGCACCGGAATATCCATACCCGGCAGCAATTGAGGAAATTGAAGCAGTTCTGAATATTCTTCCCGATTGGCTTCCAACATTGGGTGGAGATGTCAATAACATTACTCTTTGCGGACAAAGTGCCGGTGGAAATCTTCTTGCTGCGGTTATGCAGCGTAAGCAGTATTCCAAAAGCCTGAATATTCAAAGACAGATTCTGTGTTATCTCCCGACTGATAATTATACCGATAAATATCATGGGGAGGAGCTTAATCAGAGAGCTCTCTCCACAGAACATTACGGCTTTTTCTACAATCCTGTATTTGAAGATCGTAAAAAACCGGATGTGTCTCTTGTTTATGCCACAGCGGATGATCTTCGTGAAATTCCCAAATCTGATTTTATTCTGGCAGGCTTAGATGAACTCTGTCCGGAAGGAATAGAATATTGTGAGCTTTTACGCGCAAACGGAATAGAAACTACGCTTCGTGTTTTTGAAAACAGTCGTCATGGTTTTCTCGTAAACCTTTATGACGAATTCCAGGAAGCTGAGGACTACTTACTTTCAATCTTATAATCATAATCTGTTCTCTAAAAAGGGCTGTCGCATTCTCGGTAAAACACCGGTGCGGCAGCCGTTTTGTTTATAATTTATTCCTTATCCGATTAATGTCAACAAATAATTTGTTTATCAAGTAAGGAAGGACTCACTCAGGAGGAGCTCGCAATACATTCAGGGCTTGGACTCGGTTTACTATTTCTTGATAAATACAGCATAAATGATTATAATATTATATGAAAATCAATATGTGGTTTTATAACAGGAAATAGTTATGCCTCGATGAAAAAGCAGGAGATACAAACCTATGAGAACAAGAAATGTAAATATACACTCAAATGATAAAGATTCGGTTCTGAATGTTATTATTTACGAGCCTGAAGAGACTGAAATAAAAGGTGTTATTCAGGTGGTGCACGGTATGACAGAGCACATGGGACGGTATATAGACTTTGCCGGGTACTTCACGTCAAAAGGTTTTGCCGTAATCGGAAATGATATAGTAAGCCATGGTAAGAGCGTACACAGCAAAACAGAAGCATTATACATGAGCTCATGGTATGATGCGGTTAATGATATAAACACAGTTCGTGAACTTATAGAAAAAGAATACCCGGGAACACCGATATATCTGCTGGGATTTTCTCTCGGATCGTTCCTTGCAAGATCCCTTGACTCGCTTAAAGCGTACAAAGCACAGATTCTTGTCGGTACGGGAAATAAACCTGCGGCCGTACTGAAAATGCTTGGATTATATCTTGGCAGGAAATATAAGAATGCGATGGAAAAGGCCTGTTCCGAGATTAATTCAATGGCTTTCGATAATTATAATTCGAAGTTCAAAGAAAACGGTGAGTGCTACTGGCTCCTCACAAATCCTGACATGAGAGATGAATATCTTCGTGATGAGCTTGTGAAAAGAGAATTTTCTCCGCAGTTTTTCTGTGAGTTCCTGAAGGGAATGATTCACACAGGCCGGAAACTTAGAAATCCGGGGAATATCATTCCGACTCTGTTTATTTACGGAGATAAAGACCCTGTCGGAGATTTCGGAAAAAGTGTAACAGGAGTATTTGAGTGTTATAAAAAGCATAATCCTGATACGAAAATAATTAAAATAGAAAATTATACTCACGATGTACTGCATGATGATTGCCGTATGTCTGTATATAAATCAATAGAAAATTTTCTGAGGTGAAGTTATGAAAAGAAATATCCCCGTAAGTATTGCTGTGCTTGGAATTGCTGTTGTTTTAGCCCTGGTGTCATGGTTTGTTCTTCCTGCTGATGTTATGGTTCAGCTCAGTGCTCAGGGTCAGATGGCAAACACAACGGCTAAGCCTGTTGCCATAGGTGTTCCGCTGGCTCTGGCTGTTCTCGGATCTGTATTAAGCATCAAGGCAAGCGAAGAAAAGATTATGAAGAGCTTTGTCATGGCTGTAATCGGAATTGTACTTATGGTTTTTACGCTTGTTATAAACTGATAAGGGGGCTTAATTCTTATGATTTTATCATCAATCTCCCACATAGCCACAGCGCAGGACTGTTTCTGCCTTGAGAAAAATCGTTTTCTGTTCAGACTTCGTACAGCGAAGGGAGACATTGCGAAGGTTGTTCTCCACAGTCAGGATAAATATCTTCCTTTAAGTTATAAAGACACAAGGGAAGAAAAAGAAATGACTCTGCTTTGCTCTGACCATACTCTCGACTACTGGGAGGCGGAGCTAAGCTTTGATGTAATCTGCCTGAGATACTGGTTCGAGATTATCGACAAAGAGGGTAATGTTGCATATTTTGCCAACCGTCGTTTTCTTGATACCGCACCCACACTCACCGATGAAATGTTCGACTGCCCTCAGAATATGAGGGAAGAAGCGGTATTTATCACACCGGCCTGGGCAGAGAACAAAGTAATATATCAGATATTTCCGTCAAGATTTGCCACGTCGAAAAATGTCCCCGATGAACTGTGGTATAAATCTCCCGTAGGTTCTTTTGATGACCTCGGTGGTGACATTAAGGGCATAACGGAGCACCTCGAACATATCCGTGATCTCGGTGCTGATATTGTGTATATGACTCCGATTTTCAGGTCGAATTCCAGCCATAAATATGATACCATAGATTATTACAGCATTGACCCTTCCTTTGGAACAAAAGAGGATATCATCGGGCTTGTAGACAAAGCTCATTCTCTCGGCCTTAAAGTTATACTGGATGCGGTGTTCAATCATTCCGGCAGAGATTTCTTTGCTTTTAAGGATGTAAGAGAAAAGGGAGAAAATTCCGAATACCTCGACTGGTATTTCATAGACGAATTACCGATTAAGGATAATTATGAAGGCACACCGGGTTATAAAACCTTTGGTTACACCCATCATATGCCAAAGCTGAATCTTAAAAATCCTACAGTTGCAGAGTATTTTACAGATGTCGCCCTGTACTGGCTCAGGGAATGCCACATAGACGGCTGGCGTCTTGATGTAGCCGATGAAATAGCCCATTCGTTATGGAAACAGTTCAGGAAAAGAATAAAGGCAGAGTTCCCTGAGGCTCTCATCATTGGTGAAATATGGCATATTGCAGAGGACTTTCTTCAGGGCGATGAATGGGATACCGTCATGAATTATCCGTTCTATGATGCTGTCCTGAGGCTTTCAAAGAAAAACTCCGTAACAGGATTTAGCGAGGACATGAGCTTCCTCAAGGGTAATCTTCATCCAAAGGTTCTTCCGCTTCTGTGGAACCTGATAGACAGCCACGACACACCGAGACTTCTCAATCAGTGCGCAGGGGATAAAAGAAAGATGAAAATGGTAAGTGCAATCCAGCTTCTTCAGCCCGGAATGCCCATGATTTACTATGGCGATGAGTTCGCCATGCAGGGTGCCGCCGACCCGGACTGCCGCCGTGGCATGCTCTGGAAAGAGGAATATCAGGACAGAGATATGTTCAGGTGGTATCAGTCTCTTCTTAAACTAAGAAAAGAATACCCCGAACTTCTCTCAAGAGATGCAAAAGAAATCACCGATGAGGAGAACGGCATCATAATCCGTCACGCAGGAAAAAGAACTGTCGTATTCCACTGCAAAGATGGAAAAATCACTCTGCCTGAATTTAACGGTAAAACCGACATGATTACCGAAAAAGTATGTGACGGTACATTTGCCGGTTATGAAGTAAAGATATTCTAAAACAAATGACCACCGAAGTGAAAATCGGTGGTCGCTTTGCGTTCAGTCTGAGTTTATGAAATTTACAAGCATCTGTCTTCCGTCAGGTGTCATTATGGATTCCGGGTGGAACTGAACTCCGTAAATCGGGTGTTCTCTGTGCATAACCGCCATAATTTCACCATCGGCAGTAAGAGCGGTTATTTTAAGCTCTTCAGGCATGGTGTTTGGGTCGGCGGCAAGGGAATGATATCTTGCCACAGGTGCCTCCTCCGGACAATTTCTGAAAAGAGGACAGGATAAGTCAAATTTTACATCTGACTGTTTGCCGTGCATGAGCTCCTTTGCGTAGGTAACAGTTGCTCCGAAAGCAGAACATATAGCCTGATGTCCAAGGCACACACCGAGAATCGGTATATCGTGAATCTCTTTTACCACATCGATGATAACACCTGCATCCTCGGGTCTGCCGGGACCGGGTGAGAGGATAATGCGCTCCGGATTCAGTGCCTTTATTTCGCCTATTGTCATTTCATCGTTGCGAATAACTTTAATATCAGGATTGATTTCACCAACAAGCTGATAAAGATTATATGAAAAGCTGTCGTAATTATCGATAAGTAAAATCATAATTTATCCTCCTGGGCAAGTTCAAGGGCTCTTAGAGAAGACTTTGCCTTGTTTATGCATTCCTCAAATTCTTTTTCGGGCACGGAATCAGCTACAATTCCCGCACCGCTTCTCACAAATACCCTGCCGTTCTTTTTATAAGCGATTCTTATGGCTATGCATGTGTCCATGTTTCCCGTAAAATCTATGTATCCTATGGCACCGCCGTAAATCCCTCTTTTGTTGTTCTCAAACTCTGCAATCAGCTGGCAGGCTTTTATTTTCGGTGCACCTGAGAGAGTACCGGCAGGGAGTACAGCCTCTATGGCATCGAGGGCATCTTTATCCTCTCTGATTTCACCCCTTACGGTGGAACCTATATGCATTACATGGGAGAATCTTTCTATGGAGTGCAGTTTTTCCACCTGTACTGTTCCGAAGCGGCTGATTTTACCAAGATCGTTTCTGCCAAGATCCACAAGCATGTTGTGCTCTGCGATTTCCTTGCTGTCTGCAAGCAGTTCTTTTTCAAGTAATTTGTCCTCTTCTTCGGTTTTGCCCCTCGGTCTTGTTCCTGCAAGAGGGAAGGTATGAAGAACTCCGTTTTCAAGTTTTACGAGGGTTTCGGGAGAAGCTCCCGCAACCTCCACATCGGTTCCTGAAAAATAGAACATATAAGGGGAAGGATTGATGGTGCGAAGCATACGGTAGGCATTCAGCAGACTGCCCTCAAAAGGTGCACTCAGGCGGTTAGAGAGAACAATCTGGAAAATATCTCCCTCGCGAATATGGTGTTTTGCTTTCTCTACCATGGCGCAGAACTGCTCTTTGTTCATAAGTGGGGTTACATCACCGAGAAGCTTTCCGCCGTTTTCTTCCTTCTTTTCACCGTATCTGATAAGATGCGCAAGCTGTTTTAATTCCAGAACCGCTTTGTTATATCCTATCTCCACATCATTAAGGGACATATTCACAATAAGAATTATCTTCTGCCTGAGATTATCAAAAGCGATAACCTTGTCGAAAAGCATGAGGTCTACATCTTTGAAATCCTCGTTGTCCTCGACTTCGCATCTTACAGCAGGTTCGCTGTAACCGAGGTAATCATAGGAGAAATATCCCACAAGGCCGCCTGTGAAAGATGGCAGATAGTCAAAACGGGGGCTTTTATAATCGGCAAGAATATTTCGCAGATATTCTGACGGATTTTCTGTTTTTCCTGTTAGATTACCGATTTTCATTTCACCGCCTCGGCATGTGATTTCTGTTTTTGGGTCAAAACCAAGGAAAGTATAACGACCCCATTTTTCATTTGCCTGGGCAGATTCCAGCAGATAACAGTGGGTGGATACATTCTTAAGTATCTTCATGGTCTCGATAGGTGTGGTAAAATCAGAGAGAAGCTCACAGCTTATCGGTACAATGTTGTATTTTCCTTCTGTGGCTATTCTTTTGACCTCAGTTAAATCTGGTATGAATTTCATTGCATTACCTCCGGTAAAATATTTCGGATATACAGGCAAACAAAAAGCCCCTGACAGAATTATAACTTCTGTCAAGGGCGAATAATCCAAATCCGCGGTGCCACCTTGATTCACAGTATGACCTGTGCACTTAGCGGGA
>JAUNDK010000114.1 GCA_030526115.1 Clostridia bacterium
CTGCAAAAGCAATAGTAAGCGATGTGCAGAATTTTGTGAAATTATCTGATGAGGAAATCACCAATACCATAGAAAACAATAATCCTAAATTATTATTAACAGATCAGCAAAAAGCAAGATGGCATAAAAAATGTTTGTGTCTCGTAGAATTTAAAGGTGCTGAAGAAATAGAACCATTGGATTTCGATAAACAGAGTAATATGGATGATTGGTAAATAATTGACAAAATAGAAGATGTGGTTGTCGGTACAAGTATTCCTTACAATTATGACAAATCAAAATTTTAAAAGATAAATCCCAATTTTACGAAATAGGCAAAGCGGAGTTTGTGTAATTGAGTAACATAATCAAGTGAGTGTTTTTTGATAATCAGAAATATAAAGAAAAATAAATATAATGGATGGGAGGTAGTTTTTATGCATGATTTTCCGGAGTTTATGAAAAGAAAACCGAATCACATTAATGCCGATCAACAGAATACTATAGACATAGACGGCTATTATTTTGAGGGAAAAGATGGTAGTCAAATGGCATTCTGGACTTACTATTCAGATAGGGAATCAAAAGAACAAATACATGAATTTGATGAGTATACCATCTGTGTTGAAGGTGAATATATAGAAATATTTGATGGGGTTGAACATGTATTACATGCCGGAGATGAAGTATTTGTTCCAAAAGGAACAGCTCATCATGGAAGAGTAAAAGCCGGCACGCGAACGATTCATTGTTTTGGTGGAAGACGAATTAATCAGTAAAATGTTTTGTCGTGCCTGAAATAGTAAATATGCTGCAAACAAGCATTCGGAGTAATAAACTTAATAAATTCCAATTCAAAAAGGGAGTACGGTTAATTCCGTACTCCCCAAATTTTTATCAGCATTCAATTATAACAGGGTCTTTGCCAAAGCCTTCAATCTTTGCCTTAACATTTCTGAGGTAATATACCTCGTTGTTTCCGTCACCCGGCTGATATCTGTCAGCAAGGTTGGGGTAGGCAGCAAGCATGCTCTCCTGAGCTTCAATTCTCTCATCGAGTATAGCTTCGGCGGCAATTCTTATCCACTCACCCTTAGTGAAAGCGCAGATTTCAATCTTCGGATTCTCTTTCATCTGGTGGGCACATGGCTTGATTTTGCCTGTCTGAATGTAAAGCTTTCCTTCAAAAATATTGATTGTTCCAAAAGGTCTTACTCTCGGCTGGTCTCCTTCAACTGTTGCGAGGTAATAAACCCCTGCGTTCTTTAAGAAATCATTTATTCTCTGCATAGTAAACTCCTTAATACAAACGGCTCTCTGCGTTGTGGGGCAGAGAGCCGATAACTTTAATCGTGATATCCTGCTTCCTTCAGCATCATATCCTTAACCTTCATGAGTCGAATCTGAGTAGAACGCTCGTTTTCATCAAGCTTCATGGTGATGTACTTGATGTTCTTCTGAGCCTCAGGAATCATAACATGCTCCAGAGCATTAACACGGCGTCTTGTCTTTTCAATTTCTGCGGCCATGAGCTGACAGGACTTTTCAATCTCTGCGAGCTTCAGCATGTCCTCAAAAACAATTGAAAGTGACTTTATGGCGTCGTCGAGGTCTCCGGTGGTGTAGGCGAAACCGTAGGAATAAATGTCATTTGGATCAGGTGTTCGTGTCTTGAACTTGAACTGAGGAATCTCAACGCTCATTACATTGGCGGTACTGCTCTCAAGGGAGAGCTCCTGCTTTGGTGCAAGTAAAGCTGTGTTGAGGTACTCATCGTCCATTCCGGCACGGGCGAGAAGGAATCTCTTGTTAGCCTGAAGAATACCCTGCTCAACCTTTTCACGAAGTGCTTTGTTCTCTCGTACCTTATCAAGGAACTGTCGCATAAGTTCGTCACGCTTGTCTTTTAACAGCTTGTGACCTCTTACAGCCGTCTGAAGCTTTTTCTTCTGACGGGTCAGCTCCATTCTGGTAGGATTAACGGTGGTGCCGGCCATGAGTCATCACACCTTTCCGTAATACTGGTCGAGGAAGTCGTCCTTGATTCTCTTAAGCTCAGAGCGTGGGAGCATGGAGAGAAGCTTCCAGCCTATGGAGAGAGTATCTTCGATGTCTCTGTTTGTGTTGTAGCCCTGGGAAACATATTCCTTCTCAAAGGCATCAGCGAACTTTGCATACTGAAGGTCAATCTCTGTGAGAGCTGCCTCACCGAGAACAACCATGAGTTCCTTTGCCTCTTTACCACGGGCATAAGCTGCGAAAAGCTGGTTCATTGTGGCGGCGTGGTCAGCTCTTGTCTTTCCTTCGCCGATACCCTTATCCTTAAGTCGAGAGAGGGAAGGAAGAACATCAATAGGTGGTGTGATATTCTTTCTGTAAAGCTCACGGGAAAGGATAATCTGACCCTCTGTAATGTAACCTGTAAGGTCAGGAATAGGATGGGTCTTGTCATCCTCAGGCATGGAGAGGATAGGGATAAGTGTAATGGAACCGTTCTTTCCCTTCTGGCGTCCTGCTCTCTCATAAAGTGTAGCAAGGTCAGTGTACATGTAACCCGGATATCCACGACGGCCCGGAACCTCTTTACGTGCGGCGGAAACCTCACGAAGAGCATCTGCGTAGTTTGTGATATCGGTCATGATAACAAGTACATGGTAGTTCTTCTTGAATGCGAGGTACTCAGCGGCTGTAAGAGCCATCTTAGGTGTTGCGATACGCTCAACAGCAGGGTCATTGGCGAGGTTTACAAACATAACTGTTCTGTCAATGGCACCTGTCTCGGTGAAGGACTGAACAAAGTAGTTGGATTCCTCGAAAGTGATACCCATGGCGGCGAATACAACAACGAAGGGTTCGTTTGTTCCGCGAACTTTAGCCTGTCTTGCAATCTGTGCGGCAAGCTGTGAGTGTGGAAGACCGGAAGCAGAGAATATAGGGAGCTTCTGTCCACGAACGAGAGTGTTAAGTCCGTCAATGGCGGAAACACCTGTCTGAATGAACTCCTGTGGGTAGTTTCTTGCGGCAGGATTCATAGGTAAACCGTTGATGTCATTTCTCTCATCTG
>JAUNDK010000042.1 GCA_030526115.1 Clostridia bacterium
CATTTGAATATGCTATGATAAGCGGAAAGAATGATATGGACAGCTGTGCAGAAGAACTTGCATCAAAGCTAAAGGGTATAATTGCCCATGTAAATCTTATTCCGGTAAACGATGTTACTGGAACAGGTTACAAAAAAAGCGGCACTGACAGACTTAAACGCTTTACTGCCATACTTCAGAAGCACGGTATTACCGCAACTGTCAGAAGAACCTTGGGTTCTGATATGGAAGCTTCTTGCGGTCAGCTCAGAGGCAAAGTAGTAAATCAGTAAATTTTCAAAGCGAAAGGCTAAATATGAAAAGTTTTGGAATGACTGACATTGGTCTCAAACGACACACAAATCAGGATTCTTATCGTAATAATGAATTAAGCGACAACTTTGTCTGGTCTCTCGTATGCGACGGCATGGGCGGAGTAAACGGAGGAGATGTTGCAAGCAGCATAGCAGTTAAAGTTATCGGTGAGTATCTTGATGAAAATTTAAGTTTTGGTTTAGACGATAACAAATCCTTTGAAATAATAAAAGAAGCCTTTGAAAAAGCCAATATATCCGTTTTTACAAAAGCTTCCGAATCAAATGAATTCAAAGGAATGGGTACAACAGCCGTTCTTGCTGTTGCAAAAGGAAATACCTGTCTTCTGGCCCATATAGGTGACAGCAGAGCTTATCTGTACTCGGACGGGGCTGTAAAGCAGGTAACAATCGATCACTCTCTTGTTCAGAATATGGTGAATTCCGGTCAGATAACAGCAGCTCAGGCAAGAGTTCATCCGCAAAAGAACATAATAACCAAGTCTCTCGGAGTTCATGAAACTGTGGTTCCGGAATGCAACAGTATAGATTTCAAAGATGGCGATATCATTGTAATATGTACAGACGGTCTCGGTGATTATCTTACAGAAGAAGTTCTTCTCGAATATATCAAAGCAAATCCCTCAGAAAAACTGACAGATGAGCTGTTGAAATATGCTCTGAGATGCGGCGGTGTAGATAATATTACAGTTACAACAATGGATAGAATATGGAAAACTATTTAGGCTAGCGTCTTGACGGTAGATACGAAATTCACCAGCTTCTTGGTGTTGGTGGAATGGCCTATGTTTACCGCGCTTTTGATAATCAGGAAAAAATCTGGGTAGCAATCAAAATATTAAAGGAAGAGTTTTCTGATAACAACGAATTCCTGAAAAGATTCCGAAATGAATCCAAAGCGATTGCTGTACTCAACCATCCCAATATTGTAAAGGTTTATGATGTCAGCTTCGGTGACAGAATACAGTATATTGTAATGGAGTATATAGACGGCATAACCCTGAAAGATTATATCTCTCATAACGGTGCCCTTCCATGGAAAGAAGCTGTTTACTTTACTTCTCAGGTTCTGCTGGCATTACAGCATGCTCACAGCAAAGGAATTGTTCACAGAGATATAAAACCACAGAATATTATGCTTCTTCAGGACGGAACCATTAAAGTTACGGACTTTGGTATAGCAAGATTTTCTCAGAGCGAAACTCAGACTTTATCAGACAAAGCTCTCGGTTCTGTTCACTATATAGCTCCGGAACAGGCCAAAGGTGAGTACACCAGTGACAAAGCGGATATTTATTCCGTTGGTGTTATTATGTATGAAATGCTCACAGGTCAGCTTCCGTTTGAAGCAGATAATGCTGTTTCTGTTGCAATCATGCAGCTTCAGGTGGAACCAATTAAACCAAGAGAAATAAATCCTCAGATTCCCCGTGGACTTGAAGAAATTACTATGAAGGCAATGGAGAAAAACCCTGCCCTCAGATTCAAGTCTGCAAATGAAATGCTTAATGATATCGAAAGATTCAGAAAGAATCCAAATATCAGTTTTGGATATTCATTCCATGAAGATTTAAGCGCCACACGTGCCGTAAATCTTTATAATGATATAAAACCTACAAAACGAAGTGCCGTAAAAACAGCTCCTGTATATGAAGATGATTACGAGTATGAGGTTGAGCTGGAAAAATCAAAAAAACACGCAAAAGGATCAATGATTCTCACCGGTTTCATTACAGCCTTACTTCTTTCTGTTCTTATTTTTGCGGGATATTCCGTAATGAATATTTTGAAGAACAGAGAAAAAACATCTGACCTTGTATATCTTCAGAGCTTTATCGGTATGAATTATGATACAGAAATTTACGGTAATGCTGCTTACGCCGATCTTGTATTCAATGTGGAAAGCACATATGACAATACAAAAGAAGAGGGTGAAGTAATCAGACAGAACCCTGCCGGTGGAAAAGACGTAAAAAAGGGAAAAGAAGTCACTCTGACAGTTAACAGGCTTGCCGGTGATTCAAAAACACCGCTTTTAATGCCTGATTTCACAAATTCTACTCAGACAGATGCATATAATACCCTCGTATCCAATGGTATGAATGTTAATGTTCAGAGCATAAATGATGATAATGTTTCTGCCGATAAGGTTATCAGAACAGAACCTGCTGCAGGCGAAACCGTATATGCCGGTGATACGGTTATTCTTTATGTAAGTAAAGGTCCTTCAGAAAATCCGACTACTGTTCCTGATATAGTTAACTCAACATACTATTATGCTCAGATTCTTCTTGAAGAGTCAAACCTCATAGTTGGATCTGTTACATATGATGAAAGCAGTGATGCCGAAGCCGACACAGTTCTTTCCTGCAGCCCTGAAGTCGGAACAACTGTTTCCGAGGGTTCATCTGTTAATCTGGTAATTGCCAAAGGCACTAAAAATGTTCCTCTATCAGTAGAACTTCCATCTGATGTCTATCAGGATATCAACATAAAAGTTTATGTTGACGGAGTTCTGTACAAAGAAGATACAGTTAATCCTTCCTATGGAAACATCTACGGCCTTTCATTCAACGGAGCATCCGGAACACAGAGTGTTGTGGTAACATTGGATGATAATAATTATATAAGCTGTACCGTGGACTTTGACAGTGGAACTATAACAGATTTCTCTCAGTATGATTACAAAGCTCCCGAAAATCCTGACAGTGGTTATGATTATACTGATGACGGCGGTTATGATGACGGTTATTATGGTGATGATATAATATTCCCGGATGATGAATACAATGACGGGTACGATGATGAGTACAACGATGTAGACTATACATACGATGATTATACTTACGACGGAGATTACTATGAGTAATGTTTTGGAAGGAATCATTGTCAGAAGTCTCGGTGGTTTTTATAATGTCCGTGCAGAAGATAACAATGTTTATGCCTGTAAGCCAAGGGGTGTATTCAGAAAAAAACGGATTACACCCCTGGTTGGTGATAAAGTAACAATATCGCATATTGAGGATGAAGTCGGATCTATCGATGAAATCCACGAGCGCAGAAATTCACTTGTGCGTCCACCGGTTGCAAATATTGACAAATTGTTCATTGTTACATCGGTTTCCGATCCCAGCCCTAATCTACTTGTTGTAGATAAAACCATTTCCGCTGCAGAGCTGAATAATATAGAACCGATAGTTGTTATTACAAAATCCGATCTCGGCAGTGATGATGAAATAAGAGAAATTTATGATTCCGTTGGTATTAAGGTAATTACCTGTTCTGCTGATCTTCATATAGGAATAGATGAAGTAAGAGCAGAGCTTAAAGATTGTGTTTCTGCATTTACCGGAAACTCCGGTGTAGGAAAATCCACACTTCTCAATGCCATAAACAAAGAGCTTGGACTTGAGACAGGAGAGACCAGTAAAAAACTTGGAAGAGGAAAACATACAACAAGACATGTAGAACTTTTCGAGGTCATGGAAAACTCCTATGTAGCAGATACTCCGGGATTCTCGACTTTTGATATTGAGAGATATGACATGACAGATAAGACACTTCTGTATCAGGGATTCAGAGAATTTTCTGATTACATAGGTGAGTGCAAGTTTTCATCATGCTCCCATACATGTGAAAAAGGTTGTGCAATACTTCAGGCGGTTGAAGATGGAAAAATCCACAGATCCCGTTTTGATAATTATTGCACTATGTATAATGAGGTAAAAGACATTAAACAATGGCAGATTCAAAAAAATGTATGATAATTGCCGCTGTTCCGCTATTAAGCGGAGAGGTTTTTAAGGAGTATAATCCTAAAGACTTTGTCGTTATCTGTGCAGATGCCGGATATGAAACAGCTCAGAAATATAACATTAAACCTGATTATATAGTCGGAGATTTCGATTCCGCAAAGAAAAGGCCAAAAGTCAAAGGGGGAAATGTTCATGTTCTTCCTGTCGAAAAAGATGTAACCGATACAATGTATGCCGCAATGCTCGGTCTTGAACTCGGCTGCAGACAGTTTGTTATAATCGGAGGGGTTGGCGGTGAAAGAAATGACCATACTTTTGCAAATTATAATGTGATGGTCTACATTGCTAACCATGGTGGTTTTTCAGTAATGGTTGATGACAGTTCTGAAACCTTTCTGTTATGTGGAAAAAAGCTTACCATTACCGGCATGAGGGGTAAAACCGTATCTGTTTTTCCTTTCGGAACAAACACATGTAATCTTACATACAGGGGTCTGAAATATCCTCTCAACAGGCAGGACCTTGTTGTAGGTGATGAGTTAATGGGAGTAAGTAATGAAATCATCTCCGATAACGCGGAAATACTCGTCCATTTCGGATGTGCATTAGTAATAGTTATAAAATAAAGGTGCTTTATGTTCAGTAAAGAAGTTGAAAAAGTATTGCTGAAAGTTCAGAAGCCGGGCAGATATGTCGGCGGTGAGCTTAACAGCGTAATAAAAAACAAAGATGAAGTAGATGTCAGATTTGCATTCTGCTTCCCGGATACCTATGAGATAGGAATGTCTCATCTTGGTATCAAAATTTTATACAGTCTCTTTAATGAGAAAGATTATATCTGGTGCGAGAGAGTATTTGCTCCATGGATAGACATGGAGGAGCAGATGATAGAGAACAACATTCCTCTCTATGCTCTTGAGAGCGGTGACCCTGTAAAGGATTTTGACTTTATTGGTTTCACTCTCCAGTATGAGATGAGCTACACCAATGTTCTCAACATGCTCAAGCTGGCAGGAGTTCCACTTCTCGCTTCAGAGAGAACAGAACTTAACAACATAGTAGTTGGCGGCGGTCCATGCGCATGTAACCCTGAGCCAATTGCAGATTTCTTTGATATTTTCTTCCTCGGTGACGGCGAAGATGTCGACCTTGAAGTTATTGACCTTTACAGAGAGTGCAAAAAGCAGGGTCTTTCCAAGAAGGAATTCCTCATAAAGGCTTCTCACATTCCTGGTGTTTATGTTCCTGCACTTTACTCGTTTGAATACAATGAGGATGGTACAATCAAGTCAAGAACCGCTCTTGAGGGTGCACCTGAGACAATAGAAAAGCGTAACTGCATGGATCTCAATAACACATATTATCCTGATAAGTTTGTGGTTCCTTTCCTTGATATTGTTCATGACAGAGCCGTTGTTGAGGTTTTAAGAGGCTGTATAAGAGGTTGTCGTTTCTGTCAGGCGGGATTTATCTACCGTCCTTTCAGAGAGAAGAGTGTAGATACCATTAATAACCAGTGCAGAACCCTTTGCGAAACAACAGGTTATGACGAAGTCTCACTTGCATCACTTTCCACAAGTGACCACAGACAGCTTTTTGATATTCTCGATACACTTCATACCTGGAGTGAAGATGAGAAGGTGAGCGCATCTCTGCCGTCACTTCGAGTAGATAACTTCTCCAAAGAACTTACAGACAGAATCAGCTCGGTTCGTAAAAGCGGTCTCACATTCGCACCTGAGGCAGGTTCTCAGAGAATGAGAGATGTTATCAATAAAAACGTAACCGAGGAACAGCTCCTCAGAACAGTAAACATTGCTTTCTCCAATGGATGGAGTAAGATTAAGCTTTACTTTATGATCGGTCTTCCTACAGAGACTATGGAAGATGTTGAAGCTATCACAAAGCTTGGCCAGACTGTTGTTGATGCATTCTACAGAAATCCGGACCGTCCAAGAGGCGGCAAGGGTGTTTCCGTTACAGTAAGTGCGGCGGCGTTTGTTCCAAAGCCGTTCACACCTTTCCAGTGGTTCGGTCAGGATACGATTGAGATGTTCGAAGAAAAGCAGAAGCACTTAAAAGAGAGCAATACATCACGTAAACTTGATGTTAACTATCACGGAGCAGAGACAAGCTTCCTCGAGGCTGTATTTGCAAGAGGTGACAGAAAGCTCAATAAAGTACTTCTTGAAGCTGCAAACAGAGGTTTCCGCTTTGACGGCTGGTCCGACTGCTTCTCCTTCGAGGGCTGGATGAAAATATTTGAGGATCTCGGTATCGACCCTGCATTCTATGCAAATCGTAACCGTTCCTTCGAGGAAATTCTTCCTTGGGATCATCTCGATTACAAGATTTCAAAGAAGTTCTTAATTGAAGAGTGTAAGAAGGCTTATGCTTCATGTACAACAGAGAACTGCATGGAGAAATGCTCAAACTGCGGTGCAAACTGCTTCAAGGGAGGTATATGCGTTGAAAAACATAAGAATATGGTTTAAAAAGACCAATACTGCCAGATATATCTCTCATCTTGATTTATCCAGATGTATGGCAAGAGCCATACGCAAGGCACATCTTCCGTTCTGGTACACAGAAGGATTCAACCCACATGTGTTTCTTACAATAACCATGCCGCTCTCTCTCGGTTACACAGGTATGAGGGAGTCAATGGATGTAAAGCTTCTCGATGATGATTATCCGTTCGAGAAAATCATCTCCGGTTTAAACAGCGGTCTTCCGGATGATGTTCAGGTTTTTGATATATCCGAACTTGTTATGAAGCCAAGCGAAGTTGAATTCGCAGAATATCAGGTAGAACTCGAAACAGAGGACAGCAGTGCCCTCAGAAAAGAACTGGAAGATTTTCTTTCACAGCCTGAGCTTCTTACAGAGAAAAAGACAAAGAAGGGATTCAAGACTATAGATATAAAACCTGATTTTGAGGGTATGAAGTTTGACTCATCCGATTCAAAGCTCCTCAAAATGAATATGATCCTGAAGAGCAGCAATAACGGTGGTATCAACCCAAGACTGTTTATGGATCTCTACATGAAAAATAAAAATATTGAATTATTCCCTAATGTAATCCGCCTTAACTGCTTCGATAAAAACATGAGAGAATTTGTATAAATTTCTCTTGCAATTTTCGTCAACTTGTGCTATTATACTTGAGCATTTGAAACCGTCAGCTCCTCAAATACTGCTGATGGGATTCATGTTCAGCAAAGCTGAAATAATGAAACTGACAGTCCTCTGCAACTGCACGAATGTCAAGAAATTTTGGAGGAATATCAAATGGACGCATTAAGACTCATTGCTCAGGAATCCGTAAAGACAGAGATTCCACAGTTCAACATCGGTGACACAATCAGAATCGGTGTTAACATTCGCGAAGGTGACAAGGAAAGAATCCAGAACTTCGAGGGTACAGTTATCGCTCGTAAGGGTTCCGGTGTTGCTGAGACTTTCACAGTTCGCCGTGTTTCCTATGGTGTAGGCGTTGAGAGAGTTTTCCCAATCCACTCACCAAACGTTAAGGAAGTAACCGTTATCCGTAGAGGTAAGGTTCGCAGAGCTAAGCTCTACTATCTCCGTAACAGAGTTGGTAAGGCAGCTAAGGTTAAAGAGCAGATTAAGTAATTTGAATTCTTTGCATGTAAAGGGACAATTCTTTTGTCCCTTTTTTGCTATACAGAAAAGCTATGAAAGACAAAACAGATAAAATGAGAAATTTCTGCGCAGGACTTTTCGAATGGTTCGAAGAGCTTGCCGTTGCAATTATGTTTATAGTTATACTCTTTACATTTATTTTCAGAGTTATTACGGTAAGCGGAAACTCCATGTTTGATAATTACCATAATGGTGACAGACTTATAGTTTCTTCCATCACCACCAATA
The DNA here is from genome assembly GCA_030526115.1 of Clostridia bacterium. GTDB lineage: Bacteria > Bacillota > Clostridia > Oscillospirales > Acutalibacteraceae > SIG603. The sequence continues at coordinate 7,964 of JAUNDK010000042.1, forward strand.
TTAATCAGGGTGATGTTGTAATTGTAGTTGATGCTTTGGATAATCCGATTATCAAAAGAGTAATTGCGACAGAAGGACAGACAGTAAATATCGATAATTCCACAGGCAAGGTTTTTGTAAATAATGTGGAGCTTGATAATACACGATTCAATGTTGAGAACGGTATTACATTCCAGGCCTATTATGACGGAATTGAATTCCCGACAGTAGTTCCGAAAGGACATGTGTTTGTTCTCGGAGACAACAGAGGCAACTCTCTCGACAGCCGTTTCGCAGAAGTAGGCATGGTTCCGCTCGAAAAGGTAATGGGTAAGAGTCTTTGCAGAATTTTCCCTTTAAACAGATTCGGACTTGCTCCGTAATTACAGGTAAATATAATATGAGTGAAATTCAGAACATACAGTGGTTTCCCGGTCATATGACCAGAACCAGGAGACAGATAGAAAAAAGTCTCAAGCAGGTTGATATTGTTGCCGAGATTCTCGATGCAAGAGTTCCCCTCAGCTCAAGAAACCCTGTTCTTAAAAGTATAATCAACAACAAACCAAAGGTTGTTCTCCTCAATAAGTGTGACCTTGCAGACGCCGCACAGACAGCAAAGTGGGTTAACTATTATAAGGAAAACAAAATTACAGCCATTCCGATTGATGCCAAATCCGGTAAGGGTTTAAATCAGCTCATGCCAGCCTGCAAAGAGGTTCTCAGCGAGCAGATTGCCGCATGGAACCGCAAGGGCATGGTCGGCCGTCCTATCAGAATCATGATAGTAGGTATTCCTAACGTAGGAAAGTCCTCTCTCATAAACAGAATGTGCAAGGGCGGTAAGAACGGCAAGGCAGAGGTTCAGGACAGACCCGGTGTTACAAGACAGAACCGCTGGTTCACCATCGGCAAGGGCTTCGAGCTCCTCGATACTCCCGGTGTACTCTGGCCGAAGTTCGACGATAAGCTTGTAGGTGAAAAGCTCGCTTTTACAGGTGCCGTAAGAGATGAGGTTGTCGATATAGAGGCTCTCGCTTCAAGACTCCTGGAAGAGGTAACAAAGCTCTATCCAAACGCTGTAAACGACCGATTCCAGACAGGTCTTGAAAATATCACCGAGATGGAAGGTTATGACATTCTCTGTGCCATCGGCAAAAAGAGAGGTATGCTCATTTCCGGTGGTGAGATTAACACCGAGAGAGCCGCTTACACCGTTCTCGATGAATTCAGAGCCGCAAAGCTCGGCAGAATCACATTAGATCAGATTTAACAGGTGATTCCATGACTTACGAATTTGAACACGCCGCCACAGAAAACGGCTTTATAAATGTATGCGGAGTAGACGAGGCAGGCAGAGGTCCTCTTGCAGGTCCTGTATATGCCGCCGCAGTAATACTCCCTGAAGGACTTGTTATCGAGGGCCTCAACGATTCAAAAAAACTGTCAGAGAAAAAGAGAGAAAAGCTGTTCGATGAGATTATCGAGAATGCCGTTGCATACAGCATTGCAAGTGCTTCAGAAAAAGAAATCGATGAGATAAATATCCTTCAGGCAACTTATCTTGCCATGAGAAGGGCCGTAGAGGGCTTGCAGATAAAGGCTGATTATGCACTTATCGACGGCAACAGAATGCCTCCGCTGGAAATTCCCGGAGAGACAATAGTCAAGGGCGATGCAAAATCCCCGTCCATAGCCGCCGCTTCAATACTTGCAAAGGTAAGCCGAGACAGAGTAATGTACGAGATGGATGAGAAATATCCCGAGTACAGCTTTGCCAAGCACAAAGGCTATGGTACAAAGGTACACACAGAGGCCATATTAAAACACGGTCCGTGTGAAATTCACCGCAGAACATTCCTTAAGAAGCTGTTGGGGGATAAATAATCATGCCCGATACTTCCACAGGATCTCTTGGTGAGGATTATGTTACAGCTGTACTGATTGAAAAAGGTTACAGACTCGTAGCAAGAAACTTTCATTCAAGATACGGTGAAATAGATATAATAGTCAGAGATGACAGGTATATAGTTTTTGTTGAGGTCAAAACAAGAAAGGTTAAATCCCTTACTTCTCCTTTTGAAGCCGTGACAAAATCTAAACAGCAGAAAATTATAAAAACAGCTGAGTTTTTCCTTATGCGCAATAAATTCAATCTTCAGCCGAGGTTTGATGTTGCGGCAGTGGAAACCAGAGAAAAAGAGGTTATTTCGCTGAATTATCTGACAGATGCCTTCAGAGTAAATTGACAAATATTCAGCGATTCATTATAATATGGCAATAATCTCCAAAGGGGGTAAAGCAACATGTTTTACAAAAGTACAAGAGACGATTCATTAAAAGTAACAGCTTCACAGGCTATTGCACAGGGTATTTCAAATGAGGGCGGACTCTTTATTCCCGAGTCTTTCCCTGACATTAAAGGCGAACTTGAGTCTTTATCGAAGTTGAACTACATTGAGAGAGCAAAGAAGATTTTCTCATTTTTTCTAACAGACTTCACAGAGGATGAGATTGCTTATTGTGTAGAGAATGCCTACAGACCGGAGAAGTTTGAGAATTCCGCCCCTACAAAGGTAGTAAAGATTCTCGACGGCGAAAAGACCATATACAGCCTCGAGCTGTGGCACGGCCCAACATGCGCATTCAAGGATATGGCACTTCAGATTCTGCCATACTTCCTCACAACTTCTCTCAAGAAGAACGCTCAGGGCAAGAAAGCTGTAATTCTCGTTGCAACTTCCGGAGATACAGGCAAGGCCGCTCTTGAAGGCTTTAAAGATGTAGAGAACACAGAGATTATCGTATTCTATCCTGAAAACGGTGTAAGCCCTATGCAGCTTCGTCAGATGGCTACTCAGGAGGGTAACAATGTCTGCGTATGTGCAGTTAAGGGTAACTTCGATGACTGCCAGACTCAGGTTAAGAGAGTATTCACAGATCCTGAAATCAAGGCACAGCTTGCAGAGAACAACATGATGTTCTCCAGCGCAAACTCCATCAACTGGGGCCGCCTTCTTCCACAGGTTGTATATTATATCTCCACTTACCTCGATTTATATGCAGAGGGTGAGATTGAAAACCTCGAGACTCCTGTAAATGTTGTTGTTCCAACAGGTAACTTCGGTAATATCCTTGCCGCTTATTATGCAAAGCTCATGGGTATTCCTTTCGGAAAGTTCATCTGTGCATCCAACTCCAACAATGTTCTCACAGACTTTATCTCAGGCGGTACATACAACAAGAACAGACCATTCTTCACAACAAATTCTCCTTCCATGGATATTCTCGTTTCATCCAACCTCGAGAGACTTCTCTATCACTTAAGCGGAAACTCCACAGAGTCTGTTAAGAAATGGATGAACGAGCTTAACACAGACGGAAGCTACACAATAGATGAGAGCACAGCAGAGAAAGTATTCGAGCTCTTTGCAGCAGGATGCTGTGATGACGAGGCAACAGGAAAGACCATTGCTGAAAAGTTTGAGAATCTCAACTACCTTCTTGATACTCACACAGCTGTTGCGTTCAATGTATATGACAGCTATGTTGAAAACACAAAGGACGTAAGACCTGCAATCATTGCATCAACAGCAAGCCCATACAAGTTCTCCAAGTCCGTTGCACAGGCTATCGGCCTTGATACAGACAAGGATGAGTACGAGATCATCGCTGATGTAAACGCAAAGTCCGGTCTCAACATTCCTGAGTCACTTCTTGCTCTCAAGGATAAAGAGGTAAGATTCAACAACCTCACAGACAGAGACACAATCAAGGACTTTGTCCTCACAAAGCTCGGAATCAATAAGTAATTATGTCTGTTTTTGCTATTGCGGATTTACATCTCTCACTGGGTACGGATAAACCCATGGATGTATTCAAAGGCTGGACAAACTATGTGGACCGTCTTGAGCAGAGCTGGAGACTACTGGTAAAACCGGAGGATACCGTGGTAATTGCAGGTGATATCTCATGGGCAATGAAGCTGGAGGAAACCGAGGCTGACCTTGCTTTTCTTCACAGCCTGCCGGGCAGGAAACTCCTCTTAAAGGGCAATCACGATTACTGGTGGTCCACAAAGACAAAGATAAATAATTTTCTTGCCGAAAAAGGTTATACAGATATTGAGATTATTCATAACTCAGCTGTAAAGATAGGAAACATCGGTATTTGCGGAAGCCGCGGATGGATGTATAACTCTGACAGCGAAGAGGATAAAAAAATAATCAACAGAGAAGTCGGTAGAATTCGGACATCCATAGAGGAGTGCATCAAGCTCGGTATAGAGCCTGTGGTTTTTCTTCACTATCCGCCTGTTTATGATGTTTTCGTGTGCCATGAAATTCTTAATCTGCTCAAGGAGTACAATATAACAGAGTGTTACTTTGGACATATACATGGTGCTCAGGCAGCGAAACGGGCAATACAGGGTGAATATGATGGAATTGCCATGCATCTAATATCCTGTGATTACCTTAATTTTACTCCGATACTGGTAAAAAAAGAATAAACTGTAAATTTTCGCAGTATTATCTAAAAAAATAAAAATTTATATAGAAATAGCTTAACTCTTGTGTTATAATAGTCGAGCTGTAAATTTTTGACATTTATATATATTGAAAGGAAATAGTACGCAAATGAATCTTAAAGCATCTACTAAGAAAGAGACAAACAAGTGGGAGCTCGAGATCGAGGTTCCTGCTGCTGAGTTCAATGCTGCTGTAAACGCTGCATATAAGAAGGACGTAAAGAGCATCAATGTTCCGGGTTTCAGAAAGGGTAAGGCTCCAAAGGCTATCATCGAGAAGATGTATGGCGAGGGTGTATTCTTTGAGACAGCTGTTGACAATCTTTACAGACCTGCTGTTATGGAGGCTGTTGAGGCTTCCGGTCTCGAGGTTGTTGCAATCGCTGACATGGAGATTGTTGAGACAAGCAAAGAGAACGGTTTCATCTTCAAGCAGACAGTTGTTGTTAAGCCTGAGGTTGCTATCGAGGGCTACAAGGGCATCGAGGTAACAAAGACTTCCAAGGAAGTTACAGACGCTGACATCGACGCTGAGATCAAGAAGGTTCAGGACAGAAACTCCAGAATGGTAAACGTTGACAACAGAGCTGCTTTCACAGGTGACACAGCTGTTATCGATTTCGAAGGCTTTGTTGACGGTGTAGCTTTCGAGGGTGGCAAGGCTGAGAACTACGAGCTCGCACTCGGTGCAGGTCAGTTCATCCCAGGTTTCGAGGATCAGATCGTTGGTCACGAGATTGGTGAGGAGTTCGATATCAACGTAACATTCCCTGAGAACTATCAGGCAGAGGAGCTCAAGGGCAAGGATGCTACATTCAAGATCAAGCTCCACGAGCTTAAGACAAAGGAGCTTCCTGAGCTCGATGACGAGTTCGTTAAGGATGTAAGCGACTTTGATACAGTAGACGAGTACAAGGCAAGCATCAAGGCTGACCTCGAGAAGAAGAACGAAGAGGCTGCTAAGACAGAGATTGACAACCAGATTATCGACGCACTCATCGAGAAGCTCCAGGCTGAGATTCCTCAGGAGATGTTCGAGAGCGAAATCGACGAGAACGTAAACAACTTTGCTTACAGACTCCAGTCTTCCGGACTTGACATTCAGACATACTTCAAGTACACAGGTCTCACACCTGAGAGCATCCGTGAGCAGTTCAAGGATCAGTCCGAGAAGAACGTAAAGGTACGTCTCGCACTCGAGAAGATTGTTGCTCTTGAGGGTATTGAGGCTACTGACGAGGAAGTTGAGGCTGAGTTCCAGAAGCTCGCTGACACATACCAGATGAAGGTAGAAGAGGTTAAGGCTGTTGTTGATGCTAAGCAGATGAAGGCTGACATCACAAACGAGAAGGCTGTAGCTCTTGTAAGAGATTCTGCTGTTGTTAAGGAAGCTGAATAATTTAGTTTACTAAATGCAAATATACATCGCTAATTGCATTTATGTGATTAGCGATGTTCTCATTTATGAGTTTTTTGAAAGGAGATTTAGGTTATGGCATTAATTCCATATGTTGTTGAGCAGACAAGCAGAGGAGAGAGATCTTACGATATTTTCTCACGCCTCTTAAATGACAGAATCATCATGCTCAATGATGAAGTAAATAACGATACTGCAAGCGTAATCTGCGCACAGTTACTTTACCTCGAGGGTCAGGATCCTGAGAAGGATATCTATTTCTACATCAACAGCCCGGGCGGAGTAATCACAGCAGGTATGGCTATTTACGATACAATGCAGTACATCAAGTGCGATGTTTCCACAATCTGCATGGGCATGGCAGCAAGCATGGGTTCATTCCTCCTCGCAGCCGGCACAAAGGGCAAGAGAATTGCTCTCCCAAATGCAGAGATTATGATTCACCAGCCAAGCGGTGGTGCACAGGGTCAGGCTACAGATATTCAGATTCAGGCTGAGCACATTCTTGCAATCAAGAAGAGACTCAATACAATTCTTTCTGAGAAGACAGGCCAGACCTACGAGACTATCGCAGCAGATACCGAGAGAGACAACTGGATGACAGCAAAACAGGCTCTCGAGTACGGTATCATCGATAAGATAATCGAAAAGAGATAAACTAATTAAGGAATTAAGTATATGAACAGAAATTCAGGAGACGATATTTTCTGCTCTTTTTGCGGTAAACCCCAGTCAAGAGCAAACAGACTGATTGCCGGAGCACCGGGAGTTTTCATCTGTGATAGCTGTGTTGATATCTGCAAGAGCATTATCTCCGAAGATATTGACGAAGATTACGATGTTCTTGATGCCGCAGAGGATGCAGAGTACAAGACTCTGCTCAAGCCTCACGAGATTAAAGAGCGTCTTGATGAATATGTAATCGGTCAGGATGATGCAAAAATAGCGCTGTCCGTTGCTGTTTACAACCATTATAAGAGAATAGCTTTCGGCGATGAAGATGTTGAGCTCGGAAAGTCCAATGTGCTTCTTTTAGGTCCGACAGGTACAGGTAAAACCTACCTTGCTCAGACTCTTGCGAGAATTCTTGATGTTCCGTTTGCCATTGCAGATGCCACAACTCTTACAGAGGCTGGTTATGTCGGCGATGACGTTGAGAACATTCTTTTAAGACTTATTCAGGCCGCAGACTATGACCTCGATAAGGCAGAGCGCGGAATTATCTATGTTGATGAAATCGATAAGATCACAAGAAAGTCAGAGAGCACTTCCATTACAAGAGACGTAAGCGGCGAGGGTGTTCAGCAGGCTTTACTTAAAATTCTCGAAGGCACAGAGGCTTCCGTACCTGCAAAAGGTGGCAGAAAGCATCCTCAGCAGGAGAATATACTCATCGATACATCTAACATACTCTTTATCTGCGGTGGTGCATTTGACGGAATCGAAAAGCTTATAGAGAAGCGTTCCACAAATAATACCATCGGATTCATGGGTAACATTAACGACAGACTTGCCAACAAAGAGAAGAACCTCATGAAAGAGGTAACTCCTCATGATCTTGTTAAGTTCGGACTTATTCCTGAGTTTGTGGGCCGTCTTCCGGTTATCACAACTCTCAATGAGCTTGACGAAACAGCTCTTGTCAAAATTCTTACAGAGCCAAAGAACTGCCTTGTTCAGCAGTATAAGAAACTCTTTAAGCTGGACGGTGTAGACCTTATTTTTGCCGAGGATTCCTTAAAGGCCATGGCAAACAAGGCACTGGAGAGAAAAACAGGTGCACGAGGACTCAGATCTATCGTTGAGGGCATACTCACACCGCTCATGTTCGATATTCCGAAAGATTATACCATTGAGTCGGTAAAAATCATAGATAAATGTGTAACAGAAAATGCTTATCCTGATATTGTCAGAAACAAGAACAGAGTTCCTGTAAAAATTCAGATATCAGCAAATCCAAAGCGTAGAGAAAGAAAGAATATTTCTTCTTAAAGAGTAATCTGACGGCTGTGTTGGCTTTGTGCTTCACGGCCGTTTTATACTAATATAAAGGAAATTTTATGGATAACAATACAAAACCAAAGTTTGAAATGAATGTTCCTGTGCTTGCCCTCAGGGGTCTTGTTGTTTTTCCCGATACTGTTATTCAGTTCGATGTCGGTCGCAGAAAGTCAGTTAACGCTATTCATCAGGCTCTCGAAAGCAACAGAATGATTCTTCTTCTTTGCCAGAGAAATGTAAATGATGAAGACCCCGGTGCAGACGGACTTTACGAATACGGCACAGTTGCCAGAATCAGACAGATTATCAGTGATACGGATGACGGAGTAAAAATTCAGGTTAACGGCTTGTACAGAGCACAGGTTCAGAATATAAATCAGTTAAACCCTTATATTACCGCATCCATCACACCATGCAGTACTGTTGATTATACACCCACAAACAAAGAGATAGCCATCATAAGAAGCACAGTTGGTCTTTTTGAGGAGTTCTCAGAGCATGTCAAATCCGCGCCGTCTGAATTTATTCAGAATATACAGGATAAAGACTGCGGCTCGGTTGCCGACTATATTGCCTCCAACTCAAATCTGCCTTACCCCAAAAAGCAGGAAATTCTTGAAGAACTTAAACCCTTTAAGAGAATAGAACTGCTCCAGAACATGCTTCTTGATGAACTCGCAATACTTAAGGTAGAAGCTGAAATAATCAGAAAAGCTCAGGAGAACATGGATGAAAACCAGAGGGAATACATACTCCGTGAGCAGATGAGGGTAATTGCCAACGAACTCGGAGACAGTGATTCACCAATCGAAGAGGCTGACGAGCTCAAATCTGCCATAGAATCAAGAAATCTCCCCGAAGAGGCAAAAAAGAAGCTTCTCAAAGAATGTGACAAGCTGAAAAAAATGCCTTACGGATCTCACGAGGCAAGCGTTATCAGAATGTATATTGATACCTGCCTTGATTTACCATGGGACAGTAAATCAGATGATACCATAAACCTTGCAAAGGCAAGAAAGATTCTCGACAGAGACCACTATGGCCTCGATAAGGTTAAAGAAAAGTTCATTGAGATACTCGCAGTAAGAAAGCTCTCAGATAACGCCTCAGGACAGATTATCTGTCTTGTCGGTCCTCCAGGTGTAGGTAAAACCTCCATTGGCCGCTCCATTGCAGAAGCAACCGGTAGAAAGTACGCAAGAGTTTCCCTCGGCGGTATTCAGGATGAAGCAGACATCATGGGTCACAGAAGAACCTATGTCGGTTCCATGCCGGGACGTATCATGGCTGCCGTTAAACAGGCAGGTGTAAGCAATCCGCTCATTCTTCTTGACGAAATTGACAAACTCGGTCAGAGCTTCCACGGAGATCCGTCCTCATCTCTTCTTGAGATTCTCGACAGAGAACAGAACAAGACATTCTACGATCATTATATTGATCTTCCGTTTGACCTTTCGGATGTTCTTTTCATCACAACAGCCAACGACGCCTCTCAGATTCCGGGACCGCTTTTTGACAGAATGGATGTCATAGAGCTTGGCAGTTACACCCACGAGGAGAAATTTCACATTGCAAGAGAACATCTTATTCCCAAACAGATGGAGCTTAACGGCATCAGAAAGAGTCAGCTCAAGGTTAATCCAAAGGCTCTTCATAAGCTTATTGACGAATATACCAAAGAAGCTGGCGTAAGAAATCTCGAGAGACAGATTTCCACACTTTGCAGAAAGACAGCTATCAGAATCGTGGACAATGAAGATTTTGATAAGCTCACAGTTACCACAGATAACCTTGAGGAGCTTCTCGGTCCTGCAAAGTATGTAAAGACAGAGCAGAATAAAGATGACGAAATAGGCCTTGTAAACGGCCTTGCATGGACAAGTGTAGGCGGCGAACTTCTTCCTATCGAAGTTGCGGTAATGCCGGGTACAGGAAAAATTCAGCTCACAGGTTCCCTTGGCGATGTTATGAAAGAGTCCGCAAGTGCGGCCCTCACATGTGTAAGAACCATGGCTGAGCAGGAGGGCATTGATCCTGAGTTTTACAGCAAGTTCGATATTCACATTCATGCCCCCGAAGGTGCAATTCCGAAAGACGGACCTTCCGCAGGTGTAGCCATGGCAACAGCCGTATATTCAGCCCTTACAAAGAAGCCTATTCGCCACGATGTCGCTATGACAGGTGAAATCACTTTACAGGGCAGGGTGCTTCCAATCGGTGGTCTCAAGGAAAAATCCATGGCAGCCTATAAAAACGGCATAAAAACTGTGCTTATTCCAAACGATAACGTGCCGGATCTTGCCGAAGTAGACGCAGTTGTAAAAGAAAACATTAAGTTTATCCCAATGAAAAAGGTATATACCGCTTGGGAAAACGCCATTGTAAACTGAGAATAATATGAATATTAACAAAGCAGTATTTGAATTTTCCGCAGGTTTTAAATCTCAGCTTCCTAAGTCAGACTTACCGGAGATAGTTTTCTCCGGTAAGTCCAATGTCGGTAAGTCAAGTCTTATCAACAAGCTGCTGAACCGCAAAGCCATTGCGAGAGTTTCCGCTACTCCGGGTAAAACCCAGACCATTAACTCCTTCAAATTGGATACCTGCCGTTTTATCGACCTTCCGGGTTACGGCTTTGCAAAGGTATCCGACGCCGAAAAGAAAAAGTGGTCAGACCTCATAGAGGGTTACTTCAACCAGGGCAGAAATATTGCCACAGTAATTCAGATTGTGGACATTCGCCACGAGCCTTCAGTAGAAGATTTCAACATGATAAACTACCTCATAGAGAGGGATCTTCCATTTGTAATCGCCCTCACAAAGGCTGACAAACTAAAGGTTACAAAGTTCAACGAACAGATGGAATATTTCAGAAATCTCTTCGATGAACACGAGATAAAATACTTCCCGGTATCTTCCCAGAACGGCAAGGGAATAGAAGAATTAAGAGCATTTATTGTTTCCTGTGCAGAAGAATAATCTTTTTACTTTACTTTTACGTTTTAGTGTGGTAAAATCATAGCATAAAATATAAAAGTGAGGTTTGCAAAATGAGCAATAAAATTCAGGGAGAAAGCGTTGACTTCCTTTTTGAAGCAATTCTTTCACTACAGAATATAGAGGAATGCTATCTTTTCTTTGAGGATCTGTGCACAGTACCCGAGCTTAAGGCCATGTCACAGAGATTTGCCGTTGCAAAAATGCTTGATGAAAAGAAAGTGTACAGTGAAATTGTGGCTGAAACAGGAGCTTCCACAGCTACTATCAGCCGAGTTAACCGTTCTCTTAACTACGGTAACGATGGATACGAAATGGTTTTCAAAAGACTGGAGAAAAAATAAGGTATGAGTAATTATGACATTTTTGCCATGTATTACGATTCCCTGACTAAAAATGTAGACTATGCCGGCAGAGCCGATTATATTTCTGAACTTTTAAGGAGACATAATCACGATGCCGGTATTACATTAGATTTAGCCTGTGGAACCGGAAGCCTTACACTGGAACTGTATAAGAGAGGTTACGATGTTTACGGAATAGATAATTCCATGAGTATGCTCTCTGTAGCCAAAGATAAAACCTATGACGAAGGGGCAGACATACTCTTTCTGTGCCAGAATATGCAGAATCTCGACCTTTACGGCACAGTAAACACAGTTATATGCGCCCTCGACAGCATTAACCATCTGAGTGATGCAAAACAGATTTTTGAAACTTTCAAAAAGGTTTCACTCTTTATGGAGCCGGGCGGATATTTCATATTCGACTTCAACACACCATATAAACACCTCAATGTACTCAGGGACAGAGTGTTTATCTACGACACTCCAGATGTTTACTGCGTGTGGAAGAACCGTATTAACAAAGAAACTCTCAGAGTAAATATCGATCTCGATTTCTTTGGTAAAGTCGATAAGCTTTACGACCGTTCTTCTGAAAGGTTTTCCGAGATTACTTATGAAACAGATTTTATAACAGATCTTCTCAGAAAAGCCGGTTTTGATGAAATCGAAGTTTTTGATGATATGACATTTGAACCACAGAAAGAAAAATCCGAAAGAATTACTTTCTGCTGCAGAAAAGGGGATAATTAATTGGATAGAATAATTAGATGTATTACGTCAGACGGCGGACTCATGGCTGCCGCCATAGACACAACAGAAACCTGTATGATTGCCCGGGATGTTCATGAGCTCACAGCCACAACTGCGGCCGTACTCGGCAGAGCTTTAACAGGCACAGCCCTCATGGGATCTATGCTCAAGCAGGAGAGTGCATCCGTTACAGTTAAAATCAACGGTGGAGGCCCTGTGGGCAACGTTGTTGCCATTTCAGACAGCCACGGCAATGTAAGAGGCTATGTAGACGCACCGAAACTGGAGCTTCCCATAAGAGCAGACGGTAAACTCGATGTAGGCGGTGCTGTCGGTAAAGACGGACGTTTCGGCGTTATCAGAGACTACGGCTCAGGTGAACCGTATGTAGGACAGGTAGAGCTTTTCAGCGGTGAGATTGCAGAGGATTTCACAAACTACTATGTAACAAGTGAGCAGATTCCCACATCCTGTGCCCTTGGCGTATTAACAGAAAAGGGTG
>JAUNDK010000043.1 GCA_030526115.1 Clostridia bacterium
TAATGAAAACTGGCAGTTTAAAATTGTCGGTCAGGATTATATGCCTGTTACCATTCCAGGTTCGGTTTACAGAGGACTTCTGGAGAATGGTAAAATGGAAGACCCCTTCTGGAGAGATAATGAACTCGAGGCGCTCAAGCTTATGGAGAATGATTTCGAGTTCAGAACAAGTTTCGATGTAAGTGACGATATACTTTCTTCAGATGAAGCAATACTTGTATTTGAAGGACTCGATACTCTCTGTGATATTACCCTCAACGGTACCCTCATAGGTCATACAGAGAATATGCACAGAACTTTTGAGTTTGATGTTCTCGATTTATTAAAGCCACAGGGTAATGAGCTTGTTGTTGAAATTGCTTCTCCTACTGAGTATATCCGTGAGATGTATAAGGTTTATAAAGCAGACGGAAGCGAAGACGCAATGACAGGTTTTGCAAACATACGTAAAACTCACTGTATGTTTGGCTGGGACTGGGGCCCAAGACTCCCTGATGCAGGTATCTGGAAGCCTGTTAAGCTCCTCGGTGTAAATACAGCAAGACTTGATTCCGTTTATGTAACACAGAACCATCACGATGGTATGGTTGACCTTGATCTTGATATCGAGATTGATTTTGTTACAGACGAAGATGTAGAGCTTACATGTGAGGCTTATGCTGTTTCTCCGTCAGGCAAAAAATATGAGCTTAATTACGACAGCGGACTCATCTCAATTCCTGATCCTGAACTCTGGTGGCCTAACGGTTACGGTGCACAGCCTCTTTATACAGTAAATGTAACTCTTCTTGACGGCGATACAGTTGTTGACAGCTGGGAGAGAAGAATAGGTCTCAGAACCATGACAGTACGCCGTGAAAAGGATGAATACGGTGAAAGCTTTGCCCACGAGGTAAACGGTGTATGCATCTTTGCAATGGGCGCCGACTACATTCCTGAAGATAATATCTTCTCAAGAATTACCCCTGAAAGAACATATAATCTTTTAAAGCAGGCTAAAGATGCAAACTACAATGCTATCCGTGTATGGGGCGGCGGTCATTATCCGCTTGACAGTTTCTGGGATGCCTGTGATGAACTCGGCCTTATCGTATGGGAAGACTTCATGTTTGCCTGTGCGGTTTATGAGCTCACACCTGAGTTTGCGGATAACATTCGCAACGAGGTTATCGACAATGTAAAGAGAATCAGACATCATGCATCTCTTGGCCTCTGGTGCGGTAACAACGAGATGGAGATGTTCGTTCATTACGGAAACTGGGTAAATTCTCCAAAGCAGAAGGCAGACTACATCAGAATGTATGAGTATCTTATTCCGAAAATTCTCATGGAGTATGATCCAAATACTTACTACTGGCCGGCTTCACCGTCATCCGGTGGCGGATTTGACGATCCGAACGATGAAACAAGGGGAGATGTTCACTACTGGTCCGTATGGCACGGCAGCCTCCCGTTCACAGATTACCGCAAGCACAACTTCCGTTACCTCTCAGAGTTCGGTTTTGAATCTTTCCCATCATTAAAGACAGTCGAATCCTTCACTCTGCCTGAGGACAGAAATGTATTCTCCTATGTAATGGAGAAACATCAGCGTTGCAACGGTGCTAACGGTAAGATTCTCAACTATATGTCCCAGACCTATAAAATGCCGACAGATTTTGATACTACACTTTATGCTTCACAGCTCCTTCAGGGTGAGGGCATCAAGTATGGTGTCGAGCATTTAAGAAGAATCCGTGGCATCTGCATGGGTACAATTGTATGGCAGCTTAACGACTGCTGGCCTGTTGCTTCCTGGGCATCCATAGATTACTTCGGTCGCTGGAAGGCTCTCCATTATTACGAGAAGCGTATGTTCGCTCCGATACTTCTTTCATGTGAGGAAGAAAGCGTTCTCACACAGAACACAAATGTAAACGCAGAGCCTTATGATTTAAAGAAATCCATTCGCCTCAATATTTCCAATGAGACTATGGCAGAGCATAAGCTTACAGTTAAGTGGCAGTTAAGAAGTGCAGATTCCACAGTTAAGCGTGCAGAGGAGTGTGAGGTAAGTGTTGCTCCGCTCTCCACAACATGGCTCGAAAAGGTTGACTTGCACGAGGCAGATGAGTATAATGACTACGTCAGCTATCAGCTCTATGAGGGTGATGAGTTCATTTCTTCAGGAAGTGTAATCTTCACATTCCACAAGCACTTCAATTATATCGATCCGAAGCTCACAGTAAGGGTTGAGGGTGATGAGCTTGTTGTAACAGCGGATGCTTACGCAAAGAGTGTAGAGATTCTTAACGGCAACGAGGATATGATACTCTCCGATAACTACTTCGATATGGATAAGGGAGAGAAGAGAGTTAAGATTGTCAGTGGTGAGCCAAAAGATCTCAGAATTCGCAGTGTATTTGATATCAGATAAATTTCTGCCTTTTATACAAAGAAAATTTTAAATATTTGTTGACAAATACAGATTCGCATACTATAATACCTATGACAATAAAGAAAAGCACTTAACATGTGCTTTCACCCGTGCAGTTCTGTCTGACACAGGTCAATATCATTTAATCGTCAGATTGTTATGATTTTGATTGCGGACGGCCCTGTGCTGTCCGCATTTTATATTTTGGAGGTGCTTAACAATTAGCAACAAGCAGGAACTTCAGATAAATGAAGAGATTCGAGATAAAGAGGTTCGAGTAATCGGCCCGGATGGCGATCAGCTCGGAATTATGTCCAGCCAGGATGCCCTTGCAATGGCAGCTGACAGAAACCTTGATCTTGTAAAGATTGCACCACAGGCAGTTCCGCCTGTATGCAAAATAATCGACTTCGGTAAGTATCGATTCGAGATTGCCAAAAGAGAAAAAGAGGCTAAGAAAAAACAGAAAACTGTTGAAGTTAAAGAAATCCGCCTTTCCCTTAATATCGATACACACGATTTTGAGACAAAGGCAAATCAGGCTAAAAAGTTCATTGCAGGCGGTAATAAGGTTAAAGTTTCAATTCGCTTCAGAGGAAGAGAAATGGGACGTCCGGAAATCGGTCTCGATACAATGAAGAACTTCGCTGAGGCCCTTTCTGAGGTTGCTAATGTTGAGAAGCCTGCAAAACTTGAAGGCAGAAACATGTTAATGTTTATGGCTCCAAAGCCAAACAAATGATATTTTTAGGAGGACACTAAAATGCCAAAGCTTAAGACACATTCCGGTGCAAAGAAGCGCTTCAAGATTTCCAAGAACGGAAAGGTTATCCGTGCACATGCAAACATGAGCCATCTCCTCAATGGACATGGTAAGACTGCAAAGACAAAGAGACATGCTCGTGGCACAACTGTTACAGATAAGACAAGTGTTGCAGCTGTCAGAAAAATGATGCCTTACAACTAAGGAAAGAAAGATTACCTGAAAATTAGGAGGATATAAATAATGGCTAGAGTTAAGGGTGCACTTGCTACTCGTAAGAGAAGAAATAAGATTTTAAAGCTCGCTAAGGGTTACTTCGGATCCAAGTCCAGACACTTCAAGATGGCTAAGCAGGCTGTCATGAAGTCCGGTAACTATGCATACATCGGTCGTAAGCACAAGAAGAGAGATTTCAGAAGACTCTGGATCACAAGAATCTCTGCAGCTTGCAAGATGAATGACATCAACTATTCCACATTCATGAACGGCCTCAAGAAGGCTGGCATTACACTTAACCGTAAGATGCTTTCCGAGATTGCTATCTCCGATGCTGCTGCTTTTGCAGCTCTCGTAGCACAGGCTAAGGCTGCTCTTTAATCATAATGATATAATTGCGCTCGGGTGGTTTTCTCTCGGGCGCATATTTATATTATAGAGGAAAATAATGGAAAAGATTACATCAAGAAAAAGCAGTATAATCAAAACTGCCTCTGAGCTTCTTGACTCTGCTTCAGCAAGGGCAGAGCGCAGGCAGTATATGGCAGAGGGGGCAAGGCTTGTCGAAGATGCCTCTCTCAGCGGTGTGGATATTTCAGAACTTTTTTACACAGAGAAAGCCTATGGTAAGTATAAAAAGTATATTGACAAGGCTGCTGAAAAATCAGAAAAGATTTATATTATTGAGGAGCATGTTGCTTCTCTTCTGTCATCCACAAAAAGCAGTCAGGGTGTTTTTGCTGTATGTAAGTGGGGCAAGAATATAAGATCATCTTCTTTACTTGGAAAAGTTATTACTTTTGAAAATATTCAGGATCCCAACAATATGGGTAATATGCTCAGAACAGCAGAGGCTCTTGGAATAAAGACTGTTCTGCTTGTTGGTGCCTGTTGTGATATCACATCTCCTAAGGTGCTTCGCGGCTCAATGGGTGCCGTTTATCGTCTGAATTTTATTAAACTGGAAACTCCGGAAGAACTTCATGCAATGCTTGTAAAAGACGGTGTAAAGCTCTATGGTGCAGTTCCGTCTGATAAAGCACTAAAAATAACAGAGATGAGCTTTGACGATAAAACCACTGTGGCTATCGGTAACGAGGGGAACGGATTAACAGAGGAATTCAAGTCTGTCTGTGATAATCTTGTTACAATACCAATGCTTGGCAGAGCAGAGTCTCTTAATGCAGCAACAGCATCAGCCATAATCATGTGGGAGATGACAAAATGACAGAAAGAATTGATAAAAGGGCGTACTGGATATGGCTTCAGCATGCTTTTACTCCCGGAAGCTCAAAGCCGAGAGCCATTTTCAACAGATTCGGCAATATCAAAGAGTTCTATGACGGCGGTGCTGCTCTTTGGGCAGAATTCAGGTTTATAACCGATAAAGAGGTATCAGCTCTCTATAACTATACAATAAAACACGCACAGGCAGCCCTTGATTATGCTGAGTCATTAGGTCAGCATGTTATAACCCCGGAGTGTAAAGAATACCCGGAATGTCTGTGGAACATAAAAGATCCCCCTGCAGTTCTGTATATTCAGGGCAAAATGCCTGATGTTGATCACATTCTTTCAATTGCAATAGTCGGTTCAAGAAAAGCAAAACCCGATTCTCTTAACATAGCTAATCGTATAGCTTATGACCTGTCAAAGTCAGGTACAATAGTAATTTCAGGCGGTGCCATGGGAATAGATGCTGAGGCTCACAAAGGATCTATGATGGGTATTTCTCCCACAATATGTGTTCTCGGATGTGGCCTTGATGTTCAGTATCTCATGAAAAACGAACACATGCGTCGTCAGGTAATAGAAAAGGGTGGAGCTTTAATAACAGAGTATCCTCCCGGAACACAAATACAGAGGGGAACATTTCAGGCCAGAAACCGTATTATTTCCGGTCTATCAAAAGGTGTTTTAATTGTTTGTGCCGGCTGGAAGAGCGGAACCATGATTACCGCTAAAAGAGCCGTAGAGCAGGACAGAGTTGTTTTTGCGGTTCCGGGAAGCCCTGCAGAAGAAACCAGCTATGGTCCAAACAGTCTCATAAAAGACGGTGCGGTTCCTGTAACAAATGCTGAGGATATTCTTCATGAATATGAAGCTTTCTATGATTTTAAAACAGACATTAATGTTTACAGTAATATGTCAGAAATAGTTGATGAACCTGACGAATATGTTGTTACCGAGTACATAATAGATGAAGATGACCGCCAGGTGAAAGATACCGATGTATCCCTGTCAGAGAATGGCAGAAAGGTTCTTGAAGTGCTTACTGCCGAACCACAGCATATATCGGAGGTAGCCAAAAAGACAGGATTGAAAACTTCACTAATATCTGCAGCCATGACCGAACTTGAAATATTAGGTCTTGCAACAGATTTTGCAGGCAAAAGATATGCCCTGAAGAAATGATAATTCTTTTTTAGAATTATAACTTGAATACTCTGTTGTAAAATAACTATTTGTATTTATAGCTTTCGATGATAAATCGGCGAAAGGAATGTTCAAATGTCAAAATTAGTTATTGTTGAGTCTCCATCAAAGGCCAAAACAATAAAAAAATATCTTGGAAATGATTATGAAATCATAGCATCTGTCGGACACATCAGAGATCTTCCAAAGTCCAGACTTTCCGTAGATGTAAAAAATGATTTTACTCCTAAATATTCTATTATAAAGGGAAAAGAGAAGGTTGTTGCAGAACTTAAAGACGCCGCTTCCAAAGCAGAAGCTATCTATCTCGCAACCGACCCTGACCGAGAAGGAGAGGCTATTTCATGGCATCTTGCTTATATTCTCGGCTTAGATCTGAATGCCCTTAACAGAGTTACATTCAATGAAATTACAAAGACCGGTGTTCAGACAGGTATTGAGAGCCCACGAAAAATAGATATCGACCTTGTTAATGCCCAGCAGGCAAGACGTATTCTTGACAGACTTGTAGGTTATACTCTCAGTCCTCTTCTCTCAAAAACTATCAGACGAGGCCTCTCCGCAGGTCGTGTTCAGTCTGTTGCGGTCAGACTTATTGTTGATCGTGAAAATGAGATAAGAAAGTTCGTTCCCGAGGAATACTGGACCATTGACGCAAAGCTGAATGCTCCATCTTCAAGAGCGACTTTCGGCGCATCTTTCTACGGTGACAGAAACAACGAGATAAAGATTCATAATGAGGCTGAATGTAATGCTATCTTAGATGCGTGCAACAATGCGGATTTTGTGGTTGAGTCTGTAAAAACAGGACGCAAGATGAAAAATCCCGCACCTCCGTTCACAACATCCACACTTCAGCAGGAGGCTTCACGTAAGCTTGGTTTCCAGGCTAAAAGAACCATGGCGGCTGCTCAGCAGCTTTATGAAGGCGTTGATGTTCAGGGAGTTGGCGCAGTAGGTCTTATTACTTACATGAGAACCGACTCACTTCGTCTTTCTGAGGAGGCTGTAGCTTCATGCCGTGACTATATCGGTGATAAATTCGGCTCCAAATATCTCCCTTCTAAGCCAAATGTATATAAGACAAAGGCAAATGCTCAGGATGGTCATGAGGCTATCAGACCGACATCTGTCGACTTAACACCGGAGAGAGTAAAGGATTCTCTCACTTCAGATCAGTACAAGCTCTATAAGCTTATCTGGGAACGCTTTGTTGCATGTCAGATGGCAAAGTGCATACTCAATACAACATCCGCAACCATTGCCGCAAATGATTTTATTTTCAGAGCAAGTGGATATACAGTAAGCTTTGACGGTTATACAGTTCTCTATGAGGAGGGCAAAGATACTGAGGAGGAAAAGAGCAAGGCTCTGCCACCACTTGAAGAGGGAATGGTATTAAAGCTCAAAGATCTCGCAGGAACACAGCACTTTACTCAGCCACCTGCTAGATACACCGAAGCATCCCTCATCAAAACTCTTGAAGAAAACGGTATCGGTCGTCCGTCAACATATGCGGCTACAATTTCCACAATCACAAGCCGTGACTATGTAATAAGGGATAAAAAGTCCTTCATTCCGACAGAACTCGGAGAGGTTTCCACAAAGCTCATTGCGGATAAATTCCCGAAGATTGTAAACATCAAGTTTACAGCTGCCATTGAGGATGAACTCGGTAAGGTTCAGTCCGGTGAAGCTGAGTGGGTAGCTACCCTCAGAGATTTCTGGACAGACTTCGAGCAGACAGTTCAGAAGGCCAAGAAAGATCTTGATGGTACAAAAATCAAGCTCAAAGAGGATGAAACCGATGAAATCTGCGAACTCTGCGGTAAGCCGATGGAGGTTAAATACGGAAGATTCGGCAAGTTCCTCGGTTGCACAGGTTACCCTGAGTGCAATAACATAAAGAAACTTAATCCACCAAAGGAAACTGGAATAGACTGTCCTCGCTGTGGTGCAAAGCTCGTCGAGAGAAAGACAAAGAAGGGAAAGATTTTCTACGGTTGCGGCAGTTTCCCGAAGTGCAATTTTGCATCATGGGGTGCCCCTGCAGAGAAAAACTGCCCACAGTGCGGTAAGCCACTTTTCTATGCAAGCTCAAAGAGTAAAGAATTAAAGTGCTTCACAGAAAACTGTTCATTTAAGGATACAAACAATGAATGATTATATAAATGTTATAGGTGCCGGTCTTGCCGGAGTTGAGGCGGCAAACATCATTGCCGCAAACGGAATAAAGGTTCGTCTGTTTGAGATGAAGCCTGAAAAGTATTCCCCGGCACACAAGTCCGCAAATTTTGCGGAGCTTATATGCTCATACTCCCTCAAGGCGGCATGAGTTTATTCTGCCGCAGGCTTATTTAAGGAAGAAATGCGCCGTCTCGGTTCACTTCTCGTTCCGTGTGCATTAAAATCCGCTGTTCCTGCAGGTGGGGCTCTTGCAGTTGACAGAGATATCTTTTCCGGTATGGCAACAGATGCCATAAAGAATAATCCGCTTATTGAGGTTATTGAGGGAGAGGTCTCCGAAATTCCAACGGATGCAATAACAATCATTGCATCCGGTCCACTCACTTCAGATGTATTAGCTGAAAAGATTGCCGAGAAGTGCGGAGGTTTCTTAAGTTTCTATGATGCCGCTGCTCCTATCGTAACAGCTGAAAGCCTTGATATGAGCAAGTGTTTCACAGCTTCAAGATATGGCAAGGGTGACGATGATTACATCAACTGTCCTATGAACAAAGAGGAGTACACCGCTTTTTACAATGAGCTTGTAAATGCGGAAAGAGCTCCCGTTCATGATTTTGATGTGCGCAATCCTAAGGTTTACGAAGGCTGTATGCCGGTTGAAGTCATGGCACAGAGGGGCGAAGATACTCTTCGTTTTGGTCCGCTCAAGCCTGTTGGTTTAAGGGATCCCCGTACAGGCCACCGCCCATGGGCAGTAGTTCAGCTCAGAACAGAAAACGCAGAAAAGACACTTTATAACCTTGTTGGTTTCCAGACTAATCTGAAGTTCCCTGAACAGAAAAGAGTATTCGGCATGATTCCGGGGCTCGAGAATGCGGATTTCATGCGTTACGGTGTAATGCACAGAAACACTTTCCTTAATTCTCCGAAGCTCCTTGACGCTGATTTCTCGCTGCGAACAGATAAAAACATTTTCTTCGCAGGTCAGATTACCGGTGTAGAAGGTTATATGGAGTCGGCTTCATCCGGTCTTATGGCAGGTATAAATGCCGTCAGGAGATTCAGAGGAGAAGAAAGTCTGATTCTCCCTGTTACCACAATGATAGGCTCTCTTGCAAACTATATCAGCACAAGTGTCAGCGATAATTTTCAGCCTATGGGCGCAAACTTTGGTGTTCTTCCACCGATAGAGCCACACATAAGAGACAAACAGCAGAGATATACTGCACTTAGTGATAGAGCGCTTCAGGATTTAGAAGCAGTTCTTGCAAATAAGGAGTAATTCATGAGAATTATAGTAGATGCATTCGGAGGAGATAATGCTCCTCTTGAAATATTAAAAGGTTGTTACGATGCTTCAAAGGAGCTGGGAATCGATATCGTTCTTGCAGGTAACAGCGAGATTATCAGAAAAACCGCCTCCGAGAACAATATTGATATTTCCGCAATGGAAATACTTGAGGCATCAGAAGTAATCACAATGGAAGATGAGCCTACATCTGTTGTAAAGGCAAAGGCAGATTCTTCAATGGCTGTCGGACTCAAGGCACTTGCGGATGGCAAGGCAGATGCCTTTGCATCAGCAGGCAACAGCGGTGCCGTTGTGGTGGGTGCAACAATGATTGTAAAGCGCATCAAAGGTGTAAAGCGAGTTGCCTTTGCACCGGTCATGCCTAAAAACAAGGGCTTCTTCATGCTTGCGGATTCAGGTGCAAATGTAGAGTGTCGTCCAGAGATGATTAACCAGTTTGCAACCATGGCTTCCTGCTATGTAAACAAGGTTATGAACATTGATAAGCCGAGAGTCGGTCTTGCTAATGTAGGCACAGAGGACCATAAGGGCGGTCCGTTTCAGCATGAGTGTTTTGCACTGCTTAAAGAAAACAAGGACATCAACTTTATCGGTAACATAGAGGCAAGAGATTTCCCCGATGATGCCGCAGATGTCATTGTTTGCGATGGCTTTACAGGTAATATAATTACAAAGCTTTACGAGGGTGTTGCGATGACTCTTATGGGCAAGATTAAGGGTCTTTTCATGAAAAACCTCAAGACAAAGCTTGCGGCGGCTCTTATTCTTAAAGATTTCAAGGTTCTCAAGAAAGAGCTTGATTATAACGAATATGGCGGAGCGCCAATTTTAGGTGCATCAAAGCCTGTGTTTAAAATCCACGGAAGTGCCAAGGCTTCCACAGTAAAATCTGCATTAAGACTTACAAAGGCTTATGTTGAGTCAGGTATTATCGACGAGATAGCAGAGGCAGTAAAATAAAGGGGAGTTAAATTTTGAGAGAAAAACTTTCAGAACTTGAAAAGAGAATAGGATATAAATTCAAAAATATATCCTATCTCCAGACTGCCGTAACACATTCATCCTTTGCCAATGAGAATCGTTGTCAGAGCTACGAGAGACTGGAATTCCTTGGGGATTCCGTCCTCGGATTTGTTACAGCGGAGTATTTATATAAAAACTATTCCGAGCTTCCTGAGGGTAAGCTCACAAAAAACCGTGCGGCGCTTGTCTGTGAGAAGTCACTTTGTAATTTCTCAAGGCAGATTGGTGTAGGCGATTTCATGCGTTTAAGCCATGGTGAGTATCACACAGGCGGAACAGACAGGCCAAGTATTCTTGCCGATATGTTTGAGTCCATTACAGCTGCTATTTATATTGACAGCGGATCTCTTGAAGAAGCCGCAAAGTTTATTCTTACATACATTGCTCCTGCGGCAAAAACTGTCAACACAAAGAGCTTTAAGGATTACAAAACCATGCTTCAGGAGATAGTTCAGCAGAATCCTGAAGAGCAGGTTCGATATCAGGTTGTAAGTGAATCAGGCCCCGATCATAACAAGCATTTTGTTGTTGAGGTACTCCTTAACAGCAATGTCATCGGTAAGGGTGGCGGAAGAAGTAAAAAAGAGGCGGAACAGCAGGCCGCAAGAGAAGCATTGGAGTTGATGGGTTATTAAGCACAGCAATATTTCCATTTTTATACCGCACAACGGTTGTCCGTGTCAGTGCAGTTTTTGTAATCAGAACCGTATTACAGGCGTTCAAAAACAGCCTACACCGCAGGAAGTTGAGAGGATAATTGAAGACTCTGCTTCATATATGGGTGAGTCGGTAAAATCTGCGGAAATCGCTTTCTTTGGTGGAAGTTTTACCGCAATAGACAGAAATTACATGATTTCTCTTCTTGA
This sequence comes from Clostridia bacterium, assembly GCA_030526115.1. Taxonomy (GTDB): domain Bacteria; phylum Bacillota; class Clostridia; order Oscillospirales; family Acutalibacteraceae; genus SIG603. The sequence goes on from JAUNDK010000043.1 coordinate 11,220, forward strand.
GGTAGCCCACAAAGCTGTAAAGAAATACGGCTTTATAGGTATACGTTGCTCGACAAGACCCGATAAAATAGACGAAGAGGTTCTCACAATACTCAAAAGATATTCTGTAAGTTCCATTGAGCTTGGTGCCCAATCCATGTCAGACAAGGTGCTTTTTCTGAATGACAGAGGACATTCCTCAGAGGATGTCGTTAAAGCTTCTGCATTGATAAAAAGTTTCGGGTTTGAACTTGGATTACAGATGATGACGGGATTGTATGGATCATCTTTTGAAGATGATATTATTACAGCAGAAAAACTGATAGCAATCCATCCCGCCACGGTCAGAATTTATCCAACAATTACACTGGAGAACACCAGACTTGCAGATTTGTACAGGGCAGGAGAATATACGCCTCCGAGTTTAGAAGATACAGTAAGTCTATGCGCTAAGCTTATCTCAATGTTTGAGGATAAAGATATTCGTGTTATCCGAGTGGGTCTTCATGCTACCGATGAAATCACAGATAAGCGTGTGGCAGGTCCGTATCATCCTGCATTCAAAGAACTGTGCATGAGTGCATCTCTGCTTACAGAAGTCAAAGAGATTCTTTTGTCACGCCAAAAAGGCTCTTACATAATAAATTGTTCGCCTAAGCTCACTTCAGCAATAATCGGTCAGAGGCGAAGTAATATTCTCGAGCTTGAAGTACTTGGATATTACATAAAGGTTGTTCCCGATAAAACTACGGAAAGGTTTGTAATATGCTCTTAAAATCTTTGGAAATACAGGGATTCAAAACATTTCCCGATAAAACCATTTTAAAATTTGATGACCCTTTCGTAGCTGTTGTTGGTCCTAACGGAAGCGGAAAATCGAATGTTTCCGATGCACTCAGATGGGTACTTGGAGAGCAGTCCACAAAGGCACTTCGATGTGCGAAAATGGAAGATGTCATATTCAAGGGCGCATCAGGAAGAAAAGCCATGGGTTATGCCGAGGTTACGCTGAATATAGATAACTCCGGCAGAGAACTGGATTTTGACAATGATAATATATCTGTCTCAAGAAGATTCTATCGTTCAGGTGAGAGTGAATATCTCATAAATAACGCTCAGGTTCGTCTTAAGGATATAAATGAACTTTTCATGGACACCGGTCTCGGAAGAGACGGATATTCCATGATTGGTCAGGGTAAAATCGACTCCATTGTATCAGCCAAAAGCGAAGAAAGACGTGAAATATTCGAAGAGGCTTCAGGCATTTCCCGTTACAGATATAAGAAAGAGGAGTCTGAAAGACGTCTTGAGAGAACAGAAGATAATCTTATTCGTCTGAGAGATATTCTTGGAGAACTTGAAGACAGAGTGGGGCCGCTTCGTGTTCAGGCGCAGAAAGCGGAAAAATTCATCGAATACGATACCGAGAAAAAGAGCCTGGAGGTTGGAATATGGGTTGTTCAGCTTTCAGATTCCGAGCGTCAGATTCGAAACCAGGAAGACAAAATTTCTCTTGCTCAGGGTGACTATAACAAGATTGATTCCGAGCTTAATGCGACCGTCACTCAGATGGAGGAGAACTATAAATTAACAAATGAGCTTACAACTCAGATAGAAGAACTCAGAACAGCTTCCGCATCTATGAGTGAGGAGGCTGCAAAAATAGATGGTGACATTTCTGTCCTCAATAATGATATTGAACATAACAGGTCCGATATCATCAGACTCAAACAGGAGCTCGAAACATCAAAATTTTCAGCGGCTGATATAGACCTTCAGATTGAAGAATCTGAAATGAACCTATCTGAGAAAAATGAGAGCTTAACAGCACTTAATAAAAAGTTTGCGGAAAAGTCTGAGGAACTCGATACTGCCAAAAAAGAAGGCGAAGAGATAAACGGGTCTATCATCGCCGAACAGAACAAGGTTTTGGAGCTTAATAATTCCATTGCCCAAAACAGAATAGTTTATTCTGCGGCAGAAAGTTCTCTTGTAGAAATAAACTCCCGTGGATCATCCATAGACTCTGCTATAAGTGAAAATATAACAAATACCAAAAAACTTATCAAAGTTCTTTATCAGTTAAAACAGGATTCCGAAGACAACAGAAAATCCATTGCAGGGTGTAACAATACATTATCCGGTCATAACATGAAACTTGGCCTCAAGAGAAAAAAAGCCGAAACTCTTCAGTCAGAGCTTAATCATCTTACTCTTGATATTGGCGAAAAAGAGAGACGTGCAAAAATTCTTGAGGACCTTGAGAAAAATTTCGAAGGATTTGCACAGTCTGTCCGTGCGGTTATGAGAGATGCATCTCATGGAATACTCAAAGGAATTCACGGACCTGTAACCCAGCTCATTCACACAGATTCAAAGTATTCGGTTGCCATTGAGATTGCTCTTGGTGGAGCTGCTCAGAATATTGTTGTTGATGGTGAGCGAGAAGCAAAAGATACTATTAATTATCTTAAGCGAAAGAATATCGGTCGAGCAACTTTTCTGCCACTTACCAACATCAGAGGTAACAGGATATCCTCAAAAGAATTTGAAAATCTTTCGGGTTATATCGGAATTGCATCCGACTTGACCCATTATGATCAGAAGTATGCGGATATTAACCTGAACCTTCTTGGCAGAACCATAGTTGTAGATAATCTTGATTCAGCATCTGTAATTGCAAAGAGAATATCATATCGAAACAGAATTGTTACTCTCGATGGTCAGGTTATCAATGCCGGAGGTTCTTTCACAGGTGGTTCACTCGCAAAGAATTCAGGCCTTCTTGACAGATCAAATCAGATTGCAAAAATTAAATCTGAAGCTGAAGAATTAAGAAAAACTCAGGAAGAAAAAACGGCTGAGTATAAAGCTCTTACCGAGGAAATCAGTTCTGCTTCTGCCGAGATTAAGTTAACAGAGCAGACTATGCAGGAGCTCACCCATAAAGAGGTGGTAATAGGCGCAGATATTTCGAGGATCGAAAAAGAGATATCCGTATCAGAACAGCGCGGCAAAGAGCTCCTGGCTGAAAAGCAGGATTCCGCAAACAGAATCAAAGCCCTCACAGATCAGATGAATGCACTTGATGACGAGTACAACAAGGCAAATGAAATGTTAGCCGAATCCAGAAGTACACTTGATAGTCTAAGCTTTGATATAATGCATTATCAGACCTATTCCTCTGAGATAAATAATGAGATTCAGAATATCAGAATTGATATTGTTACGGTGGAGAAAGACAGAGATTCTCTGATTGAAACCATTACAAATCTCAAAACTCAGAAAGAAGAAAAGTCCGGTGCTGAGGATAGGATTACAGGCAGGATACAGGAGCTTGAAAATCACACTGCAGAACTTTCGGAAAAGATTGTAAAGCTTAAAGAAGAAGCTGAAAACAAACGAGTTACTTCTTCTGACAGTATAGAAAGAATAAACAGTCTTACAGAAAAGAGAACTGAGATTGAAGGCGTTTCCTCCAACCTCAGAAATGCAGAAAGAGAACTCACTTCAAAAAGAGAAAATATAAGTCTTGAACTTGCAAGGCTTAATGACAAAAAGGAATCTCTTAGTTCAGATTATGAGATAATCGTCGCAAAGCTTTGGGATGAATACGAATTGACAAGGCGAGAGGCAGAGGAACAGGCGATTGTAATTGAAGATCTGTCAGCAGCAAGAAAAAGACTGACTGAATTAAGAAATAAAATAAAAGCTTTGGGCAGTGTCAATGTTGGTGCTGTTGTTGAGTATAAAGAAGTATCGGAAAGATATAATTTCCTGAGAGAGCAGATTTCCGATGTTGAGAAATCAAGACTGTCTCTTATCAAGCTTATTGCTCAGCTTACCGAACAGATGGAAGTTCAGTATCACGACAGATTTAAAGAAATAGCAGAAAATTTTTCTGAAATATTCAAAGAACTGTTTGGTGGCGGTACTGCAAGTCTTGAATTTTCTGAAAAAGATGATATTCTTAATTCCGGAATAGATATCAGAGTTCATCCTCCCGGAAAAATTGTTTCAAATATTGAAGCCCTTTCCGGTGGTGAAAAAGCACTGGTTGCAATCTCGATTTATTTTGCAATAATGAAGGTCAGCCCACCACCATTCTGTATGCTGGATGAGGTAGAGGCTGCTCTCGATGATTCCAACGTTACCCGTTTTGCTGAGTATTTACACAGAATGAATGATAACACTCAGTTTATTGTAGTTACACACAGACGACCAACAATGGAAAGCGCTGACAGCCTTTACGGTGTAACCATGCAGGATGACGGAATTTCAAGAGTACTTGCTCTTGAAAAACATGAAGCTTAATATACAGGAGTTTAATAAATGGGATTTTTTGATAAAATCAAGCAGGGTCTCAAAAAGACCCGTGAAAGCATAAGCCACTCCATCAATACTATGCTCCATTCCTTCACAAAAATTGATGAGGAGCTGTTTGAGGAGCTTGAAGAGCTTTTAATAATGGGAGATGTAGGAATGCTCACAGCAGAAAGAATCTGTGATGAGCTTCGCAAAAAGGTAAAAGAGCGTGGAATTACAGATCCGAACAAAATAATGGATCTCCTTGAAGAAGTAGTATCCGAACTTGTCGGCGGAGATACTGATATGCACCTTGATACAAAGCCATCTGTAATCATGGTTATCGGTGTCAATGGTGTAGGTAAGACAACAACAATAGGAAAACTTGCCGCAAACTTTAAAGCAGAGGGCAAATCCGTTATGCTTGGTGCAGCTGATACCTTCCGTGCTGCGGCTATCGAGCAGCTTCAGGTATGGGCTGACAGAGCCGGAGTGCCTATGATTAAACATGCCGAGGGCGCAGACCCTGCCGCTGTTGTATATGATACACTTGCAGCGGCAAAGGCAAGAGGAACAGATGTTGTTATCTGTGATACAGCAGGTAGACTTCATAACAAAAAGAATCTCATGGATGAACTTGGCAAAATATCAAGAACAATCGATAAGGTTCTTCCGGATTGTTCAAGAGAGGTTCTCCTTGTTCTTGATGCAACAACAGGTCAGAATGCCGTAAATCAGGCAAGAGAATTCCAGAAGGCGGCGGGAATAACAGGTATTATTCTCACAAAGCTCGACGGAACATCCAAAGGTGGTGTTGTGCTTCCTATTATGGAAGAACTCCACTTACCGGTTAAATTCGTTGGTGTTGGTGAACAGATTGATGACCTTCAGCCGTTCAATTCAAGAGATTTTGCCCGAGCGCTTTTCACAAGAGAAAAAACAGAGAATTAATTTATATTTAAGGAGAAATACATGCTTACAAGTAAACAGCGTGCATATTTAAGATCACTCGCTTCCGATTACGACACCATAGTTATGGTTGGTAAAAACGGAATGAGCGAAGAAATAGTAAAACAGACAGCAGATGCTCTTCTTGCAAGAGAACTTATCAAGGGAAAGGTTCTTGTTGAGACTTCCCCAATCACTCCGAGGGAAGCCGCAGAAAGCCTTGCCGCATCAACAGGTGCTGAGGTTGTTCAGGTTATCGGCTCCAAGTTTGTTCTTTACAAGCGTAAGCCAAAGGATCCTGTTATCGTCCTTCCAAAAGCTAATAAGAAATAATGAAAATCGGAATATACGGAGGCACTTTTAATCCTATTCATAATGCTCATGTGCATATTCTTAATGAATTCTGCAGAGAGCTTAATCTTGATAAGATACTGGTAATACCCACAAAGGAGCCTCCACACAAAATTGCCCATGCCCTTGCAACAGGTGAGGACAGAATCAATATGATAAAACTCGCCCTTTGTGATTTCCCGTTTGAATATGAAATATCCGATATGGAGATGAAAAGGGCAGAGAAGAGTTTTACAGTAGATACTCTTAAAGAGCTTCGTAAAACATATCCTGATGATGAGTTCTATCTCATGATGGGTGAGGATATGTTTCTTACAATACAAAGCTGGTTCAAAAGTGAAATAATCATGAAAGAAGCCGTAATATGCGGCGCTCCAAGAAGTGAGAGCGGCATGAAGTCTCTTGAAGAACACGCTGAGAACCTGAAAAAAGAATATCCGTATTTTAAATATTTGATTAAGAATATTGCTTTTCTCGATATTTCTTCCACAGAGATAAGAGAGTCAATAAATGACAGAGAAAAGCTTGTGTCTCTCGTTCCCGAGAGAGTTGCTGATTATATTCAGCAGAATAATCTCTATAAGTGAGGTGTCACTTTGCTTACCGCTAAGGAATATCAGGACATAATTAAGCCCCATCTTTCAGAAAAAAGATTTATTCATTCCATTGAGGTTTCCAAAATGGCGAAGAAACTAGCAAAAATCTATGGTGTAGATTCACAGAAAGCTGAAATTGCCGGAATACTTCATGATATTACAAAAGACACATCTAAAGATGAACAGTTGAAATTGATGGATGAGTTTGGTATAATACTGAACGATGTTGAGAAAATAACACCGAATCTGTGGCATCAGATCAGCGGAGCCGCATACTGTGAAAAAGTTCTCGGCATAAAAGATTCTGACATAATATGTTCTGTCAGATGGCATACCAGCGGAAAGAAAGATATGACACTTTTTGAGAAAATCATCTTTGTGGCTGATGGTATTTCGGCAGACAGAGATTATAAAGGTGTAGATAAAATCAGAATATTGGCTCGAAAGAACCTGGATAAAGCCCTCATAGAATGTCTGTCATTCACAATTTCAGGACTTGCACAGGCAAATAAAGCCATAATATCTGATACATTCGATGCATATAACGATGCTATACTGAATGATATGAAAGGAAAGACAGTATGAATCCGAGCGAACTCGCAACAAAAGCCGCTCTTATTCTTGACAGTAAGAAGGCAAGAGATATTAAGGTTATTAAAATTGAGGAAGTTTCCGCTCTCGCAGATTATTTTGTAATTGCAAGCGGAACAAGTAACACTCAGGTTCAGGCACTTGCCGATAACCTTGAGATGAAAATGAAAGAGGACGGTATTCAGCCATATGCGGTTGAAGGTTATCGTTCCAATGGCTGGATTCTTCTTGATTACGGAACAGTATTTGTTCATGTTTTCACAACAGAGGCAAGAGATTTCTACGATCTCGATCACCTTTGGATTGACGGCGAAGAAATCCATATCGATTATCCTACAGAATAAACTACCGAAAGGAATACTATAATGAAATATAACCATAAGATTACAGAGCCAAAATGGCAGAAAATCTGGGAAGAACAGGGTGTATTCCACGCTGAAGATCATTCCGAGAAAGAGAAGTTTTATGCTCTCATCGAGTTCCCATATCCATCCGGACAGGGTCTCCATGTAGGTCATCCAAGACCATACACAGCACTTGACGTTATCGCCAGAAAGAGAAGAATGGAGAACTATAACGTTCTTTATCCAATCGGCTGGGATGCTTTCGGTCTTCCTACTGAAAACTATGCTATTAAGAATCATGTTCACCCTGCTGACGTAACTGCAAAAAACATCGCACGTTTCAAGCAGCAGATTCAGTCCCTCGGTATTTCTTTCGACTGGAGCCGTGAGATTAATACAACAGATCCAAAGTACTACAAGTGGACACAGTGGATTTTCCTCCAGCTCTTTAAGAAGGGCCTTGCATATAAGAAGGAGATGGCTGTTAACTGGTGTACTTCCTGTAAGTGCGTTCTTGCAAACGAAGAAGTTGTAAACGGAGTTTGTGAGAGATGTGGCAGTGAGGTTGTTCACAAGGTAAAGTCCCAGTGGATGCTCAAGATTACAGAGTATGCACAGCGCCTTGTTGATGATCTCGATTTAGTTGATTATCCTGAGAGAGTTAAAGCTCAGCAGAGAAACTGGATCGGTCGTTCAGAGGGTGCAGAGGTAGATTTCAAAACTACAACAGACGATACACTCACAGTTTACACAACAAGACCTGATACACTCTTTGGTGCTACATACATGGTTATTTCTCCTGAGCACCCATACATCGAGAAGTGGGCTGATATTCTCGGTAACATCGATGAAATCAGAGCATATCAGGCAGAGGCTGCAAAGAAGTCAGACTTCGAAAGAACAGAGGTTGCCAAGGACAAGACAGGTGTTATGCTTGACGGCGTCAAGGCAATCAATCCGTTAACAGGTACAGAGATTCCGATTTTCATTTCTGACTATGTTCTTGTTTCCTACGGTACAGGTGCTATCATGGCTGTTCCTGCTCATGATACACGTGACTGGGAGTTTGCAAAGAAGTTCAATCTTCCTATCATTGAGGTTGTTAAGGGTGGCGAAGATGTAAATAAAGAGGCATTCACAGACTGCGCAACAGGTATCATGGTAAACTCCGGATTCCTTGATGGCCTCAGCGTAGAAGATGCAAAGGTTGCTATCAAGAAGCACCTTGAGGAAACAGGCATCGGTAAGTCCAAGGTTAACTTCAAACTTCGTGACTGGGTATTCTCCAGACAGAGATACTGGGGTGAGCCTATTCCGATTGTTCACTGTGAGAAGTGTGGTCAGGTAGCTATCGATGAGAGTGAGCTTCCACTCGTTCTTCCTAAGGTAGATTCCTATGAGCCAACAGATAACGGTGAATCTCCACTTGCAGCCATGACAGACTGGGTAAACACAACTTGCCCATGCTGCGGCGGCCCTGCAAAGAGAGAGACTGACACAATGCCACAGTGGGCAGGTTCTTCCTGGTACTTCCTCCGTTATATGGATCCACACAACGACAATGATTTCGTTTCCGAGGAGGCTCTTAAGTACTGGTCTCCAATTGACTGGTACAATGGTGGTATGGAGCATACAACACTTCACCTGCTTTACAGCCGTTTCTGGCATAAGTTCCTCTATGATATCGGCAAGGTTCCAACAGCAGAGCCATATCAGAAGAGAACAAGCCACGGCATGATTCTCGGTGAGGGCGGAGAAAAGATGTCCAAGTCCAGAGGTAATGT
>JAUNDK010000115.1:0-418 GCA_030526115.1 Clostridia bacterium
AAACATCAAGGAGCATTTTTCCCTGCATCTCGCAGACATAAGCGAGTATCATTACAAGGGCGAACACGAACCACTCACCGCCGACACCGTCTCTGTGGCATCTCTTGAGTGCTTCCATCTGGCAGATGGTTGCCGGTAATGTGATGTACCATCTGCTCTTGAAGTAATTGAATATTGCTTTCATTTTTCTCACCTTTTTGTTCAAATTATTGAACTTCTACATTAAAAAAATAAATACCAATTTCGACATGTGGTATTCCAAGAAGATTTGAAGCTTTTGTGATGCTATCCTGTTTCCAGTTCTGGATGTTGTTAAGTTTAAGGCTTAACGCAGTTTCCGACCATCCCATAGCTTTTGCAAAGTCTTTTTGACTTCCGAAAACTCTCTTGATTAACCCTATCAAGAGGCTGTAATCAT
>JAUNDK010000115.1:428-2965 GCA_030526115.1 Clostridia bacterium
CAATGCTTTGAACTTGTCTATATATTACACTCTCAAATCTATTTTGTCAACATCAAAAGTTAAAATATTTGAATTTTTAATTAAATTCATTGAACATTCTGTTATATTGTGGTATTGTAGTACCAAATAATATAAAGGAGGTAACATCATGGCAAAAGAAAACACGCAAATTCGTCTGCGGAGAATTTTGACAGAAAGAAATTTACGCCAAATTGACTTACTCAATTTAGCAAAACCGTATTGTGAACAGTATGGACTAAAACTAAGCAAATCAGATTTAAGTCAATATCTGAGCGGTAAAGTTGAACCTGCTCAAAATAAGCTGTTTATCCTTGCAAAATCTTTGAACGTTGACCCTGCCTGGCTTATGGGTCTTGATGTTCCGATGACACCGAAACAAGCTCCGAAAGAAGAAACAACTGTCCCCCAGATTACCGACACCGAGAGACAGTTGCTGGAGCAGTTCAAACTGCTCAGTCCAGACCAACAGGAGGCTTTCTTAAAAATTCTTCAAGCAAGCTCCGGAAACGCTCCGGATCCCGTCGAATGAGTTTCAAAATTTCTTCATCTTTCATGCATATCACCTCGGAGTTAATCTGTATGTCTACATTATACTCATACCCCTGTCCAAAAAACACCACAGTTAGAACATTTATTTGCAACATTAGTTCGTAAGTAAAACGGACATTGAATGTCCGCTCCGATTTTCTGATATTTATTATCATTTTGTGTTGTTTTATATCATTTTCTGATATTTCCTGTCATTAGTGATATGGATTTGCTATGAAAATGCTATATAAATGCTATGGCGAAGCTATAAAAACGGACATCTGATGTCCGCTGAATCTTACCGAAGACTACCAAAGACTACCAATTGTCTTTCTAAACTTACCGAATGTCTTTCTAAGCTTACTGTTTTCAGTTACTTTCGGTTACTATGGTTGCATTTGGTTATCGCTTTGCGTTACTTCTGTTACTTCAGTTACCTAAGCGATACATATTGATAATGCAAGAGCCGGAGTTGGGTAAATCTTGGGGCGCAGTTGGGTAAAAGCTGGGTAGCATTGTGTCAAGGACCCGAAATGGACCTCGAATGGTGTTTTATGACATAAAGAAAAAGCCCACACGCAATGCGTGCAGGCTTATCCCATGTAGCTTTAATTCTAATAGAAAAGGATTATATATGACACCATGATTATATCATGTTTTTATCAGGATTTCAACTAAAGAAAGAAGGAGCTGTCCGCTGCCGGGCAGACTGCTCCAAGGTGAGAAAAATATGAAAAAAATTACACTCATAGTATATCTCACCGCAAATACAAATACAAGAGGTAATCTATGAAAGCAAAGAAACTGCCGTCAGGCAATTACCGTGTCCGTGTGTACGATTACACGGATGAGAACAAAGTGAAGCATTACAAGAGCTTCACGGCACCCACCAAGAAAGAGGCGGAGCTCCTGGGCATTAAGTATGCCAACTACAAAACGCAGATGAAGGCCCTCAACACAGGCATCACCCTCGGTCAGGCTTACGACAGATACATTGATAGCAAGAGCAATGTCCTGTCAGAGAACACCCTGCGAGAGTACCGCCGACAGCGGGAAAAGGTATTCCAGGGCCTCATGAACATACCGATCGACAGGCTTAATCAGGAGATGATACAGCTTGCGGTAAACAAGGAGGCAAAGGACAGAGCACCCAAGACCATAAAGAACTGGTATTCCCTGCTGTCCGTGGTCCTCAGTGTGTATTATCCCGACCTGAAGCTTAATATCAGCTTACCGCAGGCAGAAAGACACGAGATAGTCATTCCCACCGAAGCAGAGGTGCAGAAGCTCCTTGAGGCATCCAAACAAAAAGACAGCGATTTATATGCCTGCATAGTCCTGGGTGCCATAGGATGTATGCGTTGCTCAGAGGTCTGCGCCTTAACCGCAGAGGACTTCGAGGATAACGGAGTACACGTCAACAAAGCTCTGGCACAGAACAGCGAAAAGAAGTGGGTAGTCAAGGCACCGAAGACAACAGACTCAAAGAGATTCGTCTCAATGCCTCCCGATCTGATAGCTGAGATACGCCCCGCAGAGGGAAAGCTTGTAAACTTCTCCCCCGATGCTCTTACCAGAAGATTCGAGAGGTTGTGCCGGCAGGAGCTGGGCAAGCTGTTCCGATTCCACGACCTGAGACATTTTGCAGTAAGCTACATCATCAACACAGCACCTTCCGTAACACAGCTCACACTGATGAAGCGCGGCGGATGGTCCTCAAGCTACACCATGAACCGAGTATATACTCACATCCTCGACGAGGAGAAACGCAAACAGGAAGCAGAGATAAACAACATGTTCGGCAGGCTTGTCGGCGGTGAAAATAAGTGATGTCACGTGTCATAGCACGTGTCATATATACCTGCAAAACATTACAATTTGTTGCAATATACTGCAAAACATTGCAATAAAGCAAACAAACAAAAATCCCATAGCAGAGCCAAAAACTAACAATCGGCTATACTATGGGATTTCTTCATTTGGTGGAG
>JAUNDK010000116.1:0-2391 GCA_030526115.1 Clostridia bacterium
ATATTGACTTACTTCTGTAACAATGTTATAATTATTACACAAATTACCATAAAAATATTCCAAAAAGCTCTTGACCGTTAAAAAAAAATAAGGTAATATAGAACATAAGAACAAATGTTCTGCAAGTTCCTGTTTAATTATGGAGGATAATATGAGCGTAAATCAGACGGAAAAAGATAAAGCGTTAGAAGCTGCCATGGCGCAGATTCAAAAGCAGTTCGGCAAGGGTGCCATTATGAAACTGGGTGATGACACCCACATGAATATAGACGCAATTTCTACAGGGTCTATCAGCCTGGATATTGCCACAGGTATCGGCGGTGTTCCAAAGGGGAGAATTGTTGAAATTTTTGGACCCGAGTCATCAGGTAAGACCACACTTACATTACATATAGTTGCTGAGGCTCAGAAAGCCGGTGGGAAAGCTGCATTTATAGACGCGGAACATGCGCTGGACCCCGTTTATGCCAAGAATCTTGGAGTTAATGTTGGAGATTTGCTTGTATCACAGCCGGATACAGGTGAACAGGCCCTCGAAATCTGTGATATGCTTGCTCGAAGCGGAGCTCTGGACGTAATCGTTATCGACTCTGTTGCCGCACTTGTTCCGAGAGCTGAAATTCAGGGCGAAATGGGAGATTCACATGTGGGACTTCAGGCAAGACTTATGTCACAGGCTCTGCGTAAGATTACAGGTACTGTTAATAAGTCAAATACCTGTGTTATATTTATCAACCAGCTTAGAGAAAAGGTTGGCATAATGTTCGGCAACCCTGAGGTTACTACAGGAGGAAGAGCGCTTAAATTCTATTCGTCTATGAGAATGGATGTAAGAAGAATAGAAAGCCTTAAGGTGGGCGATAGTGTTGTGGGTAACAGAACCAGAGTTAAAATTGTAAAGAACAAGGTGGCACCTCCTTTCAAGCAGGCTGAATTTGATATCATGTATGGTGAAGGTATTTCCAGAGCGGGAGATATCCTTGATTCAGCAGTGGAAGCTAAAATCGTGGACAAAGCAGGTTCATGGTACAGCTTTGAAGGCGAGAGAATCGGGCAGGGAAGAGAAAACGTTAAGATTTATCTCAAGGAACATCCTGCAGTTATGGATAAAATTGAGGGCTTGCTTTTAGATCAGATAAAGAAAGACGATGACTATGTTCCGGAACCTGATATTCCTGAAGATGATATTTCAGAGATAATGGATATGCTGGTAGACGATGACGGCGTAATTATTGAAAAATAGCGAATTGTACGATTTTTTTCAGTTTAACCCTTGACATTGTGATATTTCAATGGTATGATAACTGAGTTGAGCCGCGCAGACTGGGTTTTGAAGTGCAATTAAGCCACCCACAATGGCGAGACTGGATAGAGGAGGATAGAAATTAATGTACGCAGTAATTGAAACTGGTGGAAAGCAGTACAGAGTACAGGAAGGCGATGTTATCACCATCGAAAAATTAAATGCTGAAGTAGGTGAAACTGTTACTTTCGACAAGGTGCTTGTACTGGGAGAAGGCAAAGATGTAAAGGTTGGAACACCTTATGTTGATGCAGCTGTAACAGGCAGTGTAGTAGAAAACGGAAAGGGTCAGAAGGTTATTATCTTCAAGTATAAGGCTAAGAAGGACTACCGTAAGAAACAGGGACACAGACAGCCATACACAATGGTTAAGATCGAATCCCTCGGCGGAGCAGCGCCTAAGAAGGCTGTTAAGAAGGAAGCACCTAAGGCTGAGGCTGCAGCAGAGCCTGTTAAGGAAGAAGCTATGGCAGTTAAGAAGGTTTCTGCATCAATGAAAAAAGACGAACTGATTGCTTTTGCTAAGGAAAACAATATTGCTATCGACGAAAAGGCTACCAAGGCTGTAATCATCGAAGCTATTGAAGCAGCATTAAAGTAATCTATCTGATACAGTTAGGAGGTACTTTTTATGGCAAGTAAAAAAGGTGTAGGTAGCTCTAAGAACGGTCGTGACTCCGAGTCCAAACGTCTTGGTCTTAAGGCTGGTGACGGTCAGTTCGTAAGCGCCGGAAGCATTTTGGTTAGACAGAGAGGAACTAAGTTCCACCCGGGCAATAACGTAGGCATCGGCGGAGATGATACTTTATTCGCTAAGATTGACGGAGCAGTTAAGTTTGAGAGAAAAGACAAGACTAGAAAGCAAGTCAGCGTTTATCCGAAAGAAGCTTAATTAGATTTTAGGACCCTGTATATAATATATCTACAGGGTCTTTTTGTACCATATAGAGGAGGTTCTATAATGTTTGTAGACAGAGCCAAGATAATCATAAAATCCGGCAAGGGCGGAGACGGTGCCGTGACTTTCAGACGTGAGCCTTTCGTTCCTCAGGGCGGACCGGACGGCGGAGACGGCGGTGACGGCGGTG
>JAUNDK010000116.1:2401-2963 GCA_030526115.1 Clostridia bacterium
AAATCTGAGAACCCTTATGGATTTTAAGTATAAAAGAAAATATGAGGCTGAAGCAGGCCAGAACGGTATGAAAAAGAAACGTTTCGGCAAAGACGGTGAAGATTTGATTATAAAAGTTCCTATGGGTACCGTTATCCTTGATGAAGCAACAGGAACAGTAATGAAGGATCTTACCGAGGACGGGCAATCTTTCGTTGCAGCAAAAGGCGGCAGAGGCGGCAGAGGAAATGTTCATTTCAAAAATTCCGTAAGACAAGCCCCAAATTTTGCCGAGGCCGGAGGAGCGGCAAAAGAGAGAAATGTTATACTGGAATTGAAACCAATTGCAGATGTTGGTCTTGTAGGCTTTCCTAATGTAGGAAAATCATCACTTCTTGCAGTTTCTACCAGTGCTCAGCCAAAGATTGCAAATTATCATTTCACTACCATTGATCCGAATCTGGGTGTAGTCCAGCTTTATGATACCAGCTTTGTCATGGCAGACATAGCCGGCATTATCGAGGGTGCAAGTGAAGGTCTTGGAATGGGGTTCAAATTTCTTAAGCATATTGAGCGTACTAAG
>JAUNDK010000005.1 GCA_030526115.1 Clostridia bacterium
TTTTCAGGGTTTCATCCCTTTTTTATACAGTCTATCCATACGGATAGGCTGTTTTGTTTTTATGTTGAAAACTAATACTAATAAAGCCGCCTTTCGATTTTCATCGAGAAGCGGCTTTTTCTTCTTCAGGCTCACTTTGTTTGCCGGATTCCCCAAAGGGGACGCCATAAAATGAGTAATTATATTTATTTAAGTGCAATCTGTTTGAAGTGAACTTTCCCGGTTCCTTCTTTTGTTAGTATGTTTGTGTGAGTGAAACCACATACAATGGCTCTCTCTACAGCTTCATCAAAACATCCGTTAAGCTGTTCTGTGCCGTGAGCATCGGAGTTTATGATAATCTCTCCGCCAAAATCATGCAGGGCTTTGAGCAGGAAAGATTCCGGGTAGAAATCATTTTTACGTTTGCGGTTAATGGCCCCTGAGTTTATCTCAAACGGAATACCGTACTTGCAGAGATGCTCCAGAGCTTCCAGAGCAGGTTTTCTGTAACGCGCATCTGTTGTATCAAACATAGGATAAAGATCGTTAAAACGGGTTACAAGGTCAAAGTGGCCTATAAATGTAGGATTAAGTCTGTCCACAACCTGAGCTTCGAACTCATAATAGTTTTTTGCGAGTTTATAGAAATCCCCTCCGAAATGATCTTCACAGGTTTTTCTGAAAGAATCGGGCGACATGTCCACAGCGTACAGTTCATCACCCGGTATATTGAAGTAATGAGTACTTCCTATGTAATACTCTGTGCCTTCTGCGGCTTCTTTAGGCATCATGTTATCAAGCTCCACTCCGACGAGTATTTCAAGCCTGTCTTTATATGCTTCCTGAAGTCGATAGCACTCTTTTAAATATGCGTCATAATCTTTTATGCACACATCCTCACCGGGATCCATGTGGGATGAAAATCCGAGCGTTGTGAAGCTGAGCTCAATGGCTCTCTTTACCATTTCTTCTGCGGTGTTTGCTCCGTCACAGAAAGTGGTGTGGGTGTGATAATTTGCGAGTATTTTTGTATTTGCCATGGTATTTTACCTCAATTGCATTTTTGTTTAGAATATCACTTTTCTTATTTTGGGTCAATAATTGCACATACGATTTGAGAGTAGTATAATAATTTCAACTAACTGAAAAGAGGGAGATTATGACAAAAGAAACTTACGAGAGAATTTCAGCACCGCTCAGAGAGAACGAGAGAGCCGCAGAGAGCCTTCTGAGGCTCAATCAGATTATGACATACATGGGATTTATTCTGTATCCTGTGCTTATTGTAATGGAATTCGTGGCATATAAAAGCCTCTGTGTGAGGAGTCTTATCACAGCAGGAGTTCCCTTCGTGCTTGTGAGCGTGTTCAGATATATATTCAATCAGCCGAGACCGTATGAGGCTCTGGATATAGTACCGCTCATCGAGAAGGACACAAAGGGAAAATCTTTTCCATCAAGGCATGTGTTCAGCATCTTTGTAATAGCCATGTGCTGGTTTAAAGTATCACCTGTGGTAGGAATATTTCTTTTTGTCGGTGGCGTTTTCATGGCTGTTATGAGGGTTATAGGTGGTGTTCATTATCCGAGGGATGTTATTGCCGGAGCTTTAATCGGAATTATCTCCGGAGTGATAGGAATGTATATTATCTGAAGAGTCATGTAATAAGAGCATTAAAAAAGGAGCCGTTATTGGCTCCTTTTCTAAGTTTATTCAGATTACAAATCCCAGCACACCGTAAACTATCGCTGTGAGTACGAAGCATATGAGTGCATAAGGGAAGGTGACAACCGCAAGATCGACGGAGTCTTTCTCAACTGCCTGACCGCACATGAGCATCTGCTCACTGAAGAAGCATGATGTTCCACCGCAAATTGCGCCGGATACAACAGCTGCCATTGTAAGGTACTGGTTTACATCGAAGTTTGCGGCAAGCGGTACTGTAATCGGTGCCATGAGCAGTATTACCGCCCAGTAATCTACACCGCCGAATACCAGCAGAGATACAATTATGAATGAGAGCATCGGAATTACGCCGCCCACAAGTATAGGTGTGCATGTGCTTATTACATAATCGCTGAATCCTATATCCTGAAGTCCGCTTACGAATGCGAAAACAAGAAGGAGTATTACGAGTATGTCTATCATACTGTGAATGCCCTCGAAGAAGTTCTTGAAGTAATCTTCAAAGCTCATCTTCTTCCTCGGTACATACAGCACAAAGCATGCTGCAAGGGCGCATATAACCGCTGTTACGAGGTCGTTTGTTACGAGCATTACACCCACAACAACAAGAACAGGAACAATAAAATCTATGAGATTTCCGTTTGATTCCTCTTCTTCCTCTGCTTTTTCCGTTACGATTGTTTCTCTGTTTTTGTAGAGCTTCTTGAGAGGTCCGATTTTCGGAACAATTCCTATGGCCACAAGCAGTGCCATTACTATGATAAGCACAGGATAAACAAGGAACTGCATTACCTTGAGGTATTCTGTGAGCATATTTGCGTCAGGAGAGGATATTCCGGCATCCTGCATTACTCCGAATACGAAAACCGCCATGGCGGAAACAGGGAGCAGAGCGCATACGGGAATTCCCATTGCGAGGATGATAAATCCGATTGCCTCACGGGGAACCTTGTGCTTGTCTGTGATTGTTCGGACAGATGGTCCGATTGCAAGGTCGTTGATGTAGTCATCTATGCACAGGACAACACCTAAAATCCATGTGAATATAAGACTGCTTTTCTCAGATTTGATATACCTGAGAGCGATTTTTCGGAAACCGTCCACACCTTTTGATTCCAGCAGAAGCTGAACGAGGGCTCCGAACAGGGTGAGCATGAGCATTATCCATGGGTAGGTCTCTGCGGCGAAAACTCCGTAGATGGCATCTACTATGCCGCCGATGAAACCGGTACCGTCTTTAAGGATAAATACAAAGACCGTTGAGACGAGTAACGACTCAAAAACTTTTTTGGTGGTGATTACGAGAATGACCATCAAAAGAATCGGTAATACTGATAAAATACCAAGATTCATAGTCTTTTCCTTTCGATATTCTTTTTTGATATAATAGGGTTGATAACAATATACAATATTCTTTCGGTATAATCAATGTTTTTATGGGCAATATAACAAAAAAGATATGAAAAATCCCTGAAGTCGCAGTTGAAACTTCAGGGATAAATGATATTTAAAGCTTTTTTACGAATAATGCTCTTATTGCATTAAGTACTGCGATGACCATAACGCCGACATCGGCGAAGATTGCCATCCACATGTTTGCAATACCGAAAGCACCCAAAACAAGGCATATAAGCTTTATGCCGATGGCGAACCAGATATTCTCGTAAACAATTCTCAGACATTTTCTTGAGATGTTTATGGCTTTTGATATTTTCTTGGGATCGTCATCCATGAGAACAACATCTGCGGCCTCTATGGCGGCATCGGAACCCATGGCACCCATGGCGATACCGATATCGGCTCTTGTGAGAACCGGGGCATCGTTGATTCCGTCACCGACGAATACGAGCTTTTCCTTTTCACTCTTCTTTTCGAGGAGTTCTTCAACCTTGCTTACCTTGTCGGCAGGGAGCAGTTCGGAGTAAACCTCATCAACACCGACCTCTTTTGCTACGGCTTCTGCAACTGCATTTGCATCGCCTGTGAGCATTACAGTTTTCTTAATTCCCGCTTTTTTGAGGGATTTAATCGCTTCTGCGGAATTCTCTTTGAGTGTATCCGAGATTACTATGTGACCTGCGTAAACTCCGTCGCCTGCCATGTGAACTATGGTACCCACCTTATGACATGGCTCGTGTTTTACTCCGAGGAGTTTCATGAGTTTCTCGTTGCCGGCGGCTATGAGCTTTCCGTCAACTTTAGCTGTTAAGCCGTGACCGCTTATCTCTTTGATTTCGCTTACTCTGGAGCGGTCTATTTCTTTGCCGTAGGCCTTCTGAATGGATTTGCTTATTGGGTGAGAAGATGCGCTCTCCGCATGGGCGGCTAAATCTATGAGTTCAGCTTCACTCATGGAGTTATGATGAACTCCGCTTACTTCAAAGTCACCTTTTGTGAGTGTGCCTGTTTTATCGAAAACAACATATTTTGCCTTTGAGAGAGCCTCAAGGTAATTTGAGCCCTTGATTAAAATACCCTCATGGCTTGCGCCGCCAAGTCCTGCAAAGAATGAAAGAGGTATGCTGATTACCAGTGCGCATGGGCAGGATATTACAAGGAAAGTGAGGGCTCTGTAAATCCAGTCACCAAATGCAGGGTTAATACCCATAACCAAAGATACTATCGGGGGAAGTACCGCAAGGGCAAGTGCGCTGAAGCAAACAGCAGGGGTGTAAATTCTTGAGAACTTTGCGATGAATGCCTCTGACTTTGATTTTCTGGAGCTTGCGTTTTCAACCAGCTCGAGTATCTTTGAAACTGTGGAATCTCCGAACTCCTTGCTTGTTCTGATTTTGAGAACACCCTCCATGTTAATGCTTCCGGAAATAATCTCATCACCCTCGTGAATGGTTCTCGGAAGGCTCTCGCCTGTGAGGGCTGCGGTGTTGAGCACGGAATTACCTTCGATAACCACGCCGTCAATAGGAACTTTCTCGCCCGGCTGAACTATGATTACGGAACCGACTTCAACCTCATCGGGATCAACCTGCTCAAGTTCACCGTCAATCTCAATATTGGCATAGTCGGGGCGGATGTCCATGAGCTCGGTTATGTTTCTGCGGCTCTTGCCGACTGCGTAACTCTCAAAGAGTTCTCCCACCTGGAAGAAGAGAAGTACCGCAACCGCTTCATTGAAGTCTCCGCTCTGCTCAATGAATGCAATGGCATAGGCACCTACTGTGGCAACCGCCATAAGGAAGCTCTCATCAAAGGGCTGACGGTTCTTGATTCCCTTGAAAGCCTTTTTTATTATATCGTGACCGATAATAAGATAAGGTACAAGGAAGGTGATGGCTTTAATAAGTATGGGAGCCTCTACAAAATTAAATACGACATTTATTGCCACAATAAGAACTGCGGCGGCTATGATTCTGTACAGCAGTTTTTTCTGTTTTTTGTTCATAATAATCTCCTTTCGGCAAAAACAGGAATAAAAACAGCACCTATAAAGGTGCCGTTAAATCAGATTCCGAAAATCTCGCAGTCAGATTCCACCTTCCGGCAGTTCTTTAGAACCTCAGGCATAACCTGCTTTGGGTCGGCACCCTCTTCGAACTCAACATTCATTTTGAGCATCATGAAGTTTACAACAGCATTTTTTACGCCTGCGGTCCTGTTTGCGGCGTCTTCCATTTTCTGTGCACAGTTTGCGCAGTCTACATCGATTTTATATGATTTTTTCATTGTGAAATTCCTCCAAATTCAATCTTTGCTTTTTGGTAACAATTAAAAGCTTGTTTAATTGTTGTGGCTATAATATACTATCTGTGTAAAAAAGTGTCAATAAAACAGAGTCTATTACTTCCATTTGGGAAAAATAGCCTTCTGTTTGGAATAAAAGAATTTTTTAATTTATCCATTTGGGAAAAAGAGGAATAATATGTCGGATATAAAAATAAAAAAACCACTGCTTCCGCATCATCACGGAAGTGAATCGGAACATCTTGCGGAGCACATGCCCTTTACAGAGGAATTTCAGACTGTATCTCAGATTTTCAAACTTCTGAGCGATCCCGGCAGAATAAAAATATTCTGGCTACTCTGCCACTGTGAGGAGTGCGGAATAGATATAGCTGCCATGGCTGGAATGACAGGACCTGCGGCGGCACATCATCTGAGACTGCTGAAAGAAGCCGGACTTATTGTATCCAGAAGGGACGGCAAAGAGGTTTATTACAAGGCGAGTGATACAGATGAGGCAAAATATCTTCACCTTATGATTGAGCGTATGGTGGAAATAAGCTGTCCCGAGGAGACACGCAGACTTGAAAAAGTGTATATGAACAGGGAAGAACTGATAAAAGAGGTTCATAAGCTGATTACCGAGAATATCGCAGAGAGATATACCATAGAGGATCTTTCAAGAAGATTTCTTATAAACACATCGTCGCTCAAAGAGGGCTTCAAAGAAATATACGGAAAGCCCATAGCCACATACATGAAAGAGTACCGCATGAAAAGGGCAGAGGAGCTTCTACTCGAGACCGAGGACAGTATGGCGGTGATAGCGGAGAGTGTGGGATATGAGAGTCAGGGAAAGTTCACAGCGGCATTCAGGGAACACAGCGGAATGCTTCCCAGGGAATACAGGAAAAAGGCCAAAGATTAAATTCATAAGCTGACAGAAAAAAGAGCTGAACAGACGAAAAATCTGTTTCAGCTCTTACTTTTATCTTCTTCTGTTGTTTCTCTGCTTTCTTCGTCTTTCGGCGGCACGCTGTTTCTGAACCGTAATTCTGTGATATACAATGATAACACCCGTAACACATACTATTATCAGAATTACCGCAAAAACCTTTCCTATGGTTGTGAGTACGGAACCTGCGGAACTGCCTGTTTCGGGAACTTTTGTAGCCTCGGGAACAGGGGAATTTCCGTTTGTTTCGGAATCTGCTGAGGTTTCCTGTTCATTGTCGGAATTTTCGGAAGCAATTCCGACAGCGTTTCCGCTTTCCTGCATATATTCGTTTACTTTTGTTACAGCCGCTCCGTAAAGAGCATCTGCACCGGCAGAATAGTTTTTATCTCTGAAATCGGTTTCAAGGTAAGCTGTGTTCATATCAGAGAGAACTCTGTTATCGAACTTGTTCATAAGTCCCGCACCGGCATAGGCATAGTAGTTATCGTCCTCTATTGAGAGGAGAAACAGAAGGCCGTATTTCTTTTCACCACCGATTCCCCAGTTGTTAAACAGGGTATAACTGTAATCTCTCAGGTTATAGGTGGTTTTGGGAATTGTTACCAGAACAACCTGTGCACCTGTGGTTCTGAACAGCTCTTCACCCTTGGCTATAATATCGGCTTTAACTTCACTTGAGAGCACTCCTGCTCTGTCGAGAACATAAAAATCCTCGTTGGGTGATGGCGGGTTTATATCGGGTGAAGGTGTGGCATTTGTGTTAATCGGCTCTTTTGAAGGGCCCGGTGTGATGTTTGGCGATGAACTTTCGGAGTTTTCGCTGTCTTCATCATCTTTGTTGGTGTTGTCGATTATATGAAAACCGGAATCGTCAGTTTCTTCTGTGTCGGTATTTTCATCGGTGTTTTCATCACCGTATGATTCTTCGTCCGTACTGTCTTCATAGCCGTCATCATAATAATCATCTTCGTTGTAACCGTCATCATATCCGTCGTCATATCCATAATCGTAATCATCACTGTCATCGGGGAAGATTTCGGTATCATCAATGAAAGTATCATCGTAATAGTAATCATCACCGTAATCACCATAGTCATAGTAATCATCGGTGGTGTCTTCGTAATAATAATCGTCGCCGTAATCTTCGTAGTATTCGTCGGCGTTTATTTCAGCAGGCGCAGAAAAACAGACCACAGAGGCCGCCAGCATAATTGCGGACAGCCCTGAGGTTAATCTTTTATAAAAATCAAATTTCTTCAAATCTATATTTCTTTCTTCCGTAAAATCCGGATTTAAGCCCTGATATCGAGGAGTTTCTGCTTAAGCTCGCCTTCAATCTTTCCGAGCTCCTGCTCGGCGGCACGGCGTCTTGCTCTGCCCTCATCCTGAATCTTGATAACCTCATCAAGTGTGGAGATAAGGGACTGGTTTGTGGCTCTTAGTGTTTCCATATCCACAACGCCACGCTCAGACTCCTTGGCTGTTTCAATGGTGCTCATCTTGAGAACCTCTGCGTTCTTCTTTAAGAGGGCGTTGGTCATGTCTGTAACCTCACGCTGTGCTCTTACGGCCTCCTGAGAATGGGAAAGACCCATGGCGAGAACCATCTGGCTCTTCCAGAGCGGAATAGTATTTACTATTGTGGACTGAATCTTCTCGGCGATGAGCTTATCGTTGTTCTGAACAAGACGAATCTGTGGGCTCATCTGGATTGATACCATTCTTGTGAGCTCGAGATCGTGAATTTTCTTTTCAAAGCTGTCGCACATCTGGGCATAGTCATTGGCTGCCTGGGCATCTTCTGCAAGGCCGCTGCGCTCTGCCTTTGCCTTAAGTTCCATGAGAGTTGTGGCTCTTTCCTGCTGGAGCTTCTTCTTGCCGGCAATGATATACATGGAAAGCTCTTTGTGGTAAGCGAGGTTCTGGTCATAGAGCTTGTCGAGAACAACAATATCTTTCATGAGCTGAACCTGATGATTTTCGAGACTCTCCTGAATTTTTGCAACGTTAACCTCTGCCTTGTCATACTTTGTCTTAAGGGTCTCAAGTTTGTTTGTCTGCTTCTTGAAGAAACCGAAGAATCCCTTTTCTTCCTCAAGGGCATCGAAATCCTTGAGCTGTGTGACAAGGTTTGTAATCTGATCGCCAACCTCACCGAGGTCCTTTGTGCGTACATTTGCCAGAGCTGTGTCAGAGAAATTTGCGATTTTTTTCTGTGCGGCACTGCCGTACTGCATTACTATGGAAGAATTGGAAATGTCAATCTTTTCGCTGAAATCATCGACAATCTTCTGTTCCTCAGGTGAAAGTGTTGTTTCATCGAGTACAACCGGTTCAGCCTCAGGTACCGGAGCTTCTTCAACCTCAGGAGCTTCTGGCTCCAGGGTGAGGGAAGGAAGTTCCATCTTTGGTGGCTCTGCATCTAATGTTAAATTTGGAATTGTATTCTCAGTCATTTTAATCAGTCTCCTTTTACCATATATTTATAATGTAAGTGTTATGTTGTTGTCTGCGTCTGTAAGACCCTCCTGGGCTAAGATGTTCTCAAACACCTCAATATCCGCCTGAATGTCCATGGAATCGCTCTCGAAAAGCTGATCGAGTTTTTTCTCGAATGCCGTTGCGATAGTAACCATCATGCCCTCAATGGCAAACATGGTGGAAGCAATGGTTTCTCCCTTTACTGTCTGGCTGTCGAGCTTCTTGTAGTGGTTGAGAAGCTTGAGGGTTGTGGGCAGATAGTAATTCATGAACTTCTTTATCTCAGGGGGTTTTGTCGGGTTGTCTCTAATATATTCGAATATGTTTAGGCAGGCATTTTCAATTCTGTCGATTGACATGCTTATGCCCTCGCCGGGAATTTCCGCATTTGCCTCACGAAGGGCGATAATGTACCTGTTGCCTTCATCGATAACTTTGTCAATTTCAGGGTTGCCTGTCTGTTTTACGGTTGTTTCGGCACGGACTCTTGCTTCTTCGGCTTCCTGTCTTGCTCTTGCCTCGGCTCTTTCGGCTTCTTTGCCCATGTTCTCGAGTTCCTGCTCACGGCGTTTCTTTTCCTTTAAGCGCTCGAACTCCTCGTCCTCTTCTTTCTGAGCTTTCTTTTTTTTGAGAAGTTCAACGACATATTTGCCGAGGTAGTAACCGCCGAATCCTACACCGAGGCCGACTGCAACGCTTAAAAATTCACCGAAAGGAACCTCCGCAAAGGCGATTAATCCGAGAACAACCCAAGGCCTCTTCGGCCAGTTGAAGCCTTTTTTCTGCTTTGGCTTTGCCACAGGGGGTGGGGTAACGGGAGCACGGTTTATAGGCTTACCGGTATTGGGGTCGAAATTATAATTATTGGGGTTTACTCCTCTCGGAGGATTCTGACCCGATCCGTTATATGTTACTCTGCCATACTGCTGAGTGTTTACTGCTCTTTTTCCGTTATTAACACTGCGGTGAACTTCATCGCTCACGCTGTTTATTACATTGCCTATGTCATTGCCCAGCTGTTTTGCGCTGTTTCCGACATCTTTTGCTACTTTATATGAATATGAATTCCTGAATTTCTCAAAAATTTCATCCTCGAATTTTCTTTTACTCAATTCGGTAATATCTCCCTTCTCAACAAGAAAAGTTATTAACATATCAGGAATAACATGTGGAAAACTTTTCCGATGGAATATTATGGTTCAAATTACATTTTACATTGATTGTTTAACGCTGTCAAACTAATAATTTGTGAATATTTGTTTACATAAGTATATATAAAACTCTGAAACCATACAATGCATTTAATATATGATTATGTGTTACTTTTTTATGATTTATACATAATTAACGGGGATTATTTTGCCCTGAGATACCAAACTGACACAAGCACAAATAAATGTTGACATTCATGGGCTTAATAATTAAAATAAATGTGGACTTACAAATAGTTAAGCACTTAATAATATATTAACTAATAAATAAAGAAAGAGGTTTGAAAATGAACGACAAACAGGACTTTACCACGGGTTCCATCTCCAAAAAGATGATAGGCTTCATGATTCCCGTACTCGGTGCCCTCATACTTCAGGCGGCATACAGCTGTGCCGATATGCTGATAGTAGGCCGTTTCGGTACCACAGCCGGTATAAGCGGTGTTTCCACAGGGTGCGGAATTGTGAATATGGCAACCTTCACCGTAACATCCATCGCCATGGGCGTTACCATACTCATGGGCAGATACATAGGTGAAAAGAATACTCATAAACTAAACGAGGTTATAGGCGGTGCGATATTCTTCTTCGCCATTGCCGCAGTTGTGCTCACTTTTGGTATGATAGCCTTCGCAAGACCTCTTGCGGTAATTATGCAGGCTCCGGAAGAAGCCCTCGACCTTACCGTAACATATATAAGAATATGCGGCGCCGGTTTCATATTTGTTATTGCCTACAATGTAATAAGCGGTATTTTCAGAGGAATAGGAAACTCCAGCCTGCCTCTTATCTTCGTAGCAATCGCATCTGTTGTAAATGTTATCGGTGACCTCATTCTTGTTGCAGGCTTCAAGATGAATGTAGCAGGTGCGGCTATCGCAACTATTTCAGCTCAGGCAATAAGCGTTTTACTCTCACTGCTCATCATCAGAAAGCAGAAGCTTCCTTTCACAGTAAAAAAGGAATTCATCAGACCTAACAGAGAGATAGCAAACTTTGTTAAGCTCGGTGCTCCACTTGCACTTCAGGAGTTTCTCACAAGCCTTACTTTCATGGCACTCAACGCTTTCATCAACCGTCTCGGTCTCGATGCTTCAGCGGGTTACGGCGTTGCCCAGAGAGTACAGCAGTTTGTCATGCTGATTCCGGTTTCCATCATGCAGTCAATGGCTTCCTTTGTTGCCCAGAATGTTGGCGCAGGCAAAGAGGACAGAGCAAAGAAGGGCATGTTCTTCGGTATGGGCTTCGGCGCTGTTATCGGTATTTTTGTTGCCCTCGGCGTATTCTTCTTCGGTGATGCGGTATCCTCCGTGTTCTCTCACGATCCTCTCGTTATCGGAAGAAGCTTCGAGTTCCTCCGTGGTTTTGCACTGGAAGCAGTTCTCACCAGCTTCCTCTTCAGCTTCATGGGTTACTTCAACGGCCACGGCAGAAGCCTGTTCGTTATGATTCAGGGTCTTTTACAGTCCCTGTTTGTAAGACTTCCAATGTCCTACTTTATGAGTATCATCCCGAATGTAAGCCTCACTTACATCGGTCTTGCAACTCCGACCGCAACTTTATTCGGTATTGCAATCTGTTTTGCATATTACATAATTGTTCAGAAGCAGATGAAGAAAAAGCCTTCTCCGCTTTACGATTAAATATTTTCCGTCGAAACGATAGGTTTATCACTTTCGCTTCGGCGGATTTTCTTTGTATTTCGCTTGATATTTGGATATTTCGGTGATATTATAGCAATATATGGAAACGATACCATATATAATGGATTTTTCACAAAGAGGTAATTAAAATGAGCAATATCAGATACGGTTTACAGATGTTCGGCTGCAGTGCCGATTTCAGAAAAGACACGGACTTTTTCTTTAAGACAATGAAAGACTACGGATACTCAATTATAGAGCCGTGCATAATTTTCGGTGAGGATGAATTCAGGGCAAACGCCATTGCATCGGGTAACGAGAAAGCAGCCGCCCTTGCGGACCTCGTCTGGACAGAAAAGAGCGCACCGAAGTTTTATGAGGACATGAAGAAATATGGTCTCGAGCTTGTCTCTGCCCATGTTTTCGGTGCGGATTATGAGAAGATGATGCCTATGATGAAGGAGTTTGCTAAGACCACAGGACTTAAATCCTATGTAATAAACATTCCACAGCAGGCAATTGACGAGCCTTTCGGGTTTGTAAAAACTCTTGACTATGTTGCGGATGAACTGGAGAGCATAGGCGTGGAGCTGTGGCTTCACAACAGCGGTAACGATTTTCGCAAGAAGGTCAATACAGAAGACGGAGAGATGTTCGTATATGAGTATCTTTTAACCCACTGCGAAAAAGCATGGGCACAGGTGGACACAGGCTGGGTTATGCCCGGAGGAATTGAGCCGCAGGATTTCATGAAAAAGTATGAAAGTAAACTTCGCGCAATTCACTTCAAAGATCTGCACGAGAATTTCGATGAGCTCGGATTCCCGAAGATGTTTGCGATTCTCGGAGAGGGCAGAACAGATGTTAAGGTCTGCATGGAGCTTGCCCCACAGGACGGCTCAGTTCCTGTATATATAGACCAGGATATGCCGATAAGCGGTGACATTTTCGCGGACATGAAAAAATCCATAGATCTTCTGCATTCCCTTGAGAAATAAGCTGAGTTCTGATACAATTATCGGTAACGCTTTTTACCGATAAAGAGGAACTTAACATGAATTTAAGAGATTACGAGCTTTTTATTTTCGACTGCGACGGAACTCTGGTGGATTCCATGCCCATGTGGGGGAATATCACCTACGATTTCGCAGATTACAAGGGAGTTCACGCCCCTGAGGGACTTTCCACTATAATGAACAGCATGAGCCTGCACCAGTGTGCTGATTACTATGTGAACAAGCTGGGTGCAAGCGGTACTGTGGAAGAGGTTGCGAACGAAATAACCGAGTTTGCGGCTGAGGGCTACCGTACAAAGGTACCTGAAAAGCCGAGCGCAAAGGCTTTTCTAAATTTTCTGAAAGAAAACGGAAAACACATAGCCCTTGCGACAGCTTCGGATATAAGTGCTTTAAAGCCGTGCCTCGAAAGGCTCGGTATGTACGATTTTATTGAGTATGCGGCATCGTGTGCAACCGTGGGCAAAAGCAAGGAACATCCCGATGTTTATCTTGACTGCTGTGAGCATTTCGGAATACCGATGGAGAAATCGATAGTTATCGAAGATGCCCTCTATGCGGCAAAGACAGCAAAGAACGCAGGATTTACCCTCATAAGCATGGCTGACGAATGCCACCCCAAAGAGGACAGCGCTGAACTCGGGAAAATAAGCGATGTTTACATCAGTGATTTTGCGGAACTTATGAAAGAAGGGGAGATTAAATGAAAAGATTTAAGGAGAGGTTTATAGGAGACAGAGCATTTTACAAAATGCTGCTCTCTCTGGTGCTTCCGCTTATCATTCAGCAGGGCATAACGAGCTTTGTAAACCTGCTGGATAATGTAATGGTAGGCGGCCTCGGAACAGAGGCAATCTCCGCTGTTGCCATAGTAAACCAGATTATCATGGTGTTTAACCTGGCGATATTCGGCGGACTTTCAGGTGCTTCCATATTCTCTGCCCAGTTCTTCGGCAAGAAGGACATGGACGGCGTAAAGCAGACTTTCCGATTCAAACTGATGCTCGGTGTTACTGCGGGAATAATCTCCATAGTGCTGTTCATATTCTGCGGAGAAAATTTCATTAAGCTGTTTCTGACAGGGGACAGCGGTAACGGGGATATTGCCCTGACCTTAAGAGAGGCAAAGGAATACCTTGCGGTAATGCTTGTGGGTCTTATTCCGTTTGCGCTTGTGCAGACCTATACAGGTACGTTAAGAGAATCAGGCGAAACCAAGGTGCCTATGATAGGTTCAACCGGTGCGATTTTAATCAACCTTGCACTTAACTACTGCCTCATCTTCGGTCACTTCGGCTGCCCGGAACTCGGCGTAAAAGGTGCGGCTATCGCAACAATTATAGCAAGGTTCTTCGAGCTGTTCTTCATAGCAGGATATACTCACCTGAAGGCAGAGACAAAGTTCCCGTTCATGAAGGGCGTATATAAGAGCCTTTATGTCTCAAAAGACCTTGTAGGTCAGATAGTAAAGCTTGGTTTTCCGCTTCTTGCCAATGAGGTGTTGTGGAGCTTCGGTATGACTTTAATATCCCAGTGCTACTCCACAAGGGGACTTGAAGCTGTGGCGGCGGTCAACATCACCAATACAATATGGAATCTGTTTTCCATAACAATGATTGCAACAGGTAACGGAATCTCCATTCTTGTAGGTCAGAAGCTCGGAGAGGGCGACAAGGACGGTGCAAGAGTTACAGATAACAGAATGCTGTTAGTTACAATAATCGCTCACCTTGTTATGGGAGGTCTGCTGTGTGCATTCTCCGGGGTTATTCCAATGCTTTATAACATAGAACCCCAGGTAAGACAGCTTTCCACAAATCTGCTTCTGTGCGCAGGACTTTCACTGCCGATTCATTCCGTGGTACATGCCTTTTACTTTACATTAAGAACAGGCGGAAAAACCGTGGTCACATTCTTTTTTGACTGCGTATATACATGGGTGGTATCGGTTGCGTTGGCATACTGCCTTGCACATTTCACAGATATGCCTGTGCTGGGAATGTATGCGTGCCTTCAGTTCATCGATATAGTAAAGGTTGTAATTGGTGCGGCACTTATAAAGTCAGACTTCTGGCTTAACAACATAGTAAACGAAATAGATACAAAATAAAGAAAGAGAGAAATATAAATGACAGACGCAAAACTTCAGAGAATCAACGAGCTTGCAAGAAAGGCAAAATCAGAGGGTTTAACTCCTGCGGAAACAGCGGAGAGAGATAAGCTCAGAAAAGAGTATATAGCGGCATACAGAGCAAGCCTTCGTGCACAGCTCGAGAATATCGTAGTTGTAGAGCCTGACGGAAGCGAACATAAACTCCCACGCAGAAAATAAATTTTCAAGTAAAGTTTTCGTCCACCTTTTTCAAAAGGTGGCAGAGCTCGAGACAGAGTCTCGAAGCATATTTGCAGAAACCTGAAATTTTATGAAAACAGAGCGAAGCTCTGAAATGAAAAGAGTCAGGCACAGGAGTCGAAGAAAAATGATATTAATCATTTTTCGAGCAATCTGTGCCGGCCCTTCTGATGAAGACAAATTCAGAAAAGAAACGCAATGCGACAGCATTGCAAACTGAAGAAAACAGGTCAGGAGCGAAGCAATCTGACCGAACCTTCTGATGGCGGCTAATCAAAAGCTTAAAGAAGCTTTTATATAAGGTAAAACGGATTTAAAAATCAAAGAAAGGATTTTTTCACTATGGCGTATGACAGAGAACATGACATCTCATATCTTGAGACCTATGACATCGAAACAGGGGAGAGAAAACTCCTTCACACCTATGATTTTCTGATTGAAGCCCCCAACTGGTCCCATGACGGAAAATTCATGACATTCAACTCAAAGGGTAAAATCTATAAGTACATTATAGAGACCGATGAAACAGTCGAGGTGAAATCGGGAAATATTGTCCACTGCAATAACGACCATGTGCTTTCCCCTGACGGAAAGAGCATAGCGGTTTCCGACAACACTCACCCCGATGAAAAGTGGGGATTCTCATCCTATGTTCACATTGTTCCGTTTGACGGCGGAGAGCCGAAGCAGGTCACACCGAATTCACCGAGTTTCCTGCACGGATGGTCCCCTGACGGTGAAACCCTCGTTTACTGTGCCTTCCGTGATATGGAAAACGGCGCAGACATTTACGCTATCAATGTAAACGGCGGAGAGGAAACAAGACTCACAGATGCGAAGGGTCTCAATGACGGACCGGAGTTCTCACCCGACGGAAAGCATATATGGTTCAACTCCGTCAGAACAGGACTTATGCAGGCATGGAGAATGAATGCGGATGGTTCCGGGCAGACCCAGATGACTTTCGATGAGGGCTGGAACACATGGTTCCCGCACATCTCACCCGATAACAAAAAGGTTGCCATGATTTGCTACAAGGCAGGCGACCTCGAGCCGGGCGAGCATCTGCCACATAAGAATGTGGAGCTTCGCACCATGAATGCCGACGGATCTGATGTAAAGACCGTGGTTAAACTCTTCGGTGGTCAGGGAACAATGAATGTCAATTCATGGTCACCGTGCTCAAAGAAATTTGCCTTTGTGTCATACAGAATCAACGAGGAATTTGTTACAGAGGACTGATATCGGTAAAAGCTAAAAAACCGCTTCGTTAAATCGGAGCGGTTTTTCCTGTCTGCTTTGCATAATTATTGAAAAAAGATTAAATCTCACTTTAAATTTTTGTATATAAGTGGTAAGATATTTAAATCAGTATGTTATAAATATATCAATTTATAAATAATATCGGGAAGTTCCTGGAAAGGATGATTAACAAAATGAGAACAAAAAAGATAACAGCTGTTGTTCTTAGCCTTATGCTGATTTTTTCCTGCTTCAGCGTATGTGGAATTACTGCTTTCGCAGAAACCAACATCGTGGCAGGCGACATTTCCTTTAACGGTTGGACCTATGATTACAGTTTTACCGTAAATGAAGTTGCCGACGGCACAGATGTTTATCTCGGATGCAATTCCGGTGAGATGCAGTTTCTGGCCGATTATACCACAGTAGGCGAGCTCAGCTACGGCTCAGGCGGATTTGAGGCATGGGCAACCGAAGGTGGCGGAATTTGCGTCAGATTACACCAGGGCGGCGACAGAACAATTCGCACAAAAGCAAAGATTAACGGAAGTATTGACGGCGCAAACACCGGTAAGTTTACAATTTCCGCAGGTTCTGCCTATGGCGAATACTGGGCTAACGGTAACCCGCCTGCAGACCCGTACACTCCGCCTTCAACAAGCATCAGCTTTTCAACAGGTGTTCCGGGTGCGGTTGTAACACTTAACGGAAATCCCTCAGAGCCGGCAGGTGAAGACGGTATGGTTTATTTCAGCGGCCTCTCCAATTATGTTTCCTACACAGCTACATGTTCCGCAGAGGGTTACAGCTTCGAAAACCAGTCTTTCACTTTCTATATCGGTAATGCATTGATGGATAACGCGGGTGAGCAGGTAAAAATCGGCGAACCATACAGCCAGACCTTTACAGGCACACCTGAAACAGTCAAGGGTTCCGCAACATTCTATATCGAGGGTGTTGAGTGGGGACAGTACAGCATCTGGAACGGTGACAGTTTCATAGGCAGCTATAACGGCGGTGATACAGCCGGTGACCTCGAGCTTGATGTTGAATACACAGCAAAGCCGGGTGAAGAAGAGGGTTATGATGCAGACCCGGAATCAATAACATTTACCCTTACGTCAGAAAGACCTGATTATCCCGGTGAAGGTGAAGAATGCACTTTCACATATACGGAAAAAGAGTCCGAGCAGACAACAGGTACCGTTATCATTACAGTGAACGGAATTGAAAACGGACAGTATATGATTAACGATGTTGCTTACAGCAGCGGAGAGGAATATACTCTCGATGCCGATGTTGTTTATGAGGCTTATCCCGTAACAGAAGGCTATGACGATTATACTGTGGATAAGAGTGTAATCAGCTTCAGCCTCAATGCCGATAACGGTTATTATTATGAGGATTCCTTTAATTTCACAGCTCCCGACACACCGGATCCGGAACCTTCCGACGATCCCGAGCCGGAATCGTCAGATGATCCTGTTCCTCCTTCAACCACAACAATCGGAGTTACGGTTTTATGGGATGACAACGGCAACGAGCATGGTGAAAGACCTGAAAGCCTTGATATGAATCTCTATGAG
This sequence comes from Clostridia bacterium, assembly GCA_030526115.1. Lineage (GTDB taxonomy): Bacteria > Bacillota > Clostridia > Oscillospirales > Acutalibacteraceae > SIG603. The sequence goes on from JAUNDK010000005.1 coordinate 17,841, forward strand.
AACGGTTCATACATCGATACTCAGACAGTATCTGCCGATACATCGTGGGAGGCTTCATGGAGCGACCTTTCAGCTGACAATAATTATTACGTAGAGCCTGAGTTTGTTCCTGAGAACTATACTCTCGACGAGTATTATGATGAGGGTGCAAACACTCACGTGTTTACATTCACATATTCGGCACCGGATTCAACTCCTGAACCAAAGCCGACAAAGAAGCCTACACCTACTCCGGAACCGGCTGATGATCCTACTCCTGCCCCGGTAAAGACAAAAACAATCAACGCAACAATTTCATGGGATGATAATGACAATGCCGCAGGAAAAAGACCCGGTTCGGTAACTCTCACAAACTACGAGAACGGTGAATATTACGGCGATCTCTCAGCATCTGCCGATAACGGCTGGTTTGTCTCATGGACAGATTTACCTGAGTCAAATAAATACAAGGTTAAAATGGACAATGTTCCTGCGGGATACAGTGCTTCAAGCTATCTTGACAAAGAATCCAAAACCTATGTGTTCACTCTTCAGTACACAGCTTCAGAGCCGACAGCTACTCCGAAACCTCAGAACACACCAACTCCGGTGCCTCAGAATACTCCGACTCCCGCACCACAGAATACTCCAACTCCCGCACCTCAGAACACAGCAACTCCTGCTCCGTCTCAGACAAGAACAGTCGGTGTTGTAATTACATGGGAGGATAATTCCAACGAAAAGGGTGCAAGACCTCAGAGTGTTACAGCTCAGCTTATCGGCGGCGATGAGGTAAAGGATACAGCAGAGCTCAACTCCGGTAATTCATGGAGTGCAAGCTGGGAAAAGCTTTCACCTTATGTATCATGGAAAGTAAACCTCGCTTCTGTTCCTGAAGGATACAAAAAGACCACAAGCCTCAACGGCATGACATTCAATATCAAGCTTACATATGGCGCAAGTCAGAATGTCACACCGAATCCGAACCAGGATACAGACCTTCACACTCCTGTTCCTACACCGGAACCCGATAACACAGCAAGACCTACATTTGCACCGGCTCCAAGCTCAAAGGCTTCTCCGAGCCCAAGCCCTGCCGGAACCGCAAATCAGAACAAAACATCTCCGTCCCCAAGTGCTACTCCGGAAGATAACGACAGCGAAGGCGGCAATAACCTCTTCCTCTGGATATGCATAGGCCTTATTATTCTTTCTGCGGTCGGTATTGTAGTTGTAATAACAATAACAGTAATTTCAGGCAGAAGAGCCAAAGGCGGCAGACGATAAATAAAAATGTCCCGGCATCGTAAGGTGCCGGGATTTTTCGTATATTGGGAAAATCATCGAGATAAACCGCATAAAATCAAAGATTATGTAAAATACAAAGGTATAAATTTCTTTTTGAGAAATTTATAATCAGTAATACATGATATTATAACATATCACGCTTATATACTGAAATTTATACTAAATGAGATTTATGAAAAAAGAAAAAACAAAGCGTCAGATCTATATTAAAGCCCTGTCGGTACTGCTCATGGTTATGGTTCTTGCAGGACTTCTGGTACTCGTCAAATCCTATTTTGACGGCAAGTTCAACTCCATAGACAGCTTTCAGGAATATATCGAGGGGTTCGGTGCATTCGGACCTGTATTTCTCACTGTTTTTCAGGCAGCTCAGGTTGTGTTGCCTGTTCTGCCGGGATTTTTGGGCTGTGCCGTAGGCACGGTTATGTTCGGTCCTGTGGTGGGGTTCATATGTAACTATGTGGGAATAAGTGCAGGCTCGATAATTGCGTATTTCCTCGCAAGAAAATACGGTACACCGCTTATCAGAGACCTGTTCCATGGTGAGAAATACAAAAAATACATAGAGTGGGCGGCAAGAAGCAAAACCTATACATCGTTTCTTTTTATGGCGATGGTTCTGCCGCTTTTTCCCGATGACTTTTTCTGTTACCTTACCGGGCTTACAAACATGAAGCCAAAGAAATTTATATGGATTATTATACTGGGAAAACCCTGGTGCATACTGGCATACAGCTTAGGTTTTGCCCTCATTGATTAAAGGAGATTGTGTGAAATGAAACACGAGGAGAAGCTCTTAGGATATTACAACTATACGGTTGTACTTACATACATAGGAATGCTTACGGGTTTTATGGGCATAGCCTATGCTTTCGAGGGCAGAGTTACTGCTGCGATAGTATGCCTTATGGTGGCAGGTTTCTGCGATATGTTCGACGGTGCCATAGCATCCACAAAAAAGGACAGAACCGCATGTGAAAAAAACTTCGGTATTCAGATAGACTCTTTAAGTGACCTTATCTGTTTCGGTGTTCTGCCGGGAATAACAGTTTATTCAATGAGCGGGAAAAACGCTCTTACCCTTACCGTAAGTGCAATGTTTGTTCTCTGTGGACTTATCCGCCTTGCTTACTTTAATGTTGACGAGCAGGAGAGACAGAAAACTCAGGCAGGCCCGAGAAGTGTATATTACGGTTTACCGATAACCATGTCCGCGATTTTCGTTCCGCTGGTTTACGGTTTTGCAAAGCTTATTAAGCTGAATGCATTTATTCCGCTTACTGTGGCTCTTCTGATAATGGGTGTAATGTATATACTTCCGTTCAGACTTAAAAAGCCGCATCTTTTCGGTAAAATCTGTATGGTTCTTGCGGGTGTGGCAGAGCTTGTTCTCATGATTTTTGCCTGCATGGATGTGTAAGCTATGGGAATTGATATATTTTATAAGAATGCCTTTGGGCGTTTTATGATAAAGTTCTTTCAGAAGGCAGGTTTGTTCAGTTTTGCGAGCTTTCTGATGAAAACCCGACTGTCAAAATGTTGGGTTCCGAAATACATCGAAAATAACCATATAGACATGAGCGAATTCGAGGGTATGGAGTTTAACTCCTTTGCGGAGTTCTTTGGCAGAAAGAGGGAGAATATTCCCTTTGATATGCGAAAGAACGTGCTTGCAAGCCCATGTGACAGCCTTCTCTCTGTTTTTGAAATCACCGAGGATATGAATATTCCCATGAAGGGATCTCACTACAGATTTGAGGATATCATCCCAAACAAAAAGACAGCCGAAAAGTACAATGGCGGTATGTGCCTGGTGTTCCGACTTCAGGCGAGTGACTATCATCACTTCTGTGCTTTTGATAATCTGGAGCTTAAAGAGACCCACTATATCCCGGGTTTACTGCACAGTGTTCAGCCCATAGCCATTGAGAGCTGTCCTGTTTACAGACTCAACCGCAGGTGGTGGAGTGTGATTGAAACCGAGAACTTCGGCGAGGTTCTTCAGGTGGAAATCGGAGCCATGATGGTTGGCGGTGTCACTTTTGCAAGGGATAAGGGAAGCTTTACCAAAGGTGAGGAATTCGGTAATTTTGAGCTTTGCGGCTCCACAATAGTGCTTATTGTTTCCAAAGAGTTTAAAGAAAAATTCAGGTTCTATGATAAGTTTCTTAAAGCCGAAAGCGAAGAAGTAGCCATAAAAATCGGTGAAGGTCTGGGCGAAATAAACAGCCAAACAAATTGACAGTAAATCCCTTATACAGCCTCAATTGTATAAGGGATTTTTAAATAAATATTAGGAGTTCAGTATGATTGCAGAATTAAACAAAGTTGTAAACGACTTTATCTGGGGTGTGCCGGCCATGGTGTGCATTATCGGTGTTGGCCTTTACCTCAGTATAAGGACAGGGTTTATTCAGGTAAGAAAATTCCCGCTTGCCCTGAAAAGCACAGTGGGAAAGATTTTCAAAAAGCAGGAAGCATCCGACGGTGCAATGACACCGTTCCAGGCGGTGTGTACCGCATTGGCGGCAACGGTAGGCACAGGTAATATTGCAGGTGTTGCCGGAGCCATAGCCATAGGCGGTCCGGGTGCTGTGTTCTGGATGTGGTGCTCCGCACTTCTCGGTATGTGCACAAAGTTCTGTGAGGTTACTCTTGCGGTAATGTTCAGAGAGAAAAACAATCAGGGTGAGTATGTCGGCGGACCTATGTACTACATAAAGAACGGTCTTGGGAAAAAGTGGTACTGGCTTGCGGCTTTATATTCACTCTTCGGAGTTCTCACCGTTTTCGGTACAGGTAATGCAACTTAGGTTAACACCATTACAACAGCATTGGATACTGCTTTCACCCAGTACGGATTTAAAATCACAGATACAACAAACCTTATCATAGGTGTAATCATAGCAATGATGGTTGCCATGGTTCTTCTCGGCGGAATTAAGAGAATCGGCAGTGTAACAGAGAAGCTTGTTCCGTTCATGGCTTTCCTGTATGTTGCTCTGGCAATAGGTGTTGTTGTAATTAACTACGACAGTATTCCCGGTGTATTCAAGTCCATTTTTGTGGGAGCATTCAATCCAAGAGCATTTACAGGCGGTGCTGTCGGTACTCTTTTTCTCAGTATGAAAAAGGGTGTGTCCCGTGGTATTTTCAGTAACGAGGCAGGTCTCGGTACAGGTTCAATCGCTCATGCATGTGCGGACACAAAGGATCCGGTTAAGCAGGGCCTTTTCGGTATTTTTGAGGTTTTCACAGATACCATCGTAATCTGCACACTCACAGCCCTTGTTATCCTCTGCAGCGGTAATGGTGTTGTATATGGTAAGGCTGCGGGAGCAGAGCTTACAATCGGTGGTTTTACATCTACTTACGGTAGCTGGGTAAGCATATTCACAGCGGTTGCCCTTTGCTGTTTCGCATTCTCAACAATCATCGGCTGGGGACTTTACGGATCCCGCTGTGTTGAGTTCCTTTTCCGCACAGACAAGGCAACAAGACCATTCCTTGTAATTTATTCTTTCGTTGCGGTTCTCGGTGCTACTGTTGACCTCGGTCTTCTCTGGGACATTGCAGACACATTCAATGGCCTCATGGTTATTCCTAACCTCATTGCACTTTTCCTCTTAGGCGGAGTTGTGGTGCAGAAGGTTAAGGGAATGGATGAGCATAAACTCTGATAATCATTCGGCGATGGGATTTACGTCCTGTCGCCTTTTCTCTTTTGTTATAATACATAAATAGAAAAATGAGATGGGCTTATCTTCGGTATATTGTCCTATTGTTAGATTTTAACAAAAGTGATACAATAATTTTGACTTTATAAATAAACGGAGAACAGTCAATATGAATTACTTTTACGGTATTATGTTCATACTTATCGGTCTTATGCTGGCCGTTAAGCAGAGAAAAGAAAATAAGATTTTCATTCCTCTCGGTATCTATTTTATTCTTGTTGGTGGATGCTGGATTGCCAGTGCAATCTATCCTTCAGGAGTTTTCACTCTGATAATCAAGGGTCTGAGCGCACTTGCCCTTGTTCTGTGTCTGGTGTTCATCTATCGCAACAGACTTTTCAGAAACAAAGAGGCAACTCCCGAGGAAAAGCCAAAGAGCAGAGACGATTCAGGTTTATTCTAAAATTAATATATTTAAGAGGTATAAAAAATGGTAGCGTTTTTAACATCACTTCTTAAGGTGGCAATTATGCTCATCCTTATAGCTGTGGGTTGGATACTCTCTAAAAAAGAGATGATAAGCGATAAGGGAAGCAAAGATATTACAAATCTTCTTGTATATATTGTAGCTCCATGCCTTACAATTTCATCCTTTGCCAATGCGGACACATCCACAGTAACAGGCAGAAACCTTGTGCTTTCCCTTGTCGGTGCCATTGCCGCCATGGGTCTTGCCATTGCCATAAGCTTTCTCTTTTACGGAAAAGCTGCGGATGAGGCCAAGAGAGTTATCCGTTTTTCCATAGTTTTCTCTAACTGTGGATTTATGGGCATGCCACTTGTTCAGAGCATTATCGGTAATCAGGCTGTTGTTTACTGTACATTGTTCATCGGTGTTTTCAACTTCCTCTCCTGGACCTACGGTTACACCATGATGAGCACAGGTAACACCTCTTTTAAAGACACCCTCAAAAAGGCTATACTCAACCCGGGTACCATAGGTCTTGCGGCAGGTCTTGCGGTGTTCTTCCTGAAGCTTAAACTCCCAGAGGTTATCGAGGCTCCTATCACTTACTTCGGTGCGCTTAACACTCCGCTTGCCATGGTTATTGTCGGTAATAATATCTCCAAGGTAAGATTCCGTGATATACTCACAGACAAGAGAGTTTACATTGTTTCTTTCATAAGACTTGTAATCGCTCCGGCATTAGTACTTCCCGTACTTTGCCTTTTAGGTTCTGAGCATGATGTTTTCCTGACAACTGTGCTTCAGGCGGCGGCTCCCGTTGCGGCAAACTCCGTAATTTTTGCGGTTATGTTCGGCAGAGATGCAAAGCTTGCTTCAAAGCTGGTTGCGGGATCCACTATACTTTCACTTATCACCATTCCGATATTTACCATGCTGAGCGAAGAACTCATCAGAATATTCTGCTAAAGGAGAATTACTATGGGACCATATTACTACAGAGTAGAGAGCATTAACGGAGATTACGCATATCTTCGCAGAACAGACATAGTTGATAACGGCGAGCCTTTTATGATCGCCCTTGCACTTCTTCCTGACGGAGTAGATATCGGTACAGAACTCCTCTGGGAAAACCTTATGTACACAATTCTCTGATATAAAACCGGAACCACTATTATAAAATACTATTTGAAAGACGAGGACACATACTATGTATATAGCACCATCGGTTCTTGCCGCAGATTTTGCAAACCTTCACAATGAAATGAAGAGAGTCGGCACAGCGGATTACATCCACCTTGATGTTATGGACGGTCATTTTGTTCCTAACATTTCCTTCGGTTTCCCTGTAATAAAGGGAATAAGAAAGAGCACAGAGGTTCCTTTCGATGTTCACCTCATGATAAGCCATCCTTTACAGTATCTTGATAACTGCAAAGATGCCGGTGCGGATGTTGTTTCTTTCCATGTGGAATGTGACGACGATGCAAACGAGGTTATCGACAGAATGATCGAGCTCGGTTTAAAGCCTGCGGTTGCAGTCAAGCCGGGAACAGACATCGAGAGCATTTTCCCATTCATCGAGAAATACGGCGAGAAGCTCTACATGGTTCTTGTAATGACAGTTGAGCCTGGATTCGGCGGTCAGAAGTTCATGCCTGACATGATGAACAAGGTAAAGGCATTAAAGGCAAAGTACCCGGAACTCTTAGTTGAGGTTGACGGCGGTGTAAACGAGGAAACAATCGACACATGCCGTGAGGCAGGAGTAGACATCTGCGTAGCAGGTACAGCGGTATTCGGCGCTGAAGACCCTGCTGATGCCATTGCAAAGCTCAGATAAAATATCAAAACAAAAGCTCTGTGCAGATTCAGAATGCACAGAGCTTAATTTATTATTCAAACAGTTCGGGATGCATACGGCTGTAATGGAAAATATACTGCTGGGCAATTCCCGCATCCATACCGAATACGACAGGGTCGGTGTCGGGAAGAAGAACTGCCATGGCCTTTTTCATCCATGTATCCACAGGGAAGCACTCCATGCGGTGGAAACCGTATAGCAGCGCACAGTCTGCTACTTTGGGTCCGATTCCCTTTACGGTTTTAAGCTTTGCCCTTGCATCATCAATCGGCAGAGTGAAAAGGGATGGTATAAACTCATGGTCATTCGCACAGCTTTCCGCACCGGAGATTATATACTTTGCCCTGAATCCGCTTCTTATGGGGGCAAGATCATCAGGGGTTAAAGCTGCCAGTTTTTCCGCTGAGGGGAAGGTGTAAAAGTCTGTTCCCTCAAGCTTCTCACCGAAGTTTTCGCACAGTCTGTTTACTATGCCCTTGATTCTCGGAATATTGTTGTTCTGAGAAATAATGAAGGAGCACACAGCCTCCCATGGGTCCTGGCGGAGTATTCTTATACCAGGCGCATAGTCGGATGCCTCTTTAAGCACCGGGGACAGGGCAGAGAGTCTTTCTTTTATTGCTTCGTAATCGGTATCCAGATCGAAATAAGATCTCCAGACATTCTCAAAATCTTCCTTTGAGCAGAAAAATACTATTTCTTTTTCAGTCTGTTCAATTTTCAGATATTTGCCGAAAGCGACACCATGCCAGATTTTTCGGCTGTCATCCACAGCTTCCCAGCGGAAAGCCTGACCGCAGTCCAGAGTTTCTGCGAGATCGAATATCGGTGGAAAAGATATATGCTCATCATTTTCGTGTGATGGATAGTATGTAAATTCTGTCATTTCGTATTTCCTTTCGGTATAAACTGAGTCTATTATACATTAAATCGGAGAAAATTCATTAAAAAAGAGCAGAGATTGTTAAATCATTGACCAAGTATTTGCATAAACTTGGGAAAATGTATGTATAGCACTGTATATTATGAATATTTATGCAAAAGTTTTCAACATAGAAAAATTCAGGATTTCAACAACCGTGAGAGGGATAAATCTGTGTTTTTATGTAGCAATATATACATAAATTACATGGATTATATCACAAACTGCCACAAAATCCCAGCAAAAACGGCGAGAATTACTGAATCCGGTTCAAAAGTTTTCAAATTCTGGGGAAAAGTCGGTGGAAAAGTTGAAGCTTTTGAGGGTGAAGTCTGCAAAATTGGGGTCTTGACAAAGATAAATCAATATTTTGGGGTATTTTATTGGTTAAACACAATTTATGCGACAAACAAATATTCGCTTATTACATTTTGTTGATGGGGGAAAAGTCGATAAAAAAGTTGATAAACGGTTTTTCACAACGATATCAGAGAGAAAAAACCGCAAAAATAAGCAACTTTCCACACTTTCCACAGACTTTTCCACCGTTTTTTGAATTCACAATGTGAAAAACTCGAAAAAACGGTTTATATTACAAATAGTAAAGCAAAATCATGTATCAGGAATAATTTGCAAATTTTTTTGCAATGCATAAGTTTAATTTTTATTCACAAATATTTTACATATTCCTCATGATATTGAATGATATGTAAAACATATTTCAGGATTACGATAAAAAAGTTTGAAGTATTGGGCAAAAAGTGCTACAATGTACCATGTATATATATAGCTTAAGATAGGAAAATTATATGTTTGATAAAGATATTAATTTAAAAGAAGAAAAAAAGTTCGGTGAAGATATAATCGCCGGCAGAAATGCTGTAACAGAGGCCATGAGAAGCGGACGTGCCATAGATTCCATCTATGTTCAGAAGGGAAACCGCCATGGATCAATTACAGCCATAATCTCCAAGGCAAGGGATAAGGGCATTAACATAAAAGAGGCGGATATCCGTAAGCTCGACAGAATGTGCGGTGGTGCAAATCACCAGGGTATCTGTGCGGTTGCGGCTGCTGCCGAATATTCCGAGATGGAAGATATTTTCCGTCTTGCCGAAGAGAGATGTGAACCGCCTTTCGTAATCATATGCGACGAACTTTCAGATCCACACAACCTCGGTGCAATTATCAGAACAGCAGAGTGTGCGGGTGCTCACGGAGTAATTGTTCCCAAGCGCAGAAGTGCAGGTCTGACCTATGCCGTAGGTAAAAGCTCCGCAGGTGCGGTTGAGTATGTGCCTGTTGTAAGAGTAAGTAATCTTCCGGCTACCATAGACGAACTCAAGGAGAGAGGTCTGTGGGTTTATGCCGCGGACATGGACGGAACAAACTGGTGTGAGCAGGATTATTCCGGTCCGGTTGCTCTGGTTGTAGGTTCCGAGGGTGAGGGTGTAGGCAGACTCATCAAGGAAAAATGTGACTTTGTCATATCTCTTCCTATGAAAGGCAGGATAAACTCACTTAATGCTTCCGTTGCATGCGGAGTTATCTGCTATGAGGTTTCAAGACAGAGAAGCTCATTCAGGGCAATCAACAAATAATTATTTTCCACACTGATTTTAGAAGGGAAATTCAGATATGAAGAAAAAGAAAAAGAGAAATCAGAAAGGGGCTTATGCGGGACCATCCGAGCCGGTAAATACCGTAAGCGGCGGTTTTGGATGGGAACTCCCTGAGATAGACGGCTTCGAAGATGATGTCGATAAGGTATCTGACGACAGCACATCCGAAGATTTATTCTCAGTGCCTCAGTCTGATGAAGAGGTTTTCGATTTCAGCGATGCAGACAGTTTTTCCGAGGGCGATACAGACTACGGTGAAATCTATTCTCAGGATGAAACCGAAGAAACCGCTCCTTATGAATATATGAGTGAAGAAGAACCTGCGGAATATGAAGAGGATGCTCAGCCCGAAGCGGAATATGAGCAGGAAACTTCAGAGGAACCAGCGGTTTATGAGGAAGAAGCCGCTGCAGCTGCTGAAAGCGGAAAAAAGAAGAAAAAAGGCCTTTTCGGTCTGTTCAGAAGAAAAAAGAACGATGATTTTGACGAGGAAGAGGACCTTTATTACGGTGTTCAGTTAAAGCCTGTCGATGACCTTAAGATTGATGATGCCGAGACAATTCCGGCACATAATCCGATGGAAGATACATATACCAAGCTTTTTGATGATTCCGTTACAGCCATCGATGAAGAGGTTGAGGCTAATTTCAACCAGATTCAGCGAGAAAGAAGACGCCGTGTTGCAGAGGCAGTTGAGAATGCCGGTGTTGACATGGATGAAGTAGCCGATGAATTCGGTATAGTCGCACCGCCACCTGTTACATCGTTTACAGAGAGTGATGCCGCACCGGATGATGATGACGACAGCTTCACAAAGGCCATAAAGGATCAGGCCAAGTCGAGAACAATGGAGATAAAACTCAATGTTCTCAATGATACCGTGGAAATTCAGAAGATACTCAACATGCCTAAGCTCGATAATGATACCATCGAGGAAATTGCAGAACAGGCAAAGGTTTACAATACCACGGAAATCAATCTTCCGGAGGAACTTCCGGAGAGCGGTTCCGGACTTAAATACACAGGTCCGATTGAGGTGGACGATCTCCCGAATCTCACAGGTGAAGAGCCCGATACAGATATAGACCCGATAGAGTCTGACGATGAAACCCCGGATTATTTCCAGGAGTTCCCTGTTCTTGAAGATAACAGCAGGTACCGTCCGAGAATACTCCCGGTTCACAACATAGATCTCGATGTAATTCAGAGTGGAATACTCTCTGAAGCAGAGGATTATGATGAGGAGACAGGGGAGTACAGAGGCCGCAAGATAAAGACAAAGAAGAGTCGTTTCAAGCTTTTTGAGGGAAGAGAAGAAGAGGTTGATGATTCCAGAGAATCCATTGATGACTACACTTCAAGAGAAGACGCACCTTCCATAACAACAGATCTCAAGAGCTCCATCTCAAAATTAAGCATAAGAACACTTGTAACAGGAGTTATTACTCTGGTGCTGTTTGTAATGGGCCTTGCTCTTGAGGGTAAAACCTATAATACAGCTGTTACATACATCATACTTTCAATTGTTCTGGTGGGTGTATGCATCGGCTTCTGCTGGAAGAACATCACAGAGGGACTTTTATCCCTCATCAGGTTCAGAGCAAATTCCGATTCCGCAGCGGCTATGGCTGCTCTTGCGGTAGGCATTCAGCTTATTGTTTCACTTCTGGCTGTAAGACACATCGAAGATGGCAATATTCATCTTTACGGTGCACTTGCAACAGGTGTGCTCTTCCTTAATTCCATAGGAAAGCTCTCTCTGGTCAGAAGAATATATGCCAACTTCAGGTTTGTAAGTTCAAGAGACGACAAGTACAGCGTAAGACTGTATGATGACTACAATACATCAGTCAGACTTGCGAAAGATACTGTTTCGGGTTCTCCTGCCATTGTTTACCAGAAGAAAGCAGGATTCCTAAAGCGTTTCCTTGAGCTTTCATATGAAGCAGATCCTTCAGAGAGTGCAAGCCATGAGCTCGCTCCTTTCGGCCTGGTTCTTTCACTTGTTCTCTGCATATTCGTAATACTCAGAACAGGCAGCATAATTTCAGGTATTTCAGCTTTTGCCGCAGCGGCATGCATCAGCGTAATGGCAACAAATATGCTGGGCACAAACATTCCTATGGCAAAGTTCTCAAAGAAGGCAAGACGTGCCGGGGCAATGGTATCCGGCTGGACCGGTGTTGAACAGCTCGCAGGATCAAACTGCATCATGATGAGCGACATCGACCTTTTCCCTAAGGGAACTGTTATCATAGGTGGAATAAAGGCTTTCGACAGTGAAGGCCTCGAAGAGGCGGTTGTATCCGCAACAGCCCTTATCAATGAGGTTGGCGGTACGGTTGCGGATGTATTCGAGCAGGTAATCACAGATTCCGGTATGGAGCTTCCGAAGGTAACAAGCATAGTCCTCGACGGTGACGACGGTGTTTCCGGTGTGGTAAATGACAGACATATACTCATCGGTAACCGTGATATACTCATCTCAAGAAATATCACGCCGCCTGAGAGAGAGGACATCATGAAGTACCTCGAGGGTGGCAAAAAGCCTCTCTTTATTGCGGTGGACGGTGTTCTCAAGGCAATGCTCGTTCTCACATACAAGGCAGACAGACGCAGAAAGACAGAGTTCGCAAAATTTGCTGACAATGACCTTGCATTAATAGTTCACTCCATGGATGCAAACATCACTCCGTCCCTCATCTCAAGACTTTACGATATAGGTGAATCAAGAATAAGTGTGGTTCACGGTGACCTTGCCGCAGAGTGCATGAGAAACGAGGCAACCGAAGTTACAAGAGCAGATGCAACAGCTGCCACAAAGGGCAGAATCGAATCACTTTTAAGTGTGCTCAATGCATCAAAGTCCGTTAAGAAGCTTGTGAACATTGTAGTTCTCATTCAGCTTATCGGTGTGCTTCTCGGCTTCGTAATTGTTGCCGCAGTAAGCCTTGGTTCAGGCGCGGGTGCCCACAGCATTTCAGCATTAAGCCTCATCTTCTTTGAGATAATCTGGACAGCGGTGGTGCTCATGGTACCGAAAATACTCGAAAAATAAGCTAAATAAATCAGCTCCTTACAAAGGGGCTGATTTTTACTGAAAGGGAAAGAAGTACATGAATAATATCTTAGCAAAATACAGGGGAAAGAGACTTCCCTCAAGAATAATCGCCATGCTTATGGGATGCATAATGCTGGGTTTCGGTGTTGCGGTTTTCTGGCACACTGCCATGGGTGCCGACCCATACTCCACACTTAACACAGGTTTAAGCTACAAAATGAACATGAGCTTCGGCAAGTGGCAGGCTATTATAAACATTGCCCTGCTGGCAGTTGTTGTAATATTTGACCGAAGCATGATAGGTTTAGGCACTGTCGGCAATATGTTCCTCGTAGGTTTTTCCGCAGACTTTTTCTTTCCCATGCTTGGGAAGATTATTCCACCTACAGACGAGATGGGATTTATAGTGAGGGTTTTAATCACCGTTGCGGCGGTACTTATTCAGCTTGTGGGCTGTTCTTTCTACATTACATCAGATCTGGGCATGAGCCCTTACGACAGCATCACCTATATTATTCCCGATAAAATCCATGTTCACTTCAGATGGTGCAGAATTGTCACGGATTTAATCTGTGTTATCATAGGTTTTGTGTGCGGAGCAAGTGTGGGAATAGGAACTCTTCTTAATGCTTTCGGTGCAGGACCAATGCTTCCGATACTCAACAAATACGTAGCCGGACCGATACTCAAAGCGGAGAATGTAAGATCATGAGTAAAAACAGAAATCATAAGCTTTTGGCAGAGCTGACAGCGGCTGTTGTGGCAGGTGCGGGTGTTGGCGTAAGTCTTTACAACGGAAACACAAAGCTCGAGACAAGCTTTTACAGAATCGGGGAAGAGGAAGAAAACTTCTTCAGAATCGTTCAGATTTCCGACCTGCATGGTGCGGAGTTCGGAAAAGAAAATGCAGAGCTTTTTGCAAAAATAAGAGATTTGAACCCCGATTTAATAGCCGTAACCGGTGATGTGATATACGGCAGAAACCCTGAGATAAAAAAGGCGGCAAACTTTTTTGAGGAGGTAGTGAAAATCTGCCCGGTGGCTTTCTGCACAGGTAATCACGAGGAAAAATTTGTCGGTACAACGCTTGATACATGGCTTATGATTTTTGAGAAACTCGGTGTTGATGTTCTTGATAACACAGGCCGAATATATACCAAAGACAATATGGAAATTTATGTCGGCGGTGTCAGTGACAGAAACCTGAACTTCGGTAAAATAATAAAGCCTGAGACAGACAGATTCAGCGTTCTTCTCGCCCACGAACCGCAGTATGTGGAATTTTACGCAAAATGCGGATATGACATGGTGATTACAGGTCATGCCCACGGCGGACAGATAAGACTGCCCCACGGCAATGCGGTGGTCGCACCCGGGCAGGGTATTCTGCCGAAATACACCTCAGGAAAATATAAGGCAGGAAACACAGCGGTGTATATCAGCCGGGGACTGGGAAAATCACTGTTCCCGTTCAGAATTTTCAACAGGCCCGAGATATGTGTTTATGATATATATGAGAAAAAATGTGGCTTTTAAGCCATAACTTTCTTGACAAACCGCAATTAAGGTGATATTCTAATTTCCACATGAAATAAACAAATGCAATGACGATGAGAGTAACTTTTTCCGAAAGTATCAGAGAGCTGTCGGTCGGTGTGAGACAGCATGAGTAGAAAAAGGTGAAGATCACATCCGAGCAGCTGTCCCGAATTATCGTAGGAGCAGACGGAACCTTACCGTTACCAGAAGGAGCATATGACAGTATGTAAACAGGTGGTTTAAGCGATATTTGTAAATTGATGTCGTCCTGATTTATATCAGGACGGCTTTTTTATTTTTATAGTTAATCCAGGCGAAGTTACAATAAATACGAAAGGAAACACTGCTATGTACAAGAATGTTTCAGCATCTCAGAACGTGGTTGAAAGAGAAAGAGAAACCGTAAAGTTCTGGAATGAGCATCAGATTTTTGAAAAGACAGTAGAAGATTGCAAGGGCAAGCCTACTTACACTTTCTATGACGGTCCTCCAACCGCCAACGGAACACCTCACATCGGTCACGTTTTAACCCGTGCCGTTAAGGACCTTATTCCACGTTACCGCATCATGAAGGGTTACGATGTTCCTCGTAAGGCCGGCTGGGATACTCACGGTCTCCCTGTTGAGATTGAGGTTGAGAAGATTCTCGGCATCAACGGTAAGGACCAGATTGAGGCTTACGGTCTCGACCCATTCATCTCCAAGTGCAAGGAGTCCGTCTGGAAGTACAAGGGAATGTGGGAAGACTTCTCCAAGGCTGTCGGTTTCTGGGCAGACATGGATGACCCATATGTAACATATGACAACAACTTCATCGAGTCCGAGTGGTGGGCTCTCAAGGAAATCTTCAACAAGGGTCTCCTTTACAAGGGATTCAAGATTGTTCCTTACTGCCCTCGTTGCGGAACACCGCTTTCCTCTCACGAGGTTGCTCAGGGATATAAGCTCGTCAAGGAGCGCTCCGCTATCGTAAGATTCAAATTAAAGGAAGAGGACGCTTACGTTCTCGCATGGACAACAACACCATGGACACTTCCATCCAACGTTGCTCTCTGCGTAAACCCTGTTGAGTCCTACGTTAAGGTTAAGTCCGGTGACTACACATACTACCTCGCAGAGGCTCTCTGCGATACTATCCTCGGTGAGGGTAACTACGAGGTTCTTGAGAAGTTCGTCGGTAAAGACCTCGAGTACAAGGAGTACGAGCCGCTCTGGAACTTCGTTTCCCCTAACAAGAAGGCATGGTACATCACATGCGACAGCTACGTAACTCTCACAGACGGTACAGGTGTTGTTCACATTGCTCCTGCATTCGGTGAAGACGACGCAAATGTCGGAAGAAACTATGACCTCCCTCTCGTTCAGCTCGTTGACGGCAAGGGCCAGATGACTAAGGAGACAAAGTGGGAAGGCGTATTCTGCAAAGATGCTGACAAAGAGGTTCTCGTAGACCTCGAGACAAGAGGCCTCCTTTTCTCCGCTCCTAAGTTCGAGCACAGCTATCCACACTGCTGGAGATGTAACACACCTCTCATCTACTACGCAAGAGAGTCCTGGTTCATCAAGATGACAGCAGTAAGAGAGGATCTTATCAGAAATAACAACACAGTTAACTGGATGCCTGAGTCCATCGGTAAGGGCAGATTCGGTGACTGGCTTGAGAATATTCAGGACTGGGGTATCTCCCGTAACCGTTACTGGGGTACACCACTCAACATCTGGGAGTGCGAGTGCGGTCATTTCCACTCCATCGGCAGCATAGCAGAACTCAAGGAAGTTGCTGACAACTGCCCTGAGAACATTGAGCTTCACAGACCATACATCGACGATGTTACAATCACATGCCCTGACTGCGGCAAGACTATGCACAGAGTACCTGAGGTTATCGACTGCTGGTTCGACTCCGGTTCCATGCCATTCGCACAGCACCACTATCCATTCGAGAACAAGGACAAGTTCGAGGCTCAGTTCCCGGCAGACTTCATCTCCGAGGCTGTTGACCAGACAAGAGGCTGGTTCTACTCTCTCATGGCTATCTCCACACTTCTCTTCAACCAGGCTCCTTACAAGAATGTTATCGTTCTCGGTCACGTTCAGGATGCTGACGGTCAGAAGATGAGTAAGTCCAAGGGCAACGCCGTTAACCCAATGGATGCCCTCAATACTTACGGTGCAGACGCTATCAGATGGTACTTCTACTCCAACTCCGCTCTCTGGCTCCCTAACAAGTGGCACGAGAAGGCAGTTATGGAAGGCCAGAGAAAGTTCCTCTCCACACTGTGGAATACTTACGCATTCTTTGTACTTTATGCTAACATCGACAACTTCGATGCAACAAAGTACAACCTCGATGAGTGCAAGCTCACAGTTATGGACAAGTGGCTCATCTCCAAGCTCAACACTGTTATCAAGACAGCTGACGAGTACATGGCTGACTACAGAATTCAGGATACAACAAAGATTATGACCGAGTTCGTTGACGAGCTCTCCAACTGGTACGTTCGCCGTTCCCGTGAGAGATTCTGGACTAAGGACATGAATGACGATAAGATTGCCGCTTACATGACTCTCTACACAGCTCTTGTAGAGTTCTCCAAGGCAGCAGCTCCGCTCACACCGTTCATTACAGAGGAGATTTATCAGAACCTCGTAAGAACAAACGATGCAAATGCACCTGAGTCCATCCACCTCTGCGCATACCCACAGTATGACGAGAGCAAGATTGACACAGAGCTCGAGCAGAACATGGAAGAGGTACTCACAGCAGTTACTCTCGGCCGTGCTGCAAGAAACGATGCTGCAATCAAGAACAGACAGCCTCTCGCAAAGATGTATGTAGCAGGTGAGAATGAGATTCCTGATTCCTACAAGGCTATCATCACTGAGGAACTCAATGTTAAGGAACTCGAGTTCACAAACGATGCAAGCAGGTTCGTAAGCTACACATTCAAGCCACAGCTCCGCCTTCTCGGTAAGAAGCTCGGCAAGCGCCTCAACGCTGTAAGAACAGCTCTCGCAGAGCTCAACGGCAGCGCAGCAAAGCAGGAGCTCGATAACACAGGTGTACTCAAGCTCGATCCTAATGACGGCGAGGGTGTAATCGAACTTACAGCAGAGGAACTCCTCATCGATACAGCAAAGGCAGAGGGCTTTGTATCCGCATCTGAAAACGGCGTAACAGTTGTTCTCGATACAACTCTCACAGACGAGCTCATCGAAGAAGGTATGGTTCGTGAGGTTGTAAGTAAGGTTCAGAACATGAGAAAGAGCTCTGACTTCCAGGTTACAGACCACATCGTTCTCGGTGTTGCAGGTAACGACAGAGTTCTCGAGATTGTCAGGAAGAACGAAGAGAGCATCAAGAGCGATGTTCTCGCAGACGAGATTACCTACGGCACAGTAGACGGCAACGTTGAAGAGCAGGATATCAACGGTGAGATGACAAAGCTCTCCGTTAAGGTAAACGGCTGATATATCTAAATATAATTCAGGAGTGTCGGACTCATAAGAGTTCGACACTCTTTTTTCTTAAGCTCTTGACATTCTCCTTTTCAGAGCTTATTATCCTTTAGGTTAATTCTGAGAAAGAGGAAAGAAAATGAAAGAAAAACTTTATCATCAGTTCGTGAAACCGCAGATGACAAGAAGAATAATGATGGTGATGATTGCCCACATTATCATGAGCTTCGGTACTGCGACACTCAAGCTCTGCCTTCTGGGTACAGATCCGTTCAGCGCAATGATGCTCGGACTTACCGCAAAAACAGGCATGAGCTACGGCAATTTCTGTGCCCTTGCAAACTGCTCATTCTTTGTGATTGAAATACTCTGGGGCAGACAGTACATAGGCTTCGGAAGCATAGTAAACTGGTTCATGCTCGGCTATCTTGTGGATGCCTGGTCATGGGTTTATAAGCTGATTGTTCCGAATATGACAGATTCCCTTGTTGTGAGAGTTCCGCTGTGCTGTGTTGCTATTGTAATCCTCGCATTCAGCCTTTCACTTTACCAGTCCGCGGATATAGGATCTTCACCGTATGACAGCATGCCGCTTGTTATGAGGGACAAGCTTCATCTTCCGTTTGCTGTGGCAAGAATTCTGCTCGATGCTTTCTCCGTTGCGGTTGCATTTATTTCAGGCGGAATCATAGGTCTCGGCACCATACTTGTTGTGCTTTTCCTTGGTCCGATATGCGCATTCTTCAACAGAAACTTCAGCGAAAAGCTGGTTAATAAAGCATAAGATTTTCATGTCCGACTGTACTGTGATTTGTCACAGAGAGCAGTCGGATTTTTCTTTTTTGAAAAATTATTATAATTGATATTTTATGTATTGACATTGGCAAAGTTTGGATATAATATATCCTCGATTTTTCACATTAGAGAGGTGAATTATGAGCAGATTTTCAATTGATTACCGTAATCCGAATTTTAAAAATGCCCTGAAGCTCGCAGGCCTCCAGTCAGGCTTCTGGATTGCCACCGCCTTCGCAAATTATCAGACCGTATATCTTCAGAAGGGCGGCATGAGTGCCTCAAGCCTCGGTGTGCTTAACTCTCTCGGCTCCTTTGTAGGTATTTTTGCTGTAATGTTCTGGGGCATGATTTCGGATAAAATAAATTCCATTAAAAAGACCTTCATGATAAGCATGGTTCTCGGTGCCGCGCTCATGGCCGGGCTTCCGTTTCTGCCGACAGGCTGGAAGTATGCCACACTGATGTTCATGATTTACTGTCCTTTCGTAAACTTTTTCAGAAGCCCGGGTGGTACACTTCTTGATAACCTCACCATAAGAAACTGCAACCAGCAGGGACTTGACTACGGCTCCATAAGAGCAACGGGTTCGTTCTTCTTTACGGTTGCGTGCTTTGTAATAACAGCAATCGTAACAAGATTCGGTGTTAACTGCTCATTCTGGCTTGCGGGAATACTTATGATTTTCCCGTTCCTGCTTCTCTTTAGAATAAACGACCCGAAGTTTGAGGTTAAGCATGGTGAGAAGAAGGCATCCGTAAGTCCTAAACCACTTTTCAAAAACTATTTCTACATTGCATTCCTTATCTTTGTCGTAATTTCATATATTACATTCAACGCAGAGTACTGTTTCATGACCTACCTTATGCAGGACAGAGGCGTAAACATTGAAAATTACGGCGTATTCAACGGAATCAGAGCGCTGTGTGAGGTTCCTGCTCTGCTCCTTATAGTCAAGCTTCGTCAGAAGTTCAAGCTGAAGTATATTATTATCACAGCGGTTACCCTCATGGGTACGGAGTGTTTCCTCCTTGGACTGTTTGCACATACTTTCCCGCAGTTCCTCATGTGCGGTGCTGTGTTCGGACTCGGTAACGGTCTGTATATAGGCTCTGCGGCGGCTTATGTATATAAGCTGGCACCTGCAAACCTGAAAGCATCTGCCCAGTCAATTTATGCTTCCGTTGCTTCCGCTTCCGGAATTGTTGCCAACTTCACAGGCGGTTTCGTATTCCAGAGAATAGGCGGAGAGAAGTTCTACATTCTCCTCGGAAGTATAGCTTTTGCTTCAATTATTATATGGGTGCTTTCTTTCGTGTTTGCAAAGGGTAAGTATAACCCCGGTGATGAACTCGGTTTATTCTGATTGACCGAAAGTAAATAAAGATATATAATCGATGTATATTAACTTAAAAGGTGGTTATTTACATGAAATACATGGATAAAGTTGAGCCTTTAATGCCTGAAATCAAGGCTAATTTAGCAAGGCTTGTCAAGTACAATTCCGTTCTCGGTGAGGCAAAAGAGGGTATGCCTTTCGGCGAAGGCCCTAAGGCTGTTCTCGATGAAGGTCTCAGGATTGCCGAGGAACTCGGCTTCAGAACAAAGAATGTTGACAATTACTGCGGTATTGCGGAGATGGGTGCCGAGGACAGCGATAAGCTCATCGGTATTGCCGCTCATCTTGATATTGTTCCTGCAGGTGAGGGCTGGGATACAGATCCGTTCACCATGGTTGAAAAGGACGGTTACCTTTACGGCAGAGGTGTCTCTGATGATAAGGGTGCTGTAATCGCAGGCCTTTATGCCATGAAGATACTTCGTGATATGGGTGTTCCTGTCGAAAAGAAGATCCGTCTTCTCATGGGTACAAACGAGGAGACAGGTTCCAAGTGTATGAAGTACTATGTAGAGCACGAACAGCCTGTAACTTACGGCTTCACTCCTGACGGCGGTTTCCCGGGAATCTACGGCGAAAAGGGTCACTGCGGAATGAAGCTTTCTTCCAAGAACACAAAGATTGTTAATATCAAGGGTGGCTTTGTAAGTAATGCCGTATGCAACAGATGTTCCACAACAGTAAAGGCAGCAGATGTAGACGCTGAGGCACTCAGGGCAGAGCTTGCAAAAACTCCGCTCAAGTCCTTCACAGTTACAGAGGAGAACGGTGAGCTCACAATCGATGCAATCGGTGTTTCCGCTCATGCTTCCACACCTCTCCTCGGTGTAAACGCCTGTGCTTATACTATGGTTGCTCTCAAGGCAGCAGGTTTCGAGGATGATTTCTGCGACTTCTACAACGATAAGGTCGGTACAGCATGTAATGGTGAGGGTGTAGGTCTTAATATTGAGGATGAATACGGCGACCTCACTTTCAACAACGGCATGATCTGGATGGAAAACGGACAGATTATCGGCACTATCGACATCCGTGTTCCCGTAACATATCATCCTGAGCAGGTTCGTGCGCTCTGTGAGGGCAAGCTCGAGAACGAGAAGGGCAGCCTTGAGATTGTTCACTGCGCAGACGGACTTTTCTTCCCACCTGAAAGCGACCTCGTAAAATCTCTCCACAGTGCCTATGTTGAGATTACAGGCGACAAGGAGAACCGGCCTATGGTTATAGGCGGCGGAACCTACGCTCAGGCTGTTCCGGGCATTATCGCATTCGGCTGTGAATTACCCGGTGAAGACAACCACATTCACGATGCAAACGAGAAACTCAGTGTGGAATCTCTCAAAATTCAGATCTGCATTTACATTCAGGCAATACTCAATCTTCTTGCTTTATAATTTGCAACAAAATTCGAGACATCCGTGCAAAAACGGGTGTCTTTTTGCATGTTTTGATAAAAAATACGCAAATTCTGAAACTTCAATAATAAAAAATTGCAGATTTTTAATATTTTTTCTTGTAATTGTGCAGGATTTATGCTAAAATCTACCCATCATTTTTAAAGTGCTAAAGTGGCAGAGACAAGAAAAGAAAGAAGTCAAGTTTATTTGGAAACCATACTCTGCCGAAATTATGGAGGTATAAAATTATGTCATACGTATCAGAGCAGTTAGAGCTCCTCAAGAAGAAGAATCCAAACGAGCCTGAGTTCATCCAGGCTGCAACAGAGGTTCTCGAGTCCATCGCACCGGTTCTCGAGGCTAATCCAAAGTATCAGGCAGAGGGTATCATTGAGAGAATCACAGAGCCTGAGAGACAGATCATGTTCCGTGTTCCTTGGGTTGATGACAACGGCAAGGTTCAGGTAAACCGTGGTTACAGAGTTCAGTTCAACTCCGCTATCGGACCTTACAAGGGAGGCATCAGACTCCACCCATCCGTTAACCTCGGTGTTATCAAGTTCCTCGGTTTCGAGCAGATCTTCAAGAACAGCTTAACAGGTCTTCCAATCGGCGGCGGCAAGGGCGGCTCCGACTTCGATCCTAAGGGCAAGTCCGACAGAGAAGTTATGGCTTTCTGCCAGAGCTTCATGACAGAGCTTTACAGACACATCGGTCAGGACACAGACGTTCCTGCAGGTGATATCGGTACAGGCGCAAGAGAAATCGGTTACATGTACGGCCAGTACAAGAGAATCCGTGATACATACGAGGGTGTTCTCACAGGTAAGGGCCTCACATACGGCGGTTCTCTCGCAAGAACAGAGGCTACAGGTTACGGCCTCCTCTATTTCACAAACGCAATGCTCAAGAAGAACGGCATTGACATCGCAGGCAAGACAGTTTCTGTTTCCGGTGCAGGTAACGTTGCTATCTATGCTATCCAGAAGGCTTACCAGCTCGGTGCAAAGCCTGTAACATGCTCCGACTCCACAGGCTGGATTTATGATCCAGAAGGAATCGATGTTGATCTCCTCAAGGAGGTTAAGGAAGTTAAGAGAGCAAGACTTACAGAGTATGCTGCTGCAAGACCATCCGCTCAGTACCACGACAAGAAGGCTGAAGGCACAAACCAGTGGGAAGTTAAGGTTGACATTGCACTTCCATGCGCAACTCAGAACGAGCTCAACCTCGAGGATGCTAAGAAGCTCATCGCTAACGGCGTAATCGCTGTTGCTGAGGGTGCTAACATGCCAACAACTCCAGATGCTACAATCGCTCTTCAGGAGGCAGGCGTTCTCTTTGCTCCTGGTAAGGCTTCCAACGCAGGTGGTGTTGCTACATCCGCTCTCGAGATGAGCCAGAACAGCCAGAGACTTTCCTGGACATTCGAGGAAGTTGACGCTAAGCTCAAGACAATCATGGAGAACATCTTCGCTAACGCTGATGCAGCTGCAGAGAAGTACGGTTATCCAAAGAACTATGTTGTCGGTGCTAACATCGCAGGCTTTGTTAAGGTTGCAGATGCTATGATCGCACAGGGTGTTGTCTGATAACTTAATAATTGATTATTCGGGCGGTCGGTTTTTCCGGCCGCTCTTTTATTTTTGCATATTTTGATATATAATAGGGAAAAATGATAAGAAACGATAAGAAGGGATAGTATATATGAGTAACACAAAGAAAATATCGGTTCTCGGTTCAGGCAGCTGGGGCACAGCATTAAGCCTTGTCCTTGCCGATAACGGCCACGATGTTACCCTGTGGTCCTTCAGCAAAGAGGAGATAAAGGGCATAGCCGAGAACAGAGAGAATATAAGCAAGCTCCCGGGGGTTAAACTTCCCGAGAGCATAAAGTATTCCTCTAACCTCGAAAAGAGTATAGAGGGAAAAGATATAATAGTAGTTGCCGTTCCGTCTGCGGTTATAAGAGGAATGGCGGCTAAAATCGGAGCTTACGCAAAGCCAGAGCAGATTATCGTCACAGTATCCAAGGGCATAGAGGAAGGCACTCTCATGACCCAGAGCCAAATTATGGAAGACGAGACAAACGGAAACAAAGTAGTTGCTCTCTCCGGTCCGTCTCATGCGGAGGAGGTCGGCAAAAGACTGCCGACAACTCTCATCTCGGCATGCAGTGATTTAGCTACTGCAGAGACCGTTCAGGATGCTTTCATGAACGACTACATAAGAGTTTATACCAGCGAGGATATTTTAGGTGTTGAACTGGGTGGTTCCTTAAAGAATGTTATAGCCCTTGCCGCAGGCATGTGTGACGGTATGGGTTTCGGTGATAACTCCAAGGCGGCTCTTATCACAAGAGGTATAGTAGAGATGTCACGTCTTGCCATTGCCATGGGTGCAAAGCAGGAGACCCTCGGTGGTCTTTCCGGCATAGGCGACCTTATAGTAACCTGTGAGAGTGTTCACAGCCGTAACAGAAAAGCAGGCTTTCTCATGGGTCAGGGCATGAGCATGGAGCATGCGATGAAAGAAGTAAACATGGTTGTTGAGGGTGTGTATTCCGCAAAGGCGGCTCTTGCCCTCGGAAAGAAATACAATGTAAGCATGCCGATTATCGAGCAGGTGAACCTTGTTCTCTTTGAGGATAAGGACGCAAAACAGGCGGTTTATGACCTGATGAACCGTGACAAAAAGGCAGAGTATTAAGGAAAGAGAGAAATATATATGAAACAGGTAAGAGAATATCCATCCGTACATATTACTCCAAAGGGAGAAAGAGCCATAAAGAACGGCCACCCATGGGTATATGACGGAGAAATCAAAGAGACCAAAGGCAACCCCGAAAACGGATGCATAGTAGATGTGTTTTCAGGAAATGCATACATGGGCACAGGATTTTACAATGCAAACTCCAGAATTACAGTCAGACTTTTAAGCCGTAACGCCAACGATAAGTTCGATGAGGCTTTCTGGAGAAGAAGAGTTGAGTATGCCGTAGCTTACAGAAAAACCGTTATGCCGGGCGATGACTTCAAGTGCTGCCGCATAATTCACGGTGAGGCAGATCAGATGCCCGGCCTCACAGTTGACAGATATAATAATATACTTTCTGTACAGATTGCATCCCTTGGTATGGAATGTGTTAAACATATGGTATATAAAGCCCTTTGGGATGTGCTTAACAATATGGGCGAAGGCATAGAGGGAATCTTCGAGAGAAACGATGTTGCCCTTCGTGAAAAAGAGGGTCTCACCCAGTACAAGGCATGGTATGAAGATAACAGCTTCACTCACCCTGAGAGTGCCGTTACAGAGATATGCGAGAACGGTGTTAAATACTTTGTGGATGTTGAGAATGGACAGAAGACAGGTTTCTTCCTCGACCAGAAGTATAACCGTGCCGCTGCCGCAAGAATTGCCGAGGGCAAGACTGTTCTCGACTGCTTTACCCACACAGGTTCATTTGGATTAAATGCCGCAATGGGCGGAGCAAAGCATGTTCACAGTGTAGATATCTCTCAGACAGCCATAGACATGGCAACAGAGAACGCAAAGCGAAACAATCTTGAGAATATCGATTTCGAGACAGCAGATGTTTTCGAGCTTCTCACAAAACTTGCCAATGAAAAGAACCACGATTATGACTATATCATTCTTGACCCACCTGCCTTCACAAAGTCAAGAGGAACAGTAAGGGATGCCGCAAGGGGATATAAGGAGATTAACATGAAGGCCATGAAACTCCTTCCAAGGGGTGGATATCTTGCTACATGCTCCTGCTCTCACTTCATGACAGATGAGATGTTCCGTGATATGTTAAAGTCTGCCGCAAAGGATGCCAGCGTTTCCCTTCGTCAGATAGAGGCACGCCAGCAGGCTCCGGATCATCCTATTTTATGGAATGTTCCCGAGACAGATTACCTCAAGTTCTATATTTTCCAGATAGTATAACAAAAGGTCCGACCGATTGATTTCGGTCGGACCTGATTTTTATCCCTCGAGGTTTTTGAGTTCCTCTATTTCTTTTCTGTTAACGCTGATTCTGCCGTCTTTGAGAACCTTAACTTCATCTGCCTTGCAGATGACAGGTGCGGCATCGGGGTCTTTGTCGAGCTTTATGGTGAGCTTCTGTGTGATAAGATTTACATCTGTAACAACGCCCTTGCCTTCCTTTACGGAAACTATCGCACCAACCTTCGGTGTGGTCTTGAGAAGGTCTGAATAAGCCTCCTGCTCATATTTAAGACAGCACATGAGTCTGCCGCAGGTTCCGGAGATTTTGACAGGGTTAAGGGAAAGTCCCTGTTCCTTTGCCATCTTGATGGAAACAGGCTGGAATCCGTTGAGGAAAGAGCCACAGCAGAAAGGTCTGCCGCATATTCCAAGGCCGCCTAAAAGCTTTGCCTCGTCACGAACACCAATCTGACGGAGCTCGATTCTTGTGCGGAACATTCCCGCAAGGTCCTTTACAAGCTCACGGAAGTCAACTCTGCCGTCACTTGTGAAATAGAAGAGTATCTTGCTGTTGTCGAAAGTGTATTCAACATCAACGAGTTTCATATCAAGCTTGTGCTCTGCGATTTTCTTTTCGCAGGCGACAAAAGCTTTTTTCTCTTTTTCCTTATTCTCTTCAATACGCTTGAAATCATCTTCTGTTGCGATTCTGATGAGTTTTCTGAGTGGCTGAACAATGCTGTCGTCAGCAACTTCTCTGTTCTCAAGAGCAACCTCACCGCATTCAATGCCTCTTGCGGTTTCAACGATTACCTTCTCACCCTTTAAGAGCACTCTCTTGTCCGGGTCGAAATAGTAAACCTTGCCGGTGCTTGAGAATTTTACACCTATAACTACTGCCATTATATTAACCTGAAGGAGATTATTCTCCCTCGTTCCTTTCAAAAAATCCCTTATATTATAACCGAAAAATGAAACTTGTTCAAGTTAATCCCAAAGATTAAAACTTTTCTCGAAAAGCGGAAAAGTAAATCAGAACGGGTAAACACATTGCGAAGCAATGAACAAAAAAGAGGCAGGCACAGGAGTGAAACAATCTGTGCCGAACCTCTTTCGGTAAGTCCGGAAATTTAAACAAAAATTCTTAATTAAATAGCATTCCTCAGCTCCGCACAGAAACTTGTAACCAGAAGTTTCATATTCACATTGCCCTCACACATTGTGCGATATTTTACGCATAAATCCGGCAGGTGAATCAGTTTGGTCATGGTGCGCTTGGATGCGAGTTCTTCACTCACATCTCTTGCCATGCCTATCATGCTTTTTCCGCCCGAGCGAAGAACAATGGCATCTCGGAATATCGCCTCAAGAAGTTTGCTTACTTCCTGAAACAGCTTCCTGTTATCAATCAGCGGAGCGGTTGTTTTCAGGAGTGCATTCGCATCTGATGCGGCGGCAAGGGCAGCCACTTCTGCTGCTATGATTACGGCTTTGTTGTCCTTGGTTTTCCCTTCGATAAAATCCAGCATATTGCCAATGTTGCCCTGATAAATCTCATAGGCATTCTCAGCCTCTTCTCCTGTACAGGCGGTTTTGTCCATGCAGAACCGCTCGGCTTCATATTTGCTTACGGGGTGAAGAGAAATTATGGCTGAACGGGATCTTATGGTGGTTAAGAGACTTTCCGCATTCGGTATGTTTATGATGAAATAACATCCGGCAGGGGGCTCTTCAATAACCTTCAGAAGCTTATTCTGTCCGATTTCGGGAAAGATTTTTCCGCTTTCGAGAATATAGACATTGCTGTCGCTTTCTTCGGGTGCTTTGTAACAGTCGGTAGTGAGAAAGGCAATGTCTTTTACTGCAAATGCACCGCCTTTATTGGAACCTTCAACTATTCTCAGGTCAGGGTGAGATCCTGCCTCAAACTGTCTGCATGCACGGCAGTTACAGCATGGCTTTATGTCATTATCTGAATTCTCGCATAATATGGCTTTGGCGATAAGTCTTGAAAGCGCAGACTTACCAAGGCCGTCCTCACCCTGCAGAATTATTGCATGGGGAAGGCGGCCTGCGGAAAACAGATTATTCAGTCCTGTTTTAACATTATCGTTGCCGACAAAGTTTTTAAAGTTCATAATTATAATTTCTCAAATCTGTCAACGTTGAGAACAAAGATTGTGGCACCGCCAACGGTAACTTCAACAGGGAATGAGGAGTACATGCCTACATCCATTGTGGATGCGCTCGGAACTATCTGAGTGCGCTTGCTGGAGTGTTTGCCGATAATTTCAATAGCCTCATCTACCTTGTCATCCTGAACACCGGAGATGAATGTGGTGTTACCTGCCATGAGGAATCCGCCTGTTGTGGCAAGTTTTGTTACCTGGAATCCGTTTTTTGTGAGTGCAGACTGAACAGCGGAGCTGTCGTCGTTGCTGATTATTGCAAGTAAAAGTTTCATAAAAAATCCTCCTTGGGTGTAGAAATTCTACTTCTTTCGATTTCATTATACCATATTTAAAGAGACGTGCGCCATAAAATTTATAAATTTGGGAATAGTGAAAGATTTCTGTGTCCTCATTTGTGTAATATAACAATACAGCCGAGAAACTGAAATATATGGGGAATAACAGCATTACGATTACGTGTAACGGCAGAGATTTCGGATTGTTTGGTAATTCATAACAATGTCATCAGATATAATTTGTGGAAAATATTGACATAATAATTTAAAGTGGTAAAATAGTTAGTGTAACTAATTAAGAATAATAAACTATTTTGTGTATTCGGAGGTATTGGTAATGCCGAGAACTTACGATGACAGAATGTTCATAGATACTTTTGAACATCAATATACATGGCTTAACGGCTTTCTGAGAAATGTGTCCAGATATTCCGACAGACCGGCCCTGCTTGATCCGCTCACAGAGAGAAACTGGAATTATTCGGAACTCAATAAAGAATGCAACAGACTTGCCCATGCCTTAAAAAAAGACGGAACAGGTAAAGATGATGTGGTTATGACAGCCATGCTCAACTGTCCTGAGTTTGTTTTCTCATATATAGGCCCGAGAAAAATAGGAGCAATACTTAATCCTGCTAACTTCAACCTGGCACCGGGCGAGATGGCAAAGCTCATTGACCACAACAGGCCAAAGGTGTTTATGTATTCTCCGGATGTAAGGGATATGGTAACAGAGGCAATCGGTCTTGCGAAGAATCCGCCTGAAGTAATTATCATGGTGGATAATCTCAGGGGTATCGAGCTTCCTGATGGTCATACAGCTTACAATGACTATGTTAGGGATATGCCCGATACAGACCCAAAGCAGGATTTTATTCCCCATATATATGACGAAGTGTTAAGACTGTGCACATCGGGTACAACATCTCTGCCGAAAAGCTGTCCGATTAACGATATAAACGAGGTGCTCTCCGCTCACGATGTAATCATGCAGTATCCTTTACAGTCAGGGGATATAACCATGAATATGACACCGTGGTTTCACAGGGGAGGAATTCACAGCGGTGGTCCCGGTCCTTCCTTATATGTAGGTGCGGCAGTTACGGTCATGAGAAATTTTCAGCCGAAGCAGGTATTGAAATGGACAGAGCAGTTTGATATAAACTATCTTATGGGTGCACCTTCCACACTTGAAATGCTCGCAAGAACTCAGAAAAAGCATCCCCATGATTTATCCTCCCTCAAGGGCCTTGTAACCATGGGAGCACCCCTTGAAAAAGAGGCCTGTGAGGAATATATGAATGTACTCACACCGAGAATTTTCAACGGCTACGGCACAACCGAAACCTTCTGGAACAGCTTTTTAAGACCGTTTGATCTTCCTGAGGGAAGCGGTACCGCAGGCGGAAGCTGTATAGATGACGAGACAAGAATCGTAAAGGTGTACGATGACCGCAAAGCGGAACCCGATGAAACCGTGCCGAAGGATAACGAAACCACAGGTGAGATTATTATATGGAGTCCCGCCAAGGGTACATATACTTATATAAATTCCCCTGAGGAGACCGAGGAAAAATTTTATTCAGGTTGGATGTATACCGGCGATCTCGGTGTCTGGGATGAAAAAGGCTATGTCACCATAAAGGGCAGAAAAGATGATATGATAGTATGCGCCGCAGAGAATATCTACCCAACCCAGGTGGAAAATGCCATTATAGAACATCCAAAGGTTGAGGACTGTTTTGCTGTGGGTGTTCATGACAAACTGAGAGGTCAGGCCGTGGCGGCTTATGTCAAAGCAAAGGATGAAAGCCTCACTGCAGAGGAAGTTTCCGAGTTCTGTCATAATCATCCTGACTTATCCGCATACAAGCGACCAAGGTATATAATGATTACCGAAAGTCTGCCATATACTCCGACAGGCAAAAAACAGAGAGCAAAACTGCGTAAATCCGCTGACAGCGACCTTGAAGAGGGCAGACTCAGAAGAGTCTGATTAATAATAAACATAAATATCCTAAACAGCACTTCGAAATATTGATTCGGGGTGCTGTTTTCTGTTGAAAATATGATTTTCAGATGTTAGTATATATAAAACCACTACTAAAACTTAAAAGGATGAACCTGATTATGGCAAGCAAACATCTTGTTATTATCATATATATTTTTGAGCTTATTGCTGCATGCATACTGCTCACGAATTTTGAGTCACTTTGGAATAACAGATTTTTAAATCCGAAAGTAAAAATCGAAAGTGAAAACCGAAAGAAACTCCTCAGGCTTTTTATTCTGATGATAATCAGAATTATAGTAAAAGCGGTGTATTTTTACATTGAGTTTTATATACGGGAAATTCCTGTGGCGTACCTGCTGGATATGGCCATGGATTTCACCTATGTGCTGTCGCTGTATTTCTGCTACGATATAGCACTGTATAAAATCGGAAAAGAAACAAGCCGGATAAAAACCATGCTTAAGGTGTGCGGCGGAATTTACGCCTTTGGCTTTCTGTTTGTTTCACTGATATGGCTCGATCCGAACATGGGCACACTCATTATTCCTAAAGGTCCGGCGTGGATTGCATATATTGCAAGCGAACTGGTGGCATTTGTTCCGTATATAATCACAGGACTGTATCTTCTGTATGAACTTGTTTCAAAATACAGAGGACAGGAGTATTTCATTGAGAGTCTTGTACTGGTGCTCAATAATCTCTGGTATGTTGTTTATGTTCATATGTGGAACTTCAGTTACCTTGATAAGAATCTGTATTTCTTAAGGATACTCAAACCCCTTGACGGTCTGCATCTGTACATGGCTGTACTGCTTATACTGTTTACAGGAGTATTCGTAAGACAGTACAGAAAAATGACAGGCGATATGCTTGTGCAGGAGACAGATCATAATGAAATTCTGCCGGCGGAAAATTCTTCCCGTGAAGAAACAATAAATGATGAGCCGGATAAAATTCAGACGGAAGAAGCAGATGTGATTCATGAGGAGAAAACTCACGAGGAATTTCAGCTTACCCACCGTGAAGAGGAAATACTCAGTCTTCTTGTCGAGGGTAAATCCTATCAGGAGATTGCGGATGAACTTGTTATTTCTCTGAACACAGTAAAAAGACACTGCTCGAATGTGTATCATAAATGCGGTGTTAAGAACAGAAATCAGTTAAGTTCACTGATTAACACCAAAAATAAATAAGTATCACATAACACAAAAGGGTTATTTTGCGTGAAAAAGGCGTAAAATGGCCCTTTTGTGCAATTTCCATCCGAGTAAGAAGAGTCTATTATGCAGTCATGGATTTTCACTACGGAAAAACCAAATCACTATTCAAATCTTTTTAGGAGGAAACGGAAATGAAGAAAAACGTTTCAAAAATCGGATCACTCTTACTCGCAGTGATCATGTTATTCAACATCTGTGTCTTCGCAGTTAATGCAGAAGAAACAACAGAAAAAGAGAGAGCCCAGATTACTCTCGACTTTATGAAGCTCATGGAGGACGAAGAGCTTAAGGCTTTAATGGAGGAATCCATTGCCCTCGCAGCAACAGTAAACCCTGACAGAAAGACAAACCCGGTTCAGTCCCTTGAGGAGTACTACGACTTCCTCGACTGGTCCGCAACATGCTTACCTTGGAATATCCTCAATACAGTTGATATTGAGTCCATATATTCCCGTATCGACCAGAGCCTTGACTACTGGTACTTCCTTATAGATCAGCCGCTCCCTGAGCTTGCAGGTAAGGGTTACTACTATCCATGCCTCGAGTTCCATGAGCCAATCGCATCCTGGGTTAAGGATTACTGCAAGAGCTGGGGCGAGTACCTCTCCACAGAAGATTCCTGGTGCGACGAGTATTATGACATTATCTGCAATGATGGCGACTTCGGTATGGATAAGGGCTGGTACGGTGATGAGAACATCTGGACAACATTCAACGAGTGGTTTGCAAGACATCTCGCAGATGAGAACCAGAGACCTATCTCCGATGCAGACATCGTTGCACCTGCAGACTCCTCTCCACAGGGTATCTGGAATATTGACGAGAACTCCCAGATCGATCTCGGCGTTCAGCTCAAGAGCGTAAGATTCTACAATGTAGAAGACATCATCGGCGAGGACAGCGAATACGAGACAGAGTTCGCAAACGGTATTCTCACTCATACTTTCCTCGACGTTAACGACTACCACAGATATCACTTCCCTGTAAGCGGTAAGGTTCTCGAAATAAGAAAGATAAGTGGATTCGACGCAGTCGGCGGCCTCATCTCCTGGAGCGAAGAAGAAGGCAGATACCTTCTCTGGGATGAGAATCCTGGCTGGCAGTCCATCGAGACAAGGGACTGCGTAATCCTTGACACAGAGTACGGCCTCGTAGCAATTCTTCCTATCGGTATGTCTCAGGTTTCATCCTGTAACTGGGAAGATACAGTTGTTCCGGGCGCAGATGTTAAGGCAGGCGACCCAATGGGTTACTTCCTCTTCGGCGGATCTGACATAGTCATGATTTTCCAGGATGGCGTTGAGCTTGATCTCACAACAGAGGACCACATCCTCATGGGCGAGCCTTATGCAACAGTAGTAAAATAATTACTTACTCCCATACAATACACCAACTCATAAATCCCCCATTACTGAGCAGGGTCGCTTTAAGCGGCTCTGCTCTTTTTCTATTGATAATTGTGATATATTATATTTACACTTATCTTAAATAGCTGAAACAGTAACTCAGGGGAGGATGTTATGAAAAATATAATGAAAAAACTGATGTCACTTATACTGGTTGTCACATTGGCAATGTCTGTTACCGTGCAGTTTTCAGAATCTGCGGAAGCTGCCGAGTATATAAATAGTGGAATATATGTAATGTCCAAAGGCATCGGAGCAAATGTAGGAACCTACTACATTGTTGTGGAAAAGAAAAACGGAAATTACTGGCTTTCGGTATATAACGGAAAAAGTAATTACAGGGCGAATAAAATCAGTCTGGGAACCTTTCCGTGGAAGATTTCAACCAACAGCTACCGCATAGAAGGTCAGGCAACAAGGATTGATCTTGTATGGAAAACCCGCAGTAAGATAAAGGTAACTCAGACAGGGCCGAACTGTGCCGGTTTCAACATGACGGGTACATATCGTAAGGCTGAAAATTACACCGCCCCCTCGAAGCCTTATCTTGCAAAAGCAGAGTCATATAAAAACGGAATCAGACTGAAGTGGCCCAATAAGTTTACATCTGGTGATTATGTGGATGTTTACCGTATATACAGGAATTCCGGAAACGGAGGCTTTGTTCCGATTGCAACGATAAACGCAACATCGAAATATTCAAAGTCTTCAGACGGAAAATATGTGTATTACTATGACAGCACCGCAAAAGAAGGTGTCAGATATTCCTATAAGATACGCTCTTACCGCTCCGGAAAATACAGCTATATGAGCAATATAAAGCCGGGTATGTATATTAAAGCTCCGTCATCGGTAAGCATCAGCCGTGCCTCTTTCGGACGCCTCTCGCTGAGCTGGTACAATGTAAAAGGTGCAACAAGCTATAAAGTTTACAGAAAAACAGGGTCATCCGGAAAGTGGGATATGATTAAGACGGTTTCTTCTGACAAAACAAACGGACTTACCGGAAGACTTACATTCCGTGACAGCAATGTTACATCAGGAAAAAGATATTATTATTGTGTAAAGGCATACAGGAGCGGGTATTTAAGTGAAAAATCACGAACTGTTTCATGTGTTGCATAACGGGATTTATTGCAGGGCAGACCGGGAGGGTTTGCCCTGTTTCTGTATATCTCACAAAGAATACATCCTTTATTTGTAATTACTGCATAGATAAAATGTAAATTCGCGTGAAAGAAAAAGCGAGAAAAAACTAGTAAAAAAGAGAACCTGAAAACTAAATTAAATTTTCTCAAAATTCTTGTTGACACAGGGGTGCCCATGTGGTATTATCATTAGGCGCTAAAGCGAAGAAATGGCTTTATAATGCCTTTTTCAAAAGGTAAACTTCGTCTTAGGGCGAAGGTTAATATATCTAATTTTTATGGAGGTACGCTATGTCCACTTTTATGGCAAAGGCTGGTCAGGTTGACCGCAAATGGTATGTCATCGATGCTGCTGGTAAGCCACTCGGCCGTGTAGCAGCTCAGGCAGCTATCTTACTCAGAGGTAAGCACAAGGTAACATTCACACCACACGTTGACTGCGGTGATCACGTAATCATCATCAACGCTGCAGATGCAGTTCTCACAGGTTCCAAGCTCGATAATAAGGTTTATTATCATCACACAGGCTATATCGGCCACATGAAGGCTGTTAAGTACAGCACACTCATGAGAACAAAGCCGGAGCTTGCTATGAAGCTTGCTGTTGAGGGTATGATTCCTTCCAACACAATCGGCCGTAAGGCTTGCACAAGACTCAAGATCTATGCAGGCAGCGAGCACCCACATGCATCTCAGAAGCCTGAGACATGGGAAAAGATCTAAGAAGGAGGATTTAAATTATGTACGAAAAGGCACCATATTTCTACGGTACAGGCAGAAGAAAGTCTTCCGTTGCAAGAGTTAGACTTTATCAGGGTACAGGTAAGATCACAATCAACGATCGTGAAATCGACGATTATTTCGGACTCGAGACACTCAAGCTCATCGTTCGTCAGCCACTCGCTCTCACAGAGCTCGAGGGTAAGTTTGACATCGTTTGCCGTGTAGCTGGCGGCGGTGTTTCCGGCCAGGCAGGCGCTATCCGTCACGGTGTAGCAAGAGCACTTCTCCAGTATGATTCCGAGAATCTCCGTTCTTCCCTCAAGAAGGCTGGTTTCCTCACAAGAGACCCAAGAATGAAGGAAAGAAAAAAATATGGCCTCAAGGCTGCGAGAAGAGCACCACAGTTCTCAAAGAGATAATTATCTCCAAAGAATGTATATTATCCCCAGAGCGTTTGCTCTGGGGATTTTTGCGTCCGGTATAAAAATCGGGCGCTTTTTTGCTGAAATTTGCATGAAAATTATTTGCGAATATGGAAATTTATGGTATATTGTGTTATAATAACTATAAAAATAGTGTTAAATTAGAATTATTTTCGAGGTTATGTAATTGATTCATATTGACAAATATTGTTCATTGTAGTAATATAATATCAAACTAATATGATAAACCGATGAAGCGGAAGTAAAGACAGTTATGGCTTTACAGAGAACCCGGGATGCTGAGAGCCGGGTGAGAAACAGATTGTCAAATGGACCGCAGAGGGCGCAGTCAAATGTGATTATCACAGAGTATTCTGCGACGTTGAAGGCATACGTAATTTGCCGGGGATATACAGGTATCCCGCTAAGTGCACAGGTCATGCTGTGAATCAAGGTGGCACCGCGGATAAGAACTATTCGTCCTTGACAGAAGGGATATTTCTGTCAGGGACGTTTTTATTTTATCCCGGACATGAATATAAATTATCATTTTCGGGAGAGAGAAAAATGAGTAACGCTTTTATCTGGTTCACAACGCATTTCGGAGGAGGTTTTGCCTCAGGCGCACAGCTTTACAGCTATTTCGGTAAGTTCGGAATGCTTAGTTTACTGCTTCCTGTTCTTGCGATGGCTTATGATGCCCTGTTTTTCGGTTATGCCATGCACTACGCAAGAAAACACGAGCTGTACGATTACCGATCTTATAATGATTCGTTTTACGGAAAGTTTTCACCGATTTTTTCGAATCTGTTCGAAGTGATTTATCTTGTTACCATGTGTCTTGCTCCGGCGGTTGCTTTTGCTACCGGAGGTGCTACATTACAGGCAATAACAGGCCTTCCGTATCTGCTGTGCACAGTAATTATCGGAGCTTTCATTTTTCTGGTTTCAATTTTCG
Source organism: Clostridia bacterium (assembly GCA_030526115.1). Classification (GTDB taxonomy): domain Bacteria; phylum Bacillota; class Clostridia; order Oscillospirales; family Acutalibacteraceae; genus SIG603. The sequence continues at coordinate 53,645 of JAUNDK010000005.1, forward strand.
GGTCAAAGCCGGTTCGCAGGGTTGCCTCGGTTCTGTCGATTGTCATAATAGCAGGTCTTTTAATTGTATATATTCCGAATATCATAGTCGGAGCAGATAAAATATCAGCTTCTGTCACAGAATCTCAGATAGATTTCTCAACACTTAAGAATGCCCTTTATTCCGCATTTCTTTACGGCACTTTCCAGCTCATAAATATTGCTGTGTTTGTTCAGCATGCCGAGAGTTATTCTGAGGCAAAGGAAGCAAAGCGCAGCATGGCAATAGGTTTTGTCATCAATTCTCTTATGATGGTGCTTGTTGCCCTCGGACTTCTCACAATCAGTAACGAGCCTGATATTGCCACACAGAGTGTTCCGACTCTGTTTATGGTTCAGAAGGGCGTGGGCTCTTCATTCATGCTTCCGCTCATCTCTGTACTCATTATTCTCGGTGCGGTATCAACGGCCGTGAATATGGTAGCCGCAATGGTTCGCAGGGTGAGTGTTCATTTCGGAGCGGAGAAATCAAAGGAAAATCATACAGGTAAACCTTCGAAAAAAACCATAGTGATAGCCCTTGTATGCTGTCTTGTCGATTTCGGTATTGCTCAGTTCGGACTTCTCACTCTTGTTCAGAAAGCATATGGTTTCCTCGCATATCTTGAGATTCCCGTAATTCTTATCCCTTATATAATTCATATGATAGTAACCAAATTCGATACAAAGAGCAGGGTGGGAGGAAAGTAAGATGAGACTTGAAAATTATGAGATGCATCTTCCGAGCTATTCCATCGGAGACAGATGCTATGAGAATATAGTAAAAGTCTGCCGTGATTATGGAAGTAAGGTTCTGATGATTGGCGGAAAAACCGCCCTGAGTGTTGCGGAACCGAAAATAAGAGCCGCAATTTCAGGTTCAAAACTTGAAGTAATCGGTGTGGAAATATACGGACATGAGTGCAGTTACTCAAATGTGGAAAGACTGAGAAAACTGGATGTATATCAGGCGGCGGATATGGTATTTGCTGTCGGCGGAGGAAAGGCCGTAGACACCTGCAAGTGCCTGTGCATAGATGATGATAAACCGATTTTCTCTTTTCCGACCATTGCTTCAAACTGTGCGGCAACCACCTCTGTTTCCATTATGTACGGTGAGGATGGTACATTCTTAAAACCACACTTTTTCATAAGACCCGTTATGCACGCATTCATTGATACCGAGATTATTGCAAAGGCCCCTGTGAAGTATATGTGGGCCGGTATCGGAGATACTTACGCCAAGTACTATGAGGCGATGATTTCTTCAAGAGATGAAACTCTGGAGCATTATACCGCTCTCGGTGTGAATGTAAGTCTCATGTGTAAAGATCCCATACTTAAATACGGACAGAAAGCTCTGAAAGATCATGAAGCTCAGATGGCATCTTATGAGCTTGAGCAGATAGCGCTCTCAATAATTGTTACAACGGGAATAGCATCCATATTCCTCACAAGGGATTTTACACCCGACTACAACAGCGGTCTTGCCCATGCAATATTTTATGCCCTGACAAAGTATCCTGTAATTGAGGAGAAACACCTGCACGGTGAAGTGGTTGGTTTTGGTGTGCTGTTTGCCCTTCTCTGTGACGGACAGATAGATGAGTTCGAGAAAATCTATGCGTTCAACAAAAGTATAGGTTTGCCGGTAGCTGTAAATCAGATCGATATCAGCGATGAAGAATTTAAAGAGACAATAACAAGAGTACCTGAAATGTCTGATATCAGACATTATCCGTATAAAGTGACGGAAGAAATGCTTTATAAGGCATGGGATGAACTGAAAATAAGATCCTCTCAGATATAATCGAAAAACCGGCCTCGGAAGAAAATGTTCCGTGGCCGGTTTTCGTATCTGAAAATACCTGAGGAATTCATCAAAAATCTTGACAAATGCGTCAGAGAATATAAAAATATCATAAGATAAATAAATCAGGTTAAAGGGGAAAATGCAATGAATCTGGAGAGAAATCTGATTGATAATATTCTTGAAAGTGAAGTAAAGCTTGGTCATGCGGATATGCCGATAACATTTTACTATCCGTCGGCCTCTCTTTCTGAACTGTTAGGCTGTGATGAATCAGAGCTGGAGAGTGAAATCTTAAAATTCTGTGAGGAAGAAGCAGACCGATTCGGAAAAATAACAATAGAAGAACTTGCAAACGAGAAGGGAAGATATGCGGTGACGGTACCTGTGTATGGAGTAAAATGGGTCCATGATAATTTTGAACCGGGTGATTTCATGAAAAGTTTTATCACAGAGATTAAGAAGCCGTTTAATACCATAGATAATATCATAAATCTGTTTCGCTGTTATTCCAAAGAAACAGAAGTGAATCAGGTTTCCGAAGATGAATGGTCTCTGAGTTTCTCAGATGAATCCATAGATCCTTATGTATATCATGTGGAGAAAAATGTTTTCGGTCTGGAATACCACAGATTCACCAGGGAAGCATACAGAAAAACAATTCTGGAAGAATAAAGCACGAATATAAATAATAAAAGTCAGCTCATGGGGAGGAATCCCGGAGCTGACTTTTGTGTTTATATATCATAATGTATTTGCAAATGAACTGAATACCGCTTCGGCAAAATCTTTGTGTCCCTGTTCCGTCATATGCTCTCTGTCCGTAAGACTGGGAACCGCATAATCGGATGCGGCAAGGAAGTTAAGTTTTTTCCTTTTGGCAAGTTCTCTATATTCCCGCTTTAACTCTGACGAAGTCAGGAGGGATTTTTCGTTGAACTCAGGATCAGATTCCCATATGTTTTCGCCGAGGTGAATCGGTGAGACAAGCAGAATTTTATCCGCAGAAACGAACTTCAGAAGTTCGTCAATGCATTTCTCCATACCCTCTGCGACACTGTGGGCATTCAGGTCAAAACATTCCTTGCAGTCATTTGTACCAAGCATGATTATAACAGCATCAACAGGAGAATGGGTTTCCATTATAAGCGGCAGGGTTTTCAGGCCATTCCTGTTTTCACGGTAGCTGTCCTCGAAAACAGTGGTTCTTCCGCACAGACCTTCTTCTATTATGCGTATATCCTTTCCGGATAACATCTCCTGAAGTACCCCGGTCCATCTTGTGTTCCATGGGTATCTTTCATGTGTGCCGGGGATAAGTCCCCAGGTATTGGAATCACCGTAGCATAATATGGTTTTCATGCGGAATCACCGTCTTTTCTTTAAGTTTTAATATTCAAATGATTTTAAGAACTGTTTTGCTCTCTCTGTTTTCGGAGCTTCAAAAAATTCCTTTGGATTACTGCTTTCCTCTGCGATTTCTCCGTTTTCAAGGAAAAGTACACGGTCTGCAATGGCTTTTGCAAAGCTCATCTCGTGGGTTACTATCAGCATGGTACTGCCTGTTTTTGCAAGGTCGAGTACAACCTGAAGAACCTCGTGAACCATCTCGGGGTCAAGTGCCGCTGTAATTTCATCGAGAAGTAAAACTTCGGGGTGCATGATGAGGGACCTTACTATGGCAATTCTCTGCTTCTGACCACCGGAGAGCTGTCTGGGGTAATCGTTCTTTCTGTCGGCAAGTCCTACTCTGCTGAGCAGTTCCGTTGCCTCTGCTTCCACCTCGGAGCGTTTTCTTTTCAGAACCTTCATCGGAGCGAGGATAATATTTTCAAGTATGGTTTTGTGGGGGAAGAGATCGTAGCTCTGGAAAACCATTCCGATTTTCTGTCTTATGGCAGTAATATCCTTTGAACCGCTTATGACTTTTCTGTCATCAATGAGTATCTCTCCGCCCTGAATATCCTCAAGACCGTTAAGGCAGCGCAGAAGTGTGCTTTTGCCACATCCGGAAGGTCCGATTATAACTATAACCTCGCCTTTGATTACCTCAAAATCTATGCTTTTGAGTATTGTTTTGCCGTCAAATTCCTTGTGAAGATTTTTTACTGTAAGAAGAGTATTTCCCATTATGACCACCTCTTTTCAAGATATACGGAAAGTTTGCCTATCGGCCAGCAGATGAGGAAATACATCAGGAATACCACCGCAAACACACCGAATGCCGCATTGGGTGATGCTTTTCTGTTAGCCTCAATAATCTGCTGTGCCACTTTGAGTACCTCGACTATGCCTATCATCATGACAAGGCTTGTTGTTTTAATCATTCTTGTAATAAGATTTATTGAAAGCGGAATGAGCCTTCTTACAGTCTGGGGAAGAATAATGTGGTAGTAAACCTGAACTTTGTTCATTCCCAGCGCCATGGCACTTTCATACTGAATTTTCGGAATACTTATGAGCGCACCTCTGACGAGATCGCCCATCTCTGCGGTACCCCAGAAGCTGAAAACTATAATTGCGGAAAGCTCTGCATCGAGATTCCAGCCGAACACCCTTGTGGTTCCGAAGTAAACGATGAACAGCAGAACCATCTGAGGCATAATGCGGACAATCTCAAGATATATTCTGAATATCGTTTTAAGCACTTTGTTTTCCGAGGTCATGAGAACTCCGACAATGAGTCCGAGCGCTATGCTTATGCTCACGGATATAAGGCTGATTCTCACCGCAACCCAAAGGCCTGTGAGAAGTCTTATGAAGTTCTTTCCTTTGAAAATAACATCAAGACCCAAACTCTGCATGGCGAAGTCTCCTTTCCACTATATTACCGAGTATTGATACCGGCAGAAGCATTATAAGATAAAATACCACCAGAAGTGTTAAGCACTCTATGGTTTTTGCGTACATTCCTATAAGGTCCTTTGCAGTGAACATCAGATCCATAAGGCTGATGGTTGAGAACACACTGGTTTCCTTTAACAGGAAAATTACATTTGCGACAAGTCCCGGTACACTGGAAGAAACCGCCTGAGGAAGTATTACATATCTGAATACCTGAAGCCGGTTCATACCAAGGCTTTCTGCGCTTTCGTACTGAATTTTAGGTATGTTCTCGAGACCGCTTCTAAAGGTCTCTGTCATGTATGCACCGCCTAAAAGTCCCAGACCCCATGTTCCGCAGGCTACGGGGGAAACTTTTATTCCGATTTTCGGTAATGCGAAATAAATGAAGAACAGCTGAACAAGAAGCGGGGTGTTCCTGAAAAGCTGGGTATAGGCACCGACTGTCTGTCTGAAAACAGGAACTCTGAAATGAATTACCGCAGAGCAGAGAAGTCCGATTACTATTGAGATTATTACACCCTGCCAGCCCACTCTCATGGTGAGAAATAGGGCTTCTTTATACAGGGGCAGATAGGAAATCATAACATCAAAATCCACGGTATATTCCTCCTGAGTTAATGGTTGTTTCTGTGGTCTGTTTTCTTTGAGATGAATGTTCCGATGTACTGCATGAGCTGAACTATTATGACGATGAATACGAGAGTTACCAGCATGACCGGTGTGTTGTATCTGTAATATCCGTAGCGGATTGCAATGTCACCGAGACCGCCGCCACCTACAACACCTGCCATTGCGGAGTATCCGAGTACTGTACCAAGCACTATTGTAACTCCCACAATAAGTGATGTTCTTGCCTCGCCTATAAGAACTTTGAGAACTATGGTGCTTGTTTTTGCACCCATGCTTACTGCTGCTTCAATTACACCTTTGTTTACTTCTTTGAGAGAAGATTCCACCATGCGTCCGATGAACGGTGCGGCGGCAAGGGTGAGAGGTACTATTGTTGCAGTTGAGCCGTAGCTTTTGCCCACAATGAGTTTTGTGAGGGGCATTACCACAATAAGCAGAATTAAAAACGGTACGCTTCTTGTTATGTTTATTATTATATCAAGGACACCATAAACCGCTTTGTTCGGTCTGAGTCCGTTTTTGTCTGTGAGTGTGAGGGCAATGCCTATGGGAAGTCCGATGAGGTATCCGAAAAAGGTGGATATCACAGTCATGTATATTGTGTCCCTTATGCCTTCGAGCATCATGATTGTCATGGTGTTATCCCACATTTTCTTCTTCCTCCTCTTCTTCCAGTAATAACAGGCGTTTTGCCGCTTTTGATTTCGGATGTGCGAAAATCTCGGAGACAGTGCCGGTTTCCTGAACTTCGCCGTTTTCAAGAACCGCAACCGATGTGCATATCTCCTGAATAACCTTCATTTCGTGGGTTATTATAATAACAGTGATTCCCATTGTATCGTGAATGGACTTAAGCAGACCGAGTATGGTCTTGGTGGTTTCGGGATCGAGGGCGCTTGTTGCCTCATCGCAAAGCAGAATGTCAGGCTCGTTTGCCAGAACTCTTGCAATGGCGACACGCTGTTTCTGTCCGCCTGAAAGCTGAGAAGGGTAGGCATCCGCTTTTTCGGCAAGTCCTACTTTCTGCAGAAGTTCCAGTGCCTTTTTTCTGCGCTCCTTTTTCGGTATTCCTCTTATCTCCAGAGGAAAGCATACATTGTTAAGCACCGTCTGCTGTTCCAGCAGGTTGAAGTGCTGGAAGATCATTCCGATTTTCTGTCTGCGCAGACGGAGTTTCTCATCTGACAGATTAAGAAGATTCTCGCCGTCAATTATAACTTCGCCGCTGTCGGGTCTTTCCAGCAGATTTATACATCGTACAAGTGTACTCTTTCCGGCTCCTGATAATCCTATCACGCCGAAAATCTCATTTTTCGGAATGGTGAGTGACACGCTTTTCAGTGCTTCAACTGCGCCGTTTCCGGCTGAGTATCGCTTGGATATTGAATTCAGTGTAATGTAATTATCATTCATAAAATAACCTGTCTTTCTGAAATAAAAAGAGGGCAGTGGTTTTTCACACTGCCCTTTCTGCTTGATTAATCCTCGAATGGAACAACTGCTCCATCGTAAGTTTCGTTGATAAACTTCTTGATTTCCTCAGATTTGAGTACCTCGGCAAGGGCCTTTATTCCTTCATTTTCTTCGTTTCCTTCTTTAACTGCGAGGATGTTTACGTATGTCTTTGCGGCAACGGAATCGCTTGTCTCATAAGCAACTGCATCGTGTGCAACTGAGAAGCCTGCCTCGAGTGCGTAGTTACCGTTTAATACTACGAATGCAACCTCGTCCTTAACACGGGATACCTGAGCTGCCTCAAGCTCCTGAATCTTGATGTTGTGTGGATTTTCTTCTATGTCTTTTACTGTTGCAAGTAAGTCTGCTCCGTCCTTGAGCTTGATGATGCCGTTATCCTGGAGGAGAAGAAGTGCTCTTGCTTCGTTTGTTGTGTCATTTGGTACTGCGATTACATCGCCGTCAGCAAGGTCTGCAAGGTCTGTCTTTGTGCCGGGGTAAATTCCGAATGGCTCATAGTGAATACCTGCTACGGAAACAATGGATGTACCGTTTTCTTCGTTGAAGTTATCGAGATAAGGAACATGCTGGAAGTAGTTTGCATCGATGTCGCCGCTCTCTACTACGAGGTTTGGCTGAACATAATCTTCAAACTCTGTTACCTTAAGTGTCCAGCCCTGCTTTTCAAGAATCTTTGCTGCCTCTGCGAGGATTTCTGCGTGTGGTGTTGTGGATGCTGCTACTGTGATTGTGCCCTTTGGTTCAACTTCTTCGCCTGCTACAACGCCACCCTCTACAACAAGAGTATCTTCGTAATCTTTGCCGTAAGTATCAAGGAGAGTTGCCTCATAGTCTGCGTGGAAGAACTTTTCTTCGCCGAGCTTTACGATCTCATCGTTGATCCAGTTGAGGAGAGTTTCGTTACCCTTTGTAACAGCGGCTGCGATTGTGTCTGCACTGCCGAGGGAAGGAATACCGACTGTGTAGCCTTCGTTCTCAATTGCGAATGCAATAACCTCTGTGTTATCGTTTGCCCATGCTACACCGTTGCCGTTCTCGAATGCTGTCTTTGCCTGTGCGTAAGCATCATACTTCTGGAGTTTGATGTCAGGGTAGTTTTTTTCGAGATAAGTCTCTGCTGTTGTACCGGAGATAACGATTACTTCGTCGTCTGCTTTGATGTCGTCAAGGCTTGTGATAACCGCATCATCAGGGGAGACAACACCGAGGGCTACATTCATGTATGGAAGAGCGAAGTCAACTTCCTGTGCTCTTTCTTCTGTTACTGTGAAGTTTGCGAGGATGATATCAACCTTACCTGTCTGGAGGTACTCTATACGGTTTGCGGCTTCGGTGGATACATAGTTGATCTTTACTCCGAGGTCTTCACCTATTCTGTTACCGAAGTAAACATCGTAACCCTGATAGTCACCGTTCTCATCCACATAACCGAATGGGCTCTTGTCGGAGAATACACCGATATTTATGGTTCCGTCCTCTTTGATTTCATCGACTGTTCTGTAAACTGTCTTTTCTGTCTTGTCCTTGGATTCCTCTGCGGAAGCTCCTATACCTGTAAATGTTGTGAATGCCAGTGTTAATCCGAGGAGGGCTGCTCCTGCACGTTTGAAAAATTTATTCATTGTTGTTACCTCATTTCAAAATATAAAAAGTTTAGCTGGTTTACACCGTTGGAATCTGAGCACAAAAAAACCGGGGCTTCAGATAAGCTCCCGGGCAAATGGCTTTGTGGATATTTCAATCATGCTCTGAAATATCATACATCGGTGCAACACAAAGTAGACGAATGCACCCTGCCATAACTATATGCCCGGGAGAACAACATTCGACAACACATTATGGAATTAACAGCTCTGTTTGTTCTTTTCATAGCATTCCTCTCCTTTCACTGAGTGTTTGCTCAAATTCGATGGGCTTAATATACACCATAAATCCTACTATGTCAATAGGAAATATAAGAAAATTTAAAATAAATTTTTCACTTATGAAATAAGGTTGAAAATATTATATACATTATAAAGAAAAAGAAGGCAGTTTTATCGCTGCCTCCTTACTGAGCTATTCATTTTCTATGGTGTTTTTAACATTCTGCATTTTCATGTCAAGCTCTGCGCTCATCTCGGCACATGCCGAAAGCTCTGCGGCTATCAGATCTGTAATATGATCCGGGAGATTCTTTTTATATCGAAGCTTGTGCTCAAGGTTTGCCCAGAACTCCATTGCTATGGTGCGAAGCTGAACTTCAACCTTCATAAGGCGTTTCTCGTTTTCGAGAAATACCGGAACCTCAACAATAAGATGCAGACTGCGATAACCGTTTCCCTTTGGGTTTTTGATATAATCCTTTTGTTTGATAAGGCGTATATCATCCTGCCTGAGCAGACATTCCGCCAGCATATAAATATCATCCACAAATGAGCAGATAACTCTCACTCCGGCAATATCGGTGAGTTCATCGAGAGAATCAAGAGTAAGAGGCAGACCGCGCCTTCTGAGTTTTTCAAGTATGCTCTCGGGGGATTTGACTCTGGTTTTAATGGTCTCTATGGGGTTGCGCTCATGGTTAAGCGAGAATCTTTCGTTGAGAACCCTGAACTTGGTTTCAATTTCCATTATGGCACACTGATAGCATGACATGAGAGATTTGAGCTCTTCAAAGGTTCTTCTTGTTTTTGTGAGAGACTCCTCATCAAAATAATCCGAGAGGGTTTTTGCTATGTGAGAAGTGCTGTGTTTAGCCTGAAGGGTATTCACAACCATGGGGGTTGCCATATCTTTGCTGTCCATACTGTCACCTCATATGTAAAACGATATTTCGGCATTATTTCCGTTACTGAAATTGTAGCACATTAATTTTGCCAATTCAACAAAATAGATTGGATGAGTTTGGAAGAACTTTTGACAGTTTGGCCAAGTTTTTTCTTGAAAAGAATACAAAAAAAGGATATAATTATTCTAACTACATATGCCTGTGTGCATTCGCTCATCTAAGGCAGTCATAAGGGTATATGTTATGGTTGAAAGTATGATTAAGATTTAACGGAGGAAATATTATGACTATTCAGGAATGCTACATTGAGCTCGGCGGAAATTACGATGAGGTTTGCACAAGACTTCCTTCCCAGAGCCTTGTTGAAAGATTTACACTTCGCTTCCTTGATGATAAAAGTTTTGATGAGCTTTGCACAGAGATTGAGGCAGGACATCGTGCCGAAGCTTTCCGTGCGGCTCACACATTAAAGGGTGTATGCGCCAACCTCGCATTCACAAAGCTTTTCAATTCCGCAAGTGAACTCACAGAGCTTCTCCGTCCCGAGACAGATACTGTTCCGGCAGAGGCTGCTGCTCTTCTCGAGAATGTAAGAGCCGATTATGAGCTTACAACAGCAACAATCCGCAAGTATCACGGTAAGTAAAAACGTTTATCGCCATAAAGGCGAATTCATTTAATCGGAACAGGCAGGGATTAACGCCCACAAAGCAGAATCCATAAATTAGAACATTTAACGGAACCCTTTATGTTCAGGAAGATTTTACAGAGGGGATTTTAAGCGCAACCTTTTTCCACGGCAGGAGCAGTAAAATATGATGATAAGATACGGAAAGAAAATTACAGCTGTAATTATGGCACTGATTACTGTAATCGGTTTTGTCATACCTGTGTGCGCTTCAGAGGTTCCGAATGAAAAAACGGTTCGGGTTGCATATTTCGAATCGGAAAACTTTATGGAAGGTGCTTCGGATGAAGCGGTAAAATCAGGCTATGCCTATGAAACCCTGCACGAGATATCAAACTATACAGGCTGGAAATACGAATATGTCTATGGCGAATGGGCTGCTCTGTATGAGATGTTTCTCTGCGGAGAGATAGATCTGTTTCCCGGACTTGCCAAAAGGGAAGACAGAAAAGACTCCATGGACTGGCCCGATCATACCCTTGATGTTGATACGTATTCGCTTTTCGTAAGAGAAGATGATGCATCTTTTGAAGAGGCAGATCCCGAAAAAATTTACGGAAAGAAAATAGGCCTGGTTAAGAACAACATAGCTGATGAATTTCTCAGATGGGCAGAGGAGAACAATGTTCAGGTCGAAGAAGTATATTATGATGACGTGAGCATGCTTCTTGAGGAGCTCGATGCGGGAAATATCGATGCTTTTGCCGGTGCGGATAACAGTGTGGATTATTCACATCATGTTACGGCTTTTCTGAAAATCGCAGATGTGGCCTCCTATATCGCTGTTCGAAAAGGTGCCGATGATCTGCTCAGTGAGCTGAATTACGCACTGGCTCAGATTGAAAACTTTAATCACGAGTTTTACAAAGACCTGAGACGCAGGTATTACAACACCACAGTTACAAACGCCACCCTCACAGGAGATGAGGAGAACTGGATAGATTCCCACAGAAAGATAGTAATAGGATATGCGGATGATTATCTGCCGTTTTCCGGCACAGATTTAAACGGAAAAGCAACAGGTATCATGACAGAGATTGCATCTCAGATTGTCTCATCACTTGAACTTGAAGACAGACTGGAAATTGAGTATGTTGCATATGCTGACTACGATAAAATGCTCAGGGGTCTTGAAAATGAAGAAGTGGATGTGGTTTTTCCGGTTATGACAAGTGTGTGGCATGCCGAGAAGAACGGCATGATGCAGACAGACCCTATTGTTTATTCCACAATATCCGCTGTGTTCAAGGGCTCTTTAAACAAAGAAAAATTCGATAAGGTCGCCATTGTCAGAAATGCAAGTCTTCAGGAGGCTTTCGTCCGTGAGCTTTATCCCCACAGTGAAATAGTGTGGTGTGATAACATGAACGAAGCACTGAGCAAAGTTGAGAGTGAAGAGGTGGGTGCCACTTTCTTCAACAGCTCCAGAACAGGAAATGCCCTCGTGGAAGATTATGATAATCTTTCCGAAATGGGTGTGGGAAAAGCAATTTCGTTTTCTCTGGGAGTTAAAAAAGGAAACACCCTGGTATATTCAATTTTAAACCGTGGCCTTAGCATTGTGAATACCGAAGAATTTTCCCGTCAGATGTATGAGTATGTGGAAAACAGAAGGATTTACACCGCAAAGGAATTCCTTCGTGAACACGCCCTTGAGATAGTGATTGTGGTTGCTACTCTGGCACTTATAATATTATGTGCCATACTCGATCTTCTTAACAAGACAAAAAAGGCAGAGTCGGATCTTAAGAGAACAGATGATATAATTTCCGATGCGGAAATGGGAATATGGAGAATAGTTCTTTTCGATGGGGAAAAGCCCCGAATGAGGGCCAACAGCACCATGTTAAAACTTCTCGCTCTGCCCGATAACATAACAGACGAAAATCTTGTTTATGAGCACTGGTTCTCCCATATAAAGCCTGAAGCTTTGGATTCGGTCATAGCATCTGTAGAAGAGATGCAGGCCGGTATGGTAAGTGAGAATACCTACCTTTGGATTCACCCAGAGCTCGGTGAGCAGTATGTTCGCTGCGGTGGCAAGGCTACAAGGGTAGAAGACAGAGGATGGGTGCTTCAGGGCTACCATTACAATGTAAACGAACAGGTTCTGAGAGATCAGCAGAGAGAAATCGAACTCTCACGCGCACTCAGAGAAACCGAGAAAACAGCTGAAAAACTCAGGGAGGCTCTTGAGGCGGCAAAGGTTGCCGACAAGGCAAAAACCGACTTCCTTTTCAGCATGTCTCACGATATACGTACACCGATGAATGTTATCATCGGATATACAAATCTGGTAAAGAAAAACGCAGAAGATGCCGAACAGGTAAAAAATTATACAGATAAAATTCAGACAGCAAATACTTTCCTTCTCTCGCTTATCAATAATGTTCTTGAAATGGCAAGAATAGAGAGTGGAAAAATGACCCTCGAAGAAAAAAATCACAATGCTTATGTTTTCAATAAGTCATTGATTGCAATGTTTGAGGGAGAAATGGAAACCAAGGGTATTGCTTTTGATTACAGTATTAAGGTTAATCACCCCGAAGTAATGGTTGACGAAACCAAGATAAGAGAGATTTTCCTGAATATACTCAGCAATGCCGTTAAATATACACCGAGTGGCGGAAAGGTTTCAATGCACACAACAGAGCTAGAATCCGAAAGTAAAGAATATGCCTTATACCGTACGGTGATAGAAGACACCGGTATAGGCATGAGTGAAGAATTTCTGCCACATATATTCGATGAATTCTCAAGGGAATATAACTCCACCGAGAGTCGCATAAACGGAACCGGTCTTGGCATGCCGATAGTCAAAAAACTCGTGGATGCCATGGGCGGAACAATTACCGTGGAAAGTGAAATCGGCAAGGGAACAGAAATATGTGTTGTTCTTCCTCACAGAATCGCAGATGTTTGTGTTCATAATGCAGAAATTCCCGAAGAGATCGATAAGTCCGATTTTGTCGGAAAACGAATACTTCTCACCGAAGATAACGATCTGAATGCGGAAATTGCTTTCGCAATACTTGAGGATGAAGGGTTTGAAGTTGACCGGGCGTGTGACGGAGCCGAATGCGTTAATATAATCGATAAAGCTCCGCCTGGATACTACGACCTGATACTCGTGGACATTCAGATGCCGAAAATGAACGGATATGAGGCGACAAAGAGAATACGGCTTATGCCGGATGAACTCAAGGCAAACATTCCGATTATCGCCATGACCGCAAATGCTTTTGATGAGGATAAAAAGAATGCTTTTGAATCAGGTATGAACAATCACCTGGCAAAACCCATAGAGATTCCGAAGCTTATGGAAGCTCTCAGAAATACTTTAAATTAAAATGCACCTGTCAATGCTGTCCGGTTTCGGGCAGCGTCGACAGAGAATATGTGGAAAACCTAAAGAGAAAATACAGTTCGTATAATGGATTGAAATAAAAAGAGGTTGACAAATAATGAAACTTGAAATAGACTCTTCAAGCAAGCAAGCGGTGATAATACTCAGAAAGGACGTGCAGATATGAAACGCAGTGTTTTGGTCGTTGAGGATAATGATATTAACAGAGCTATTCTCAGCGAAATTTTATCAGACAGTTACATAGTATATGAAGCGGAAAACGGTGCTGTTGCGCTCGATGTTCTGAGAAGAGAGAAGAACAGAATTTCCATAATCCTTCTGGATGTTCAGATGCCGGTTATGGATGGATATACATTTCTTGATATAGTAAAGGCAGACAAAGAGCTTTCTCCTGTTCCGGTTATAGTTATGACCCAGGGCAACTCAGAGGCAGATGAACTTGCTGCTCTCGAACACGGAGCCACCGACTTCCTTTCAAAGCCATATCGCCCGAAAATCATCATGCATCGTGTGGCAGGACTTATCAAACTTCGTGAAACAGCCACTATGATTAACCAGATTCAGAACGACCGCATGACAGGGCTTTATACAAAGGAATATTTCTATGAGCTCGTGTGTGAACAGCTGCTCAGAAATCCCGAGAAGAATTACACCATAGTATGTTCCAACATTGAAAACTTCAAGATTTACAACGATATTTTCGGTGTTGCAAAGGGGGATGAACTTCTCAAAAAAGTTGCTGACGTAACAAGAAGCTTTATCGGAAACGACGGGTTCTGCGGACGTCTGAGCGCAGACAGATTCCTTGTCTTCCAGAACAGTGAAAAAGAAGAAATTGACAGAGAAAAACTGTCTGCTTCAATAGAATCAAACAGCATAGATCTTTTAAAATCAGTTCCAATGCGCTGGGGCATTTATCAGATTACAGACCGTAACCTTACCGTTGAGCAGATGTGCGACCGTGCAATGATGGCGGTTGACAGCATAAAGGGTAAATATAATAAGTATTTCGCAGTATATGATGATTCTCTGCGTAACAAAACCCTCAGAGAACAGGCTATAACCGGTGCTATGGAATCAGCCCTCAAAGAGGAACAGTTCGTAGTTTACTATCAGCCGAAATACAGCCTCAGAACCAACAGACTTGCAGGAGCTGAAGCCCTTGTCAGATGGATTCATCCCGAGTGGGGATTCATGTCTCCCGGTGAGTTTATTCCGCTTTTTGAACAGAACGGATTCATACCGAAGCTTGACCAGTATGTAAGAGAAAAGGTATGTGAACAGATGCACAGATGGAAACAGAATAACATTCCACTGGTGCCTGTATCAGTAAATATTTCCCGTGCGGATATGTTCCATGAGGACCTTGTGGAATCTATCACAAACCTTGCAAGTCATTATGATATTGATCCGAGACTGTTGCATCTTGAGATAACAGAGAGTGCATATGCGGATAACCTGACTCAGATAGATACCACAGTAAAAAAGCTTAGAGAGCTCGGCTTTGTCATCGAAATGGATGATTTCGGAAGTGGATATTCATCTCTTAATATGCTCAGCACAACTCCGATGGATATTTTGAAACTTGATATGAAATTCACTCAGAATGAAATTGCCAAGCCTGAGAAACACAGTTTCTTAAAGAATATTATCGGCATGGCACATCAGGTGGATATGTCTGTTGTTGCAGAAGGTGTCGAGACAAAAGAGCAGTCAGAGCGTCTGCTTTCTGCAGGTTGTGACTATGCCCAGGGCTATTACCTGGCAAAGCCGATGCCGGCAGCAGATTTTGAACAATTATTAAAAACCGCGGATGAAGATAGATGAGCCCCCAAGGCTCATCTATTACGCTTTTATGGGGAAACCGAAGGGTGGACTCATTTACATTTTTATCAGGGAGGAATATAAAAAGTGGAAAAGGTGAAAAAGCACTTGTTCCCTTTGCTGCTTGTTTTGGAATTTGCCTGTCAGGTGGTGCCGAGATTTGTCAGTCTGTCAGAACTTAATGGGCTTGTGGCCTTTGCATCTCTGTATATTATGCTGGAGCTTGTCTGCAGATTCCGTACAAAAAAGCAACTGACGATATCGGGAATTGTTTTTCTGACGGCGCAGAACCTGAAATTTGCCGGGGCTCTTGGTTTTATGTGGCTGAATTTACTGCTGTTCACATTTTTCGGAGCGGTGATTTACGGAGTGTTTCTGTTATCGTCATACTTTATGATAAGATGGCGGCATTTTCTAAGCACACTCGTTTTTCCGGTAATATGGACGACGGTATATTTTATTGCGACCCTTATACGTTTTCCGAGCATTGTGCGTGTGGATATGATGTTCAGCGAAATGAACATTCTTATGCAGTCTGAAAGGCTGATAGGCTCTTATGGTCTGTCATTTGTTATTCTGTGGATAGTATCATTAACTTACTATACCGTAGCAACTAAAAAGGGAAGATATTTAATTCTTACTTTTGCACTGTATTTTGCGCTGCTTTTGCCGGGCATTCATTATTTTACACCGAATGTAAGTTATTCCGATACTTTACAGGTTGCATACACCACAGGTCAGTATGTGGGTGATTTTCTGAATTTTTCTGAAATCTCCTATGAAAAATCTGAGAAAAGCCTTGAAAAATCCATTGTGGCGGCTGCATCGGAAAATGCGGAAATGCTTGTTTTTAACGAAGAGAGCTTTGAGCTTGATGATACCGAAGAAGCTGCTTTCACAGAGAAATGCTCAGAACTTGCGCAGAAGTATGATATTGCGGTTCTTGTCGGACTTGATGTAACAGATACCGATAACAGCGGAAAATCAGAAAACAAGCTTGTGTTTATCGATAATAAAGGTGTTGTTCAGGGTTCTTACAGCAAATACCGTCTTATTCCGATAATTGAATCCGGATATGAACCGGGTGATGGAAAAATACCGTCTCATGAGCTTGATATAAACGGAAAGCATGTGAAAATTTCCTATGCAATCTGTTATGACAGTAATTTTCCGTCTTACATAAACAATATGGATAATGATACGGATATACTGTTTCTTCCGTCGTGGGACTGGAGCGCGGTTACTGAGCTGCATTCAAAACTGGTGGCTGCAATATCCGGCGAAAACCATGTGGCTGTTCTTAAACCGACATATGACGGACTCACAATAGCAACCGACCCGGATGGCAGAATTTTCCACACATCCACAACCGATGAAACGGGATATGAACATATGGAAGTGGTGGAAATGCCGATAAAATCTTCGGCAGTACTCTCCTGCAGAGAAGAAGCTCTGCCTCCGTTTGACTATGCAATTATTTCAACGGAACTTTTTTCTGTGCTGATATCGCTCATACTTTTCGGCATTAATGTATATGTAAACAGAGAGAAAACCGGAAAGGCAAAGTTTTTCAGTGTGATGATTTTTGTAAATGTTGTGGGCTGTATCTCTGACGCTGTATCATATATACTTGACGGATGTGAAAGACTTGAAGCTCTGCTTTATGTGGTGACTATACTGGCTATGGTGCTCACATTTGTGATAATAGCTGTGTTTATCTCATATATTACAGAGCATATCAGGGAGAAGAAGGAGATTTCTCCTTTGATTTCGAGGATATACTGGGTATATACCGTGACAGTATGCCTGTTTACAGTAATTGCATCGCTAAAGGGCTACCTGTTCGTCATGGAAGGCGGAGTGTATTACGAGGGACCTGTTTATTCCATATATGTTGTCATGAATATTCTGTCGGTGATATTCTCATATGTAATAATAGCCATGTACAGGAATTACCTTGATGGTTATGATAAAACAGTTGCCTATGCTTATCTGACTATTCCGGTTGTGGCAGCCTTTATAAATATCTTTGTGGAGGAATTCTCATTTGCATTTCCGGCAACCACACTTTCTCTCATGATGATATACATAATGCTTCAGTCAGATACTGTTGAGCGAGTCAAAAATGAGGGCAGAATCATAGAGCATTTTGCAACCCATGACGATCTCACTGGCCTTAAAAACCATAGGGCTTTCCGGGAGAGAGTAGATGTTCTCACAGGTGTGGACGGCAGCAGCGGAATTGTTTTCGGTGACCTTAACGGACTTAAATTTGCCAACGATAATTTCGGCCATGAGGCGGGAGACAGACTGCTCATAGACTATGCCGAAATACTGGCAACAATATTCCGGATTAACGAGATTTACCGTATAAGCGGTGACGAGTTTATCTGTATGATGGAAAACGTGGAGGAAAACACTTTCTTCAATCGTGTAAAGTTATTGGAAAACCGTCTGAATACAGATGAAAAACCACTTGCGTGTATTGGTGCCGCATATGGTAAAAATAATGATATAGAGGTGCTGTATCAGCAGGCGGAATCCATAATGTACAGGGAGAAAAAGCTTTTCCATGAGCGTTTTCCCGAGACAAAAAGATGACAGGAGTACTGTAATGATAAAAGACTTTTCGATACAAGTGAACCGATAATTACCATGGAGAGTTTTTACGGTCCGAAAAAACACCTGGTTGAAAAATGTCTGGTTATTTTCTCCAAGGTGATTTATGACGAAATGTTTGAAAGACATGAGTGTGAAAAGTTAGCCGAGGTTGGTGCATGTAACGGTAATATCCCTGTGTGGAAGTTTGATAACGCAGGGGAGGACACAGCTTTTTATCTTACTCCGATAGGTTCCGCAATATGCGCAGGTACAGTAGCGGAAGTGAGCCACCTCACGGGTGCGGAGAAATTCATAATGTTCGGTTCCTGCGGAAGTCTTGACTCCGAAACAACAGGCGGGAAGTTTATTGTTCCGACCGAGGCATACCGTGGAGAGGGAATGTCCCATTATTTTGCCAAAGCGAATGACTATATCAGAGTAGGAAATTCAGACAGAGTAGCGGAGATTTTCACAGAGCTGAATATTCCTTTTGTGCAGGGCAGAGTTTGGACCACCGACACCATGCTTCGTGAGACTGTCAACCTTGTAAATAAGAGGAAATCCGAGGGCTGTATTGCTGTCGAGATGGAGCTCGCCGGAGTTCAGGCTGTGTGCGATTACTATGGTTTTGAGCTTTACGATTTTCTTGCCGCAGGTGATGTTGTGGCCGAGGGAAACTACGATGTAAAAGGTCTTGCGGACGCAAACCACAATACGGATAAACTTGCAATCGCCCTTGAGATTGCGAAGAGAATATAAAATTTACCGTCTGTCGTTACTAAATACACGGCAGGCGGTTTTGTGTTGATTAATAAGTCTGAAGGTGTATAATAAAACAAACGAGGTGAAAAACATGCTTGAAAAAGTAAATATTAAAGAAGCTGTGAACTCCACAGAAAAGCTATTTGAATATCTGCGTGTGGGTACACTCAACAATCATATGCTGAATGTTCTGCAGGCTGAAAACAGAACTCTTGAATTTCATGTTCACGATAACTCGGATGAGATGTTTTACTGTATAGAGGGCGAGTTTGATATAGAAACAGATGATGGTTTGACTCACTTATGTGAGGGAGACTTTGTCATAATTCCGAAGGGAACAAGACACCGTCCTGTGGTCAGATCTCTCGTGAAATGTCTGCTGATAGAAGTTGAAGGAACTCTCAACAAAGATAATACAGGAGGCACCTATGAGTAATAAAGTAATCACGGACAGAGAACTTATGCTCAGATCCCGCCGGTAAATTCAAAATCCCCTGCTGAGATTTTCTTCAGCAGGGGATAAGTGTTTTTATAATGAATTATTCGTATTCGCTCCTGATACGCCAAACTTAAACAAATTTGTTTAAGAGATATTGCTTGGATTATCAGGATTATTCAGATTATTCAAGAACTACTGTGTATCGTAATTCCCGTTGTCAATGTGTTGTCATTAATAAAGAATAGTATCCGTTGTTTTGATGGATTATAGCATATGAAAGGTTAAATTTCAATAACCTGTAGATATGTGTGCATAAGTAAACTGAAACTTCCTATATAAAATGTGATACTATCTAATTTGTGCCAAATGCGGTTATAATATCAGCTTTATTTTTGCTAAATATTTATTTTACCACTTTAAAGAGATTTATTCTTCATTCTTGTTGTCCAGTCTGGATATGAGATAAATCTTGTTTTATTCAACAGGCCATGAAATATTTTATCTGGCATAGAGCCATATACTATAACAATTTCAGGCTCCAACTCATCAAGCATAGCAATCAATCCTTCTCTGAACAATCGTTTTGAATCTGCAGTCTTGATTTGTCCATATGTGCCTATTGATACAATACTATGTTTATCTACCCCTAAAAATGCTACCTTGTCACGAAATATCTCTGTCGTAAAAGTCCGTTCATCACCCCATCTGATATTAGGAACAACATAAAGACCTTTGCTTTGCAAATAATATCCCACTGCTCTATTAAGATAAATATTAGTAAGCTGAACACAAAGAGGGGCATCAACATATAATGAGCAATCAGGAGTTATAATTCCTGGAAATCTTTTCAAATCATCTACAATTTCCTCTGTGTGAGTTAATACTTTTCGGAAGTTTATGTCATGCTCATAAAAGCAAACAAAGTCCCGATAATTTCGACTGCGTTCTCTTGCTGAAAAAGGAACCAATCCATCTGGAATAATGATATCCTTTGGTGCATTGATATGTGGAATTTCCAAATCACCATCAAAGAAGGCAGTTTCAACTAAAGAAACGCGAAGTCCCTCATCGACAAGATTCTCTTTACCATTAGTCATGATTGTCTCCTTCATTTAGTGCCTCTTCGGCGAATTGAATGCAAGCTGGTATATTATAGATTTCGCATTCCTCTGGATACTTTGTCATCACGGATTTATAAGACTCAACAAGCTCTCTACTCTGCGTTTGTGCTGCCAAATCATCAATCACCTCACTAACCCAAGAGTATTCGGCCGCAGTGCATTCGGACTTGAAAAATGCAATGGTTCCAGGGATATCCTCAGAGAGTACTTCTATCTCTCTCTTCCAACACTCCTCAATACCTTCAGCCCATTCTCCATGGCTTATTTTTTCGACATATTCTCTTCTCGCAATAATCTCTCTAAAAAGATTAATATTCATCGTTTTTTGCCACCTTTCTTAGTTGGTTGTTTTGCATCTGGGAAGATTGTTCCTATCTGCCCATGGGTTCGGATTATTCCTACACGCACACCTTTCCACATTCCAAAAACAGCAACCCCATCTTTACTGTGTCGATTTCCTTTCAGGTTGGCAACATGTTCCCCTGCATGCTTGATATCTTTGCTTGTCCAATTCTTTGGAAACCACGACTGCCCCATAGATTTTCGTTTTGCCTTATTAGTGTGATCCAAAACATGACCAACACGAACACCATTGGGATAAGTTTTCTCAACTTTGTATCGAATTCCATATTTATCAAGTTCATTCATTCCCGTCTGACCATGTCCGCCACTCTTAAGACGAATATGATTACCTTTTTGTGGGTGAGTATATCCACCTTCATTTGAATGAACAACAGCATAATGGCTCGCAACTCCAGCTGCGCCTCTTGTATTTAATGTTCTTCCTGTTTTAGTTGTTCCCAAAATAAGACCCTCCTGTCCACCAAGACAGATGAGAGCTAAATAAAATTAAATAATACATATTAACCTCATCTTTCTGCCGCATAAGCGACTGAAAACAGTTTATGTTTTGTAACTTCTGTCAATTGTACTTGCAGAAAAAATGAAGTATAATTATCATCACCACAATGAAAAGATATACTTATATCTTTCTGCAAGATAACGTATGGCTATTAGCGTAGCTGTACGTTTTTCTTTTTTCTATATACAAGCAATAGTCATCACCACCTTTCTTTGAATTTACGCTGTAATTCCATATAATTTATTCAATTTCTCCTCATATGCTGTAAATCTACCGTATGCATAATGAAAGCGTTTCCAATTACTATAATAATTCCACGCATGCCATGAAGCTTCAAAGCTTATGCAAAATGTATCTGCTATTTCTTCTGGACAATCTGGTTGCAGTTTATGCACCAAAGGGGGAGGAGCTGCCGCATATTTTGCAAAGAAAGCCGCCTCTGCTTCCGCAATTTCAGAATCTGTATCCTCTGTATGTCCCAAAACTGCATGACCTATTTCATGTAATATTGTCATATTACATCGTTCATATCCCACTTGATCGTTATAGTAAATGTATTCCCTTCCATCCCCTGGTTCCATATAAAATCCATCAGGACTTATATTTTGAGCCACCACCAACTTTTTTGGAGATAATGAAGAATATGGTATCGGAACAATTCCCATTTTTGTAGCCAGCTCGAATCCATTAATCGGAATGCACTTAACATCATACCTGATAAACAAATCAGCTACTTCTTCTTTAATATATTCGTATGTACTATTGTCAAGCCTCATGAATCTGCTTATTCCTCCCCCAAGAGAATACCCATAATTTCAATTTTCTCCTCTTTGGTCATCTGTTTTACATTTCTAGCGATTAATCGTTTTGCATGTGCAACCTCTTTTTTCGAATCTGTTTCAGTACCATTCATTAAAAACTCAGAGGTTGTACCAAGTGCATCTGCTATTCTTGACATCACACTTGCTCTTGGAATGCGATCTCCTTTAATGTAATGAGATACTGCAGCTTCAGTAACACCAGCTTTTTTTGCAAGTGTTTGTTGCTGCATACTTTTTTCTTTCAATAAATTTGAAAGCCTCTCTCCAAATGTTGCTGCCATTTTTTCTCCTTTATGATGCATATAATATTTTCTACTTTGTGTTATAACAAAACTTATCATTTTGTTAAGTTCGATTATAACAGATAATTATAACAAAGTCAAGTATATATCAATATATATATTCACATTTAAATAAACATGCTATATCTTGTGTTTGACCGACTTGCAATATAAACAAGCGACAACTTTTTATTTCACTAAGCATTGCTGTTTATATGATATTGTTTGTCGAACATCACATACAATTTTCTTTCTTCTAAATGTTAATATTTTTCTGCTATCCAGATACCCTGTAGTTAATCTCATACACAGAATCCCAGTCAAAACCGCAAGTCTCAAAAGGTAAGATACTCATAGCTGTGGTTATTCTTTTCTTGAAAACAGTCGGTCTTGACCGGGTCTTTTCTGTTAAAACATACTACCTGCAGTCTCTGTCGATGTAATTGTTCCTGTTCCTGTAAGGTATTCCAAGGGTTTCAAGAATCTCTCTGAAATGTTGATTCTCTTTCTTAAGACTAATGTTTTCTGACCTAAGTCTTTCGTAATCAAGCTTATCTTTCAGGCTTTCTTTTACATTAAGCTTCTCTTCAAGTTCAGATATTTTGCTTTTCAGAGTGTCAATGATTTCGTATAGCTTACCAATAAGTTCTTCCTTTACAGACATTTGTTCCTTCTGTTCATTCAGTTTTTTTCTGAGATTGTTATCCTTTCGCCTGTGTGTAACATACTTTTTAGCAGCCGACTGTAATGTGTTAAATTCATCTTCGGTAAGAGTGAATTTACCTGTAAGCACAGACTTTTTGGGTTGAATTCTATCAATTTCAGAAAGATTTAATTTCTGTTTATTTACAGATTCAAGAGTTCTCTCTATCTCCTCAATTTCTACCTGTTTCTGTTCAGCCTGCAGATCAAGATTGGAGATTTCAGCTTTTTTGTCATTTACCTGGGCTTCCAGTTCTTCAACTTCTTCCGTTCTCATTTTCTTCTTATAATCAAGGACTGACAGGTGTTTCTCATGAGTTCCCTTCTATTCCCATTCAAAACCATGCCGCTCCATAACTTCAGCGAGTTTTTCTTTTTCTGACTGCGCCCACTGACTCCACTCCGTTTCGCTCCTGCTTCCACCTGAAAATCCCTGAGCTTTTAGCGCCTGCTTTAATGACACTCTTGTATCAAGGCCGCGTTTGCTTCCTGTGGTGAACGGTACGAAATCTATGTGGATGTGCGGGGTCTCCTCATCCATGTGAAGGTGAGCGGAAAACACATGCAGATTTGGGTTTCTCTCTGCAAATCCTTTGTAGTATTCATCAAGAGCATTTTTTGCCTGTTCGCTGTATTCGGTTTTTGTACCTGTATCATCCTTATTTCCAATCTGCAGAATAAGTTCATGGAATAACTTCTCCTGCTTTCCTGTTCGTATTTTATCGTAGTAACTGTTTATCTTTCGGTCTGCTCTTGTCTGCTTTGCATTGTATCTCTCAAGAGCATCATTAAACAGTTCGTGATAGACGTTCTTAATATCTTCCTCACAGTAGGTGATATTAAGAGGTGTGCGTTCCGGATCAACATTTTTGCATGAAATTTTCGGCTGTTATGGTTAAGAGATCCTTTTCCAACCATCGCACTTATTGTTCTTTTCATATATATCATCTCCTGTTCCGTCAAGGTTCTGTTACTCTTGTCAAGAGTAACGCAAAAGCACTTTTGACAGGTAAACCTATCAGAAGTGCCTAGTTTTTGCGCTCTTCGAGGACTACTCTTGAAACCCTGCAGGTTTCGCCGTAGGGCATCTTCCGCAGGCCGTGACGGTCCGTGACGATGGTGACGGTCATTTTAGGACCGCCCCCACTGTCAAAACTATCGTCACGACCGTCACGCATCGTCACGCTTTTCATAATGAAAACTGATGCTGCGACCGTTGTGTCCTCTCTTACTTGTATATCTTATGTGGTATTCACTCTTTAATTTCCCTGCGTTTACATTCAGTTTGCATGTTAATTTGTTGGATGCGATATCTAACTTTAACGCTTCCACAAACTCTGTTGCTGTACCGCTCCAGTCCGGGTTTTCTGCGTTAATAAACTGAGCAATCTGATCAAGCAAAGGCTCAGGAGGTTCCTTCCAAAGTTCGGTTTCAACTTTCTGAAGTTCCCATAGCAGTCTGTCGGTGTTTCTTGTAAGATGAAGTTTCTGATCCTGCTGATCTCTTCCTGAAACTTCAAGTACCGCAGAATTGGAAGTTCGTTTCTCCTTTCGAAGAAGGAAAGCTCCGTCTGCCGCACCGAGCAGACCGTTGGTTCCGGATATCATATCGAATTTATCTGATGATTGCTGTTTTCTTGTGTGATGAACAAGAATCAAACATAGTCTATGTTCATCCGCAAAGTTTTTAAGCTTTGTGATTATTTCATAATCATTGGCATAACTGTAATTGTCGCCGGAAACTTCACGAACTTTCTGCAAGGTGTCAATGATAATCAGTGATGTTTTCGGATGATCCCAAAGGAAATTCTCCAGCTGTTTATCAAGACCATTCCCAAGTGATTCGGCATTGACTGCAAAATGTAAATCTTCTGTGCTTTCAATTCCGAACATCTGATACATTCTCTTCTGAAGTCTGTGATAGTCATCTTCCAGAGCAAGATACAGCACAGTTCCTTTTCTTACAGGAAAATCCCAAAGTTTTGTCCCTGTGCTGACATGATAAGCAATCTGGGCCATAAGAAAACTCTTTCCAAGTTTTGGCGCACCTACAAAGAGATATGTTCCCGGATAGAGAAAGCCGTCTATTAATGGCGGCCTGCTCTCATATACGGTATCATACAGTTCATTCATGCTGATGGTATTCAGATGATATGGATCACAGAAAAAATTTTCATTGAAATCATCGTCATAATCTGATATATTATCAATAGTTTTAGATATGGTTGACTGTCCTTCATCTGCGCCAACAGATGTTTCCGGGGCAGTCATTCTTTTTTCTTCTGTCATGGGGTTGCTCCTTTCATTCCTTCAAGTGTTTCTGTGATTAGTGTAATAAGGTCAATCATCTCAGCTGTTACATCACCGGAATTCTCAATGCGTTTAAGTTCAATGAGAATCGATTCCAGCTGTTTCTTCAAAGCTATGAACACCTTTGGATTTCCATGGACAACAATTTCCCGGTTCAGGCATCTGCGATAACAGTATTCCTGTTTGCTGATACCTGACAAAGCAACTGCTGAATTGAGTGCTTCATTTTCTTCAGGTGATACTCTGAATCCTACAGTGATACTTCTGAAACGATTGTACTTATCCACATTTTTTGCTGACATTTGTTTTCTCTCCTTTCCTGAACTGATCTAATTTATCAGCCATATCATTCTGTGTTGAGGGGAACAGATGAGCATAATTGTATGTGATATTTATACTTTCATGTCCCACACGATCGGCTATGGCTACTGCGGAATATCCCATCTCAATTAACAGTGATATATGGCTGTGTCTCAGATCATGAATTCGGATTCTCTTAACTCCGGCTGATTTGGATCCGCGATCCATTTCATGATGAAGATAGTTTTTTGTGATAGTGAATATTCGGTCATTTTCTTTCAGCCCATATATCATAGAGAAATAGTCTTTCATTTCTTCACAAAGAAATTCCGGCATTTTTATGGTTCTGTTGCTCTTTACTGTTTTAGGTTCTGTTATGATATCTCTACCGCCTAAGTGCTGAAATGACTTATTAATTCTCAATAAGTTTCTTTCAAAGTCAAAGTCTGCCGGAGTAAGAGCCAGCAGTTCACCTTCTCTTATTCCACACCAGTAGAGCATCTCAAAGGCATAGTATGAAATCGGCTTATCCATAATTGCTTCTGAGAACTTCTTGTACTCTTCCTGAGTCCAGAACAGCATTTCCCTTGATTTTTCTTTTCCCATATTTCCAGCTTTTGCTGCAGGATTTTCTTTTAATCCGTAGTATCTGACAGCATGATTGAATATTGCACTGAGCTGATTATGCAGGGTTTTAAGATAGACAGGGGAATATGGCTTTCCTCTTTTATCTGTGCTGTTCATCATCACATTCTGCCAGGCGATAATATCTTTCGCTTTTATCTCGTTCATTTTTCTCTTGCCGAGATATGGAATAAACTTCGTACGCATGATGTGCTCTTTTGTGTGCCAGGTATTTTCTTTGACTCTGTTTTTCATATCCGTTGTGTAAATTTCAATGAAACTTTCAAAAGTCATAGTTAAATCTGACTCATTTTTACCTTTCTGCTCTCGTTCCCATGCGAGAGCTTCTCTTTTTGTCGAGAATCCTCTTTTCGTTGTCTGACGAACAATGCCTTGCCAATCAGTATAGCGATAGCAGACTCGCCATGTGTTTGTCTTTTTGTCCTTATGTACTGACATCTGATTACCTCTCTTCCTTATTTGCACCATAACAGGTACGCTCTACAAAATATTGTCTGTTTACTCTGCCTGAAATTGTTATATATCCTTTACTTCTTAGTTCGCGATTAAGCTGCTGTACAACTTTATACGCATAGGACTTGGATATACATAATTCCTTTGATACTTCTTCTACTGTCATAAAAGCAGTATTATTCATCATATCACCCCCTTCCTAAAAATGGACGCAGTTATCCCGTTTATTGTCGGAGAACTTACTGGCCGCATTCC